>JAMCRA010000001.1:0-2386 GCA_023380285.1 Bacillota bacterium
GTCGTTAATGTAATATTCGGTTGTCACATCATGGCCAACCGCTTTCAGAATACGGGACAATGCATCTCCGTAAGCGGCTCCCCGCCCATGTCCGACATGAAGTGGACCGGTGGGATTGGCGCTGACAAACTCCACCAGGATCCGTCTTCTTTCATCCTCCGGAAACACCAGGTCCGAATGTGTATCCAGTATTTTCAGAAGAGCCTTCCGGACAGACGTCTCCGAAAAAGTAAAGTTCAGATACCCGGGTCCGGCAATTTCGACGGATTGAAAAAGAGGGGACCCCGACAAAAAAGAGTAGAGGGATTCGGCGATTTTGCGGGGAGGGGTTTTTAACTGTGCAGAGAGATGCATGGCGACGGGGGTGGAAATGTCCCCGAAACCGTCTTTTTTGGGAAACTCCAGACGGACTCCCTTGGGCAACAATGTGGCGAGATCCTCCCCCTGCCCCCTCTCCTTCAGGTAAGACCGGAGAGTGTCGGATATGGCGTCCTTCACCCAGATTTCAAGCACAGCGACTCCTCAAAAAGTAAAACGACTGGAACAGTCAGACAAAAGAGACAATTTGCGAATCGTATCATGATCGACCAATTCTCTCAATTCAGTGGATTCGCATTCCCGGGAGGTCAGGATTGAAAAACGGTTTTTTTCACCCGGACATCGCTGGCTTCCCGAGTATACGGAGAGAATGAAGTATAGGGGTAAGGAGTAGACATTCCTGACAGAAAGAGCTCCCTGCCATGGCGGGCAATCATGAGAGCGTTGTCCCGGGCAAGGGAAAGCGGCGAGAGATGAAGTGTCATTCCCTGCTGAGCTGAAAAAGCGTGAAGGGTTTTTCTGAGCAGCGCATTGGCACTGACCCCTCCGCCAACAAGAAGATGGGCCGGTGACTCCTGGAAAACCGTCTGTTCGATTCGGTCAAGGACATGCTCAACGATCGCATGCTGGAGGGAAGCCGCCAAAAGGGGTCGGGTCCGTTCATTTAACTCCGTTTTTCTCACCAGAAGAGAAAATGCCGTTTTGAGCCCGCTGAAACTGAAGTCCAGAGGGTTTTCCGTCCGGATTCTTTTTTTCGTCAACGGTAACAGGGGAAGTGTATTTTTTTCCGCCTCCTTCTGGATCGAAGGCCCCCCCGGATAAGAAAGCCCGAGTAATTTTGCCCCCTTGTCAAACGCTTCTCCCGCCGCATCATCCACGGTCTGCGAAATCAGCTCCATGTTTGGCCAATTTTCAATTCTGAAGAGGTGTGTATGGCCGCCAGAAATGACAAGCCCGACTGTTTTTCCCTGAAGCGATTCCATCGAATCCACGCAGGCGCGCAAATGCGCCTGAACATGATCAACCCCGATCAGGGGCAGCCGGAATGCACTGCCTATTCCCTTGGCAAAGGAGATTCCTGTCAGGAGAGATCCGAGAAGTCCGGGACCCTGGGTCACAGCGATCCCCTGAAGTTGGGATGGGGAGGATCCGGTGTCCCGAAAAGCAGAACGAACGAGAGAAGGAAGAACTTCCACATGGGCACGGGAGGCAACTTCCGGAACGACTCCTCCATAAGTGCCGTGCAAGCTTTCCTGGGAGTGGATCTGATGAAATAAAATGGCCCCGGTCATATCCACCAGGGCCACAGATGTATCGTCACACGATGTTTCAATACCTAGAATCAAGGAAAGTCCACTCCGAATCCCGTCAGCTGATTCCTGCCATCACATCTTCTTCAAGGAAAACGGGCTGTCCTTCCCGGAGGACCACACGAATTTTCTGGGACTCCTTGAAACGGCCTCCAATGATCATTTCGGAAAGCCTGTCTTCGATATGACGCTGAATTGCCCGACGCATTGGACGTGCACCATAATGAGGCTCGTATCCTTCCTTCACAAGCCACTTCCGGACTTCCGGGTCGATCTCCACAACAAGGCCTTTTTCTCCCAGACGTTTGTTGAGATCGGCAATACGAAGATCCACGATCGCCTCGAGATGAGCCTCCGCAAGTGGATGGAAAATCACAATCTCATCCACGCGGTTCAGAAACTCCGGATTAAAGGTGCGACGGAGCTCTTCATGAATGGAATCCCGGACAAACTTCTCCTTTGAATCAATTCCCGCCCTCTGGAAACCGAGACTTCCCTCCTTCTCGATGGAGCGGGCTCCCAGGTTCGACGTCATGATCAGAACCGTATTCTTGAAGTCAACTTTTCGCCCAAGGCTGTCCGTGATATACCCGTCATCCAGAATCTGCAGGAGAACATTAAACATATCCGGATGTGCCTTTTCGATCTCATCGAACAGAACAACAGAATAAGGTCTTCTGCGCACCCGCTCGGTCAGCTGGCCACCTTCCTCGTAACCGACATATCCGGGAGGGGCCCCCGTCAACCTGGAAACATTG
>JAMCRA010000001.1:2396-7345 GCA_023380285.1 Bacillota bacterium
ATATATTCCGACATATCGACACGAATCAGGGCATCTTCATCCCCGAAGAGTGTTTCCGCGAGAGTACGGGCTAGTTCTGTTTTTCCAACACCGGTCGGTCCCAGAAAAATGAATGATCCGATGGGCCTTTTTTCGCCCTTGATCCCGGCACGAGACCGGCGTATCGCACGGGCCACCGCTGACAGAGCCTCTTCCTGTCCGACGATCCGCCGGTGCAGTTCCCCTTCAAGCTTGAGGAGACGCTCGCTCTCACCTTCTTCGATCTTGTACAGGGGAATACCCGTCATTTTTGACACAATGACAGACACCTCTTCGCGTCCGATGGTGGGACGATTCTTTTCCTGCTCTTCCTTCCATTTCCGTTTTTCGTCTTCACCCTGTTTTTTCAGCATATCTTCCTGGGCACGAAGGCGAACGGCTTCCTCAAAATTCTGAACGCGGATGGCCTTTTCCTTTTCCCGAACAACTTTCTTCAGGGACTGATCCAGCTCCTTGATTTCTTCCGGCAGCGAAAAGCTCTTCAGCTTGGCACGCGAACCAGCTTCATCGATAATGTCGATCGCCTTGTCCGGAAGGAACCGATCCGTCACATAGCGCTCGGAAAGGGTCACTGCATCATGAATCGCCTCGTCGGTAATCTGGACCCCATGATGCTCCTCATAACGGTCTCTCAGCCCGTGAATGATTCTCTCGGCTTCTTCGATCGGTGGCTCGTCCACGAAAATCGACTGAAAACGTCGTTTCAGGGCGCCATCCTTTTCGATATATTTTCTGTACTCATCAAGGGTGGTGGCACCGATACACTGGATCTCGCCCCGGGAAAGGGCCGGCTTTAACATGTTCGAAGCATCGATGGAGCCTTCAGCAGCCCCTGCTCCAACAAGCGTATGCAGTTCGTCGATAAAAATAATGATATTCCCAGCCGTCACAACTTCTTTCATGACGATCTTGAGACGTTCCTCAAACTGCCCACGATATTTTGTTCCTGCGACCAGAGAACCCAAATCAAGAGCAATCACCCTCTTGTTCAAAAGATTATCAGGCACCTCCGCATTCACAATCCGCTGGGCCAGGCCTTCCACGATGGCGGTCTTGCCCACCCCTGACTCTCCGATCAGAACAGGATTGTTCTTCGTCCTTCGGCCGAGGATCTGGAGGATCTGGAGAACCCTCTCAATTTCATCG
The DNA here is from genome assembly GCA_023380285.1 of Bacillota bacterium. The sequence goes on from JAMCRA010000001.1 coordinate 3,582, forward strand.
TATCGTCCGATCACCGGATCGAGCTGCCCTTCGGAAGCCATCTGGGTCAGGTCACGGCCAAAGTCGTCCAGGGCAGGAGTGTTGCTCTTGCGTTCTTTTTCTCTGGACACATTTGTGTTCGCTCTCTTGAGCAAACTCGCGGTCAACTGTCTGGCCGCCATCAGGTTGGCTCCAAGGGCACGTAATATCTTGCCGCCAATGCCGTCCTCTTCCCGCAAAACGCCAAGAAGAAGGTGTTCACTCCCGATATGCGTGTGGCCAAGCAGACGGGCTTCGTCAACGGAGTATTCGATGACTTTCTTGACCCGAGGGGTCAATGGAAGCTCGCCGAAAGTCAGGGTCGAAGTTCCTCCCAGCAAATTTCTCTCAATTTCCATTCGGATCTGGTCCGGCGTCAACCCCATCCTTTTCAGGACGGCGACTGGAATTCCGTCCTGTTCACGAACCAGGGCCAGGACGATGTGTTCGGTTCCCAGATAATCGTTCTGGTGCTTCTCCGCCTCTTCCCGGGCCATAATAATAACTTTACGGCCTTTTTCCGTGAATTTGTCCATCATCAGACCATCTCCTCTTCCCGGTTATCTGCCAAGAGAAAACGGGAATTTCTCTTGAAAAAATACTACCCCGGCACTGATCCGGTGTCAAGAAAGGCAGACCGGCGAAAATCACTAACAGAAGCCGTCATATAGGGCTTTTTAAAGACGCTTTCAAGACTTTCGGGGGCCGCGGAGAGTGCAAATCGGGGTTACGTTGGATCATTACCATTTGGAGAATTCTTGATGGAGGGAGAACAGGATCCCTCCTCATTTTAAGAGAAGAAATTCTATGATGAAGAAAGTCGTGTTCGTCCGGGAAGAGATTGCGAGGGTGTGTTTGGGTTTTTGGAACCGACCGAATGTGAAAACAGAATCCTAAAATCGTTGTCGATTCATCGCCACACGAATTTTCGGAAGAGAGTTCACAATGAAATATCGAAGAGGATTCACAGGCTTGGCATTGACGAGAATCTCATAATGGAGATGCGGACCAGTCGACATGCCTGTGTTGCCGAGAGCAGCAATAACCTGCCCCCTCTTGACCCGATCCCCCATGTGCACAAAGTATCGACTCAAGTGGCCGAAAAGCGTGACAATTCCATCTACATGCCGGATTTTTACAGTTTTCCCGAACCCCGCATCCCATCCGACCCAGATCACAACTCCCGCTGCGGTTGCCATCACCGGTGTTCCCAGTCTAGCAGCAATATCGATTCCCGGATGAAATTCTCTCCCGTACCCAAACGGAGAATTGCGCCATCCAAAGGGGGATGTCTCAGTCCCCTGGACAGGATGAATACTGGGGATTCGAAGCCATTTTTCCCGTTGCAAGCTCATAGAACGTGCAAGATAACTAAGTTCCTGTTCTCTCTTGAGGAGCTCCGTGTGTTCTTCGGACATCACTCGATCAATATGACGCAAAATTCCGTTTCCCGTATACGCAACCATCATGTCGGCCGGAGGCATCCAGGACTCACGACCTCCCTCACCCAGCAATTGTCCTTCAGAGGGAGCTTTTTTCCCCATAATCAGGGCAATTTTTCTTTCTTTCAGGGACAGATATTCAATTTGCTGATGAATTTCCCCAAGTCTCGCATAAAGAGAGAGTGCGGACCGGTTTTCCAAGGCAAGCTGTCTTTGCACATCCTCCATTTTCATAAAAAGAGGTGTTTTCAGGATGACACCAAAGACAAGAATGAGAACAAAACCAATACCAGAAGTCACAACACCAGCAATAAACAAATTCATTAATTTATTTGAACGAAGATTTCCGGAATTCATTTTTATGGAAGATTCAAAAATGTATACCCGAAATCCTTTCAGGGGCGATGTTCTCTTTTTTTCTTTTTGAGTACTCGTTTTTCCTGAGCGCATTAACTGGACCCTTTCTCGCAAAGATGAGGAAGAAAGCCCCATCGAACTTCGGTAACATAGTATCACCTATTTTATTTTTTTCAATAAAAAAAATAATAATTTTTTATTATCATAAAATAAAAAATTATTTTTTAAGAGTATAAGAGATTAAGGACTTAAGGAATTCTTGGACTTTTTCCCTTGGACTTTTTTTTCTTGGGTGATCAAATATTGCGGCCTGTTTTTCTGCACTGTTATATCATCCGTCTCTTGCATGTCCATGGATTTTCCGCGCAGACTCCCCCGTAGACTTCATTTCTGGACCAAAGACCGATCCTGATGCACCTCACAAAAACTCTATGAGAAAAAATAACTTCTGATCAGAGGAATCAGGGCACCCTATCAATGGGCATCTAGCAGAAAAGCGGGCGGTGGGAGAATAAACAGAAAAACTTAAGAAATAGGCTCTTGAACTTCTTTAAATCTCATAATATAAGCTATTTCCAATAAAAAACTGTCAGAGATGAGTTTATCTTTGCCTTTCGAATGCCTATTCCATGAAGAGCGTGCTTTTTTGACGGACCGATGACCAGATAAGCCTTCCTTTCTTAATGACATCTCTTAATGACATCCAGGAGGCGTATCGTTGCTTGGGGCTTTGAGCATCTGAAGTTTTTTCTCTTCTGAAGAAGGGCAACATCTTCTTTGATTTTTTAATGGCACGGGCTTCCTGGCAAACCCGAACCCTTATCTTAAGTCCTATAGGGACTGGACTCAGATGATCAGAAATGAAGCTCTTCCAGGCCTGGATGCTCCAAGGGTCTTGGACCAGCTTTCCAGTGGAACATTCGACTCGACTCGGAAATCGGAAGGTCGTTAATACTGGCGATCCGACGGCACATCAGGCCATTTTCCGAAAACATCCAGTTTTCATTGCCATAAGACCGATACCATTGGCCGGAATCATCGTGCCATTCATACGCAAAACGAACAGAAATTCTTGAGCCTTCGAATGCCCAGAGATCCTTGATCAGGCGATAGTCGAGCTCCTTGTTCCATTTCCTCTGAAGAAAAAGAACAATTTCCGGTCTTCCGGAAAAGAATTCCGACCGGTTTCGCCACACACTGTCATGGGTGTAGGCCATGGCCACCCTCTCAGGGCTTCGCGAGTTCCAGGCATCTTCCGCCATTCGGACTTTTAACATGGCAGTTTCCCTCGTAAACGGCGGAAAAGGAGGACGGGACTCCATCCGAAGGCATTTTTCGTAGCGTGTCCGGACTTCCTCCTCAGAAATCCGGCCCTCATCGAAATCAATCATGTCGCAAGGATTGATGGATCCAAGAAGAAAGAGTCCCAAATCCTTTGCGACCTTCGGATAAGATCCTGCTCGCATAGCAATCCGCTCTGGCGTCGGAATCGAGAGAGTCTTTTCACACGAATCGGACCAGAGTTCGATTTCTTCTTGAGATCGGGGATTTGCATTTCTACTGACCCACTCCAGGACAACTCCGTCATCCTTCGACGAGAGGATTGCTGTTTTCAGGGCTTCTGGTGAAATTCCGGTGAACTGGAGGAAACGACCGTCAAATGTCCGCTCTGATTGCGAAAGGAGGTTCGGGTGATATTCGTCTGGGAGAACACCCTTATCATGAAGACGCACCTTGTTCATAAGACGGGAGAGAAAGGAGTATCCTCCCAGGCGTTCCCGAGGGGAACGCAACATCCTTCCTGGATTAAATTTCTCTTTCATCCATCCCCCATCCACTTAGAAGCATTGATGGATCTTATTGGAACTGAAGATGGTTCTTCTCTTCAAGCTTTTTTCTTCGAGGAAAAAGGAAGTGATACTCTAATTGTCTAAAAAAAAATGGAGA
>JAMCRA010000002.1 GCA_023380285.1 Bacillota bacterium
TAAGGCCAATGTCTGGATAGAGGAGCCTGACCTCGAAGAAATCTTTCTGCATTTCTATGAAAAGGGGGCTTAAAAGCTATGAATATGTTTCTACATGAATTGAAGGCTTATAGGAATTTCACGATTACGTGGACATTGGCCTTAGTGGCGTTAGTTATTCTTTTCCTTTCAATGTTTCCTTCTATTTCTAGGGAAGCGGAAGAATTCAAAAAATTAATGGAGGGTTTTCCGGAGGCAGTAAGAATGGCCTTAGGGTTTTCTGTGGAGAATATAGGTTCTATTTTAGGATTTTATTCTTATATCTTTTTATATATTTCACTTGTCGGAGCAATTCAGGCCATGATTTTAGGTACGTCCATCGTATCTAAAGAAGTACGTGAAAAAACAGCAGATTTCCTTTTAACAAAACCTGTCACCCGTACAAGAGTTATGACTTACAAGATTTTGGCCGCTTTCACCTCTTTAGTCATCACAAATGTATTTTATTTAGGAGGTGCAACCATGATGGCCTCTCTGGTAGAGACACAAGAGTATAGTACGAAAATATTCTTATTGCTTTCTCTGACATTATTTTTCCTTCAGCTTATTTTCCTGGCCTTGGGAATCATCGTTTCTGTAGTGGTTCCTAAGATTAAATCAGTACTTCCCATCTCTTTGGGTACTGTATTCGCCTTCTTTATCATTGGGGCTTTGGCTTCTTCTACGGGAGATGATGCTTTACGTTATATTACTCCCTTTAAGTATTTTGATTTTGCCTATATAGTGCAAAATTCCACTTATGAGTCTTCCTTTATGAGTGTAGCCATGGGTTTTATTACTATAGCGATTACAGCTAGTTATTTTATCTATGCCAAGAGGGATATCAATGCAGTGTAACCTAAATACCAAAGATAGCGGTGTGTCCCCTTTCAGATAAAGGAGGTTTAACTTATGAATGTGTTTATGAGAGAAATGCAAGCCAATAGAAAAGCCCTTGTCATATGGAGTATTGGTGTAATCTTATTGATTGCAAGTAGTATGGTTAAATATGCAGGTTTGTCCTCTTCCGGTCAGTCCATAAATGATTTATTGGCTCAAATGCCACAATCTCTAAAAGCTATTATGGGCATGGGTACTTTCGATCTAACAACGGCCATCGGTTATTACGGAGTACTTTTTATTTACTTGGCAATGATGGCAACGGTTCATGCTACAATGCTTGGAGCAAATATAATTTCCAAGGAAGAACGGGATAAAACAGCAGAGTTTTTGTTTTTAAAACCTATTTCCAGAAATAAAATCGTTACATCAAAACTACTCGCATCTTTAGTCAATATATTAATCTTTAATCTTGTAACCTTGGTTTCCTCAATTCTTATGGTGCAAAAATATAGCAAAGGGGAAGCGGTAAGCGGTGACATAACAAAGCTCATGGTTGGAATGATTATCTTGCAGCTTATATTTTTGTTTATCGGTACAGCAATAGCAGCTATTAGTAAGCATCCCCAGACGGCTCCATCCCTGGCTACAGGAATACTTTTGCTCACATTTATGTTATCTATTGCGATAGATCTGAACAGCAGGATAGAAAATCTTAAATACCTTACGCCATTTAAATATTTTGACGCGAAAAACCTGATGTACGCCCGAGGCTTTGAACCTGTTTATGTAATTTTGTCTGTTGTGATTATCGCAGTGCTTTTTAGGGTGACTTATGTATTTTATAAAAAAAGAGATTTGAATATATAAGAAGAGCTAATGGGAAAAAACTTGTTTATTGCTCCATTATTTTTCCTGGCTAAATATACTACAATTTTTCTGACCTGAGGCATTGTTTGCACCTTAATATCTTCGATTGAAATCTTAAAGAATTCGGCTCCCTCATATTCAACACGTATGGGTCTGGCCATTGTGTCCAATGTCAGGGGATGACCCCATTAACCACAACAAGAATGTGTAAAATAAATTATGCTTCTACCCTTTCCATAGAGTAAAATAATTAAGGAAAGCAGGTAAGGCACGCATGAGACTATTTGAGCAGGAAACAGCTCGGACAATTTATCAAGGAGAATAATCTGAAATCCGCTCAGGATGCACAAAACGCCCTCAAAGAATTGTTGCCGAGACATTACAGCTCTCGGAGTTTTCAATAGCACACAAAATGACTTCGGAGGCAGCGAAAAATGAATCAAGCAAAACCCAAATTATGGACAAGAGATTTTATCATTCTTTCTGCAGCAAATTTTTTTGTTGGTTTAACCTTATTCTTACTGATGACTAATATGGCCGTTTATGCTATTGAAGAATTTCATGCTTCACAAAGCATGGCTGGTCTTGCTTCCAGTATATTTATCATTGGAGCGCTGGTTTTCCGCCTTCTTGCAGGAAAGAACCTTGAGAGAATCGGACGTAAAAGAATGCTCTTCGGAGGATTATTATTATTCCTGCTGGCTACGCTGGTATATTTTGTAGTGGGAAACCTGAACTTGCTGCTGTTGGTTCGTTTTATACACGGGGCGGCATTTGGCGTCACCGCTACAACAATGGCAACAGCTGTGATGGATACCATTCCCAGGGTGCGGCTGGGAGAAGGAACAAGCTACTTTTCAATGAGCGGAACTCTAGGTGCGGCCATTGGACCCTTCCTAGGCGTCTTTATCAGCCTACATGCGGGTTTTACTATAGCATTTGCCGTCTGCACTTTTTTTTCTGTAATCAGTATTATCATATCGTTGTTTGCCCGAATCCCTGAAGCAAAGCTAAACAAAGAACAGCTTGCGGCTATGCAGGGTTTTAAATGGAAAAATTTCTTTGAAGTAAAGGCTGTGCCTATTTCCATCATCATCTTTATTATGGGTTTTTCTTTCTCAGGCATCCTGACATTTCTTACTGCTTATACAAAAGAAATTAATTTAATTGATGCGGCAAGTTTCTTTTTTATTGTCTATGCTGTGTTTATCTTAATTTCCAGGCCATTCACCGGTCGGTTGCTTGATGAAAAAGGGGCCAATCTGGTTATTTATCCATCATTAATAATCTTTGCGTTGGGTTTGGTAATACTCAGTCAGGCATACCACGGTTTCACTCTCCTGCTAGCCGGAGCGATTATTGGTCTTGGCTATGGGACTATTTTTTCCTGCTCCCAAGCCATCGCCGTTAAGGAATCACCCCGGCACCGCATTGGGCTTGCTACATCCACCTTTTTCATCTGTGTGGATGGAGGGCTAGGGATCGGTCCTTTCCTACTGGGATACATCATTCCTATACTTGGTTTTCGTGGATTGTATGCGGCATTGGCCGTTGTTGTATGCGCATGTATCTTTTTATACTATTTACTGCACGGCAAGAAGGAGTCATATAGAAAAGGAAACATGGGGCCAGTCCTCTAGCCTCCCCTTGGATTATTTTAGATTAATAACACATATTAGGCATTACTTTCTAACTTTACTATTGAACAAAGCATTGAGGCGGCCAGTACAACATCGTCACAAATTAGATTTCCAAGACCAATGTTCATGTTTACTCAAGCATCTTTGGGGACAAATGGTGCCAGGCCCTTAACTTTTTTAACTTATTACTTGCCCCTGTTAATATATTTAAAAACCGCCACTGCAGAAACTCTAATACCATACCTGGTATTTAGGCGATGCATGATTTTTCTCAGAGGCTCCACGCAGGTCCTGAGGGCGAGGTGATAGTGATTGCTCATAACTACATATGCCATCTACCGCCACCGACTTCCTTAACTGCTCTATTAAGTATTCTTTATCCTCGGGTCGTTCAAATATGTGTTCACTGTTGTTCCCCCGCTGTATCACATGATACAGCGCCCCCGGAAATTCCACCCGCGCCCCTCTTACCAAAATATTACACCTCCTGCCGCCATTCTAACAGAAGGTGTCTGCACAATCAATAATAAGTTAATAAAGTTAATAGCCTGGCACCATTTGTCCCGGAATTCAAGTACGGAGATAACGCAAAGCTGTATTTAAGCGCCATTCTCGACCTCAAAGACAAAGGCATTGTCTCTTTCGCCATGGGCCGGAGCAACAATAATCAGCTGGTTTTTGACACCTTTGATTTGGCCGTCTCCAAATACCCCAATGCCCATCCGTTGTTCCATAGTGATCGAGGTTTTCAATATACAAGTAAGCAATTCAAGGCCAGGCTGGACCAGGCTGGAATGATACAAAGCATGTCCCGGGTTGGCCGCTGCATCGACAATGGTCCCATGGAAGGCTTCTGAGGCATTCTCAAATGCGAGATGTTCTACCTAGACAACTTTAAAGACTATGACAGCCTTGCCGCAGCCATTGAGAGTTACATACATTTTTACAACTATGAACGCCGACAAAAAAAGCTGAACAAGCTATCCCCGATGACCTATCGCCAGCTACTCGAAAATGCTGCATAAAAACTGGGCCCCGTTCGTGACGGAGCCCAGTGATAACGATTTTCTTTTTTTCAGCTGTCTACTTGACAGGGAGCGGTTCACAATCAGGATGGCTTTCATTTTTTGGTGCGGTAGATGGGACTTGAACCCATACGTCTCTCGACACACGCCCCTCAAACGTGCCTGTCTGCCAATTCCAGCACTACCGCTTGTTTAATTTTGTCAATTACCTTCTTGTCCCAGGCTGCTTCCAACCCCATAAACTTACCACGTGGTGGCGTCCCCTCAAACGTACGCGTCTGCCTATTCCACCACCCCGACGTATCAGCGAAGTTTATGATATCATAATTTCCTGCTGACCGTCAAGGGTGTGTGAGAGGAAATGATTGCCCGTCCTGAAATTATTCGCCGCCCAATCCCTTCTGCCGCCAGTATGCTTCAAACAGGCGGGCGACTTCTTCTATTTCCCCGCTGTTCCTGATGGCCTTGAGCCAGCGCTGGGGGATGGCGTCAAAGCCGTAGTAGGTTCCAGCCAGACCGCCGGTGATGCAGCCTGCCGTGTCGGTGTCCTCTCCCCGGTTGATCACGTCCACCAGGGTGTCCTCAAAGCTTTCGTTGTTGAGGAAGGCCTGTACCGAGGCCGCCAGGGTGTCCAGTGAATTCCCCCGGGGCGGGACCGGATCGGCCCCCTTCTGTACGCTTCTGATGATGTGCCAGAAGAACTTTGAGGGGAGTATGTCCATTTCACTGCAGAACCCGTCGGTAAGCTCCAGTGCCCGGCTGACCATCTGCCTCCTGTCTCCCCCATTCCCGGCCAGCCTCACCAGCAGGTTGTAAAAAATGCAGCAGGTTGCGCTGTCGTAGCTGTAGTGAGTCATAAGGCATATCTCAGCCGACCACTTGGCTATTTTCTGCATTTCCTGCCAGTATCCCAGGGTAACCGGCATGGTGCGCATAAGTCCGCCGTTGCTGTCCATCTTGTTGAGTATCTGGGCGGTCTTACGGGAGGCCTCCCTCCAGTTGCCTGTCTTCATGTAGTTGCCTATGGACTCCCTGGTGGTGGTGCCTATATCCCTGGGGCCCGACTGGTACCAGCGCAGGAAGTTGTGCCCTATTTCCTCCAGGGGGTAGGCCGGGTTGGCAAGTATTCCTCTGGCCACGTCCAGCGTCATCCTGGTATCGTCGGTCCATTCCCCGGGTTCCAGGCCCAGGCAGCCGCCCCCGGTCATTTCTTTGAAAACACCGTATTTTTCTTTAATTGCTTCTGCGGTCATGGACTCCACCGGCCCGCCCAAGGCGTCTCCCACAACCACTCCGAAAAAGGCTCCCTGCAGAATTCTGTTCACTCTATACACTCCCCTGAAAAAAGGTTATTTGCCGCTGGTGGGTTGATCCTTGTACAGGTAGCTGTACACCTGCTGGTAGAAAAGTACTTTACGGATAAACTGGCGGGTTTCCGGGTAGGGAATGCGGTCCACCCTGCCCTTTTCGCCGTTCCACTGCCCCTGCTCAACCCACTTTTTAACGTTTCCGGTTCCCGCATTATACGCCCCCAGCATCATTACAGTGCTGCCATTATACTCATCAAGGAGGTGACCTACATAGTAGGCCCCTATTTCTATATTTTTCTCCGGATTGAAAAGCAGGTCACTGCTGTAATTATTTATGCCCTTCCGGCCGGCCACCCACCTGCCGGTTTCAGGCATCACCTGCATAAGTCCCCGGGCTCCCTTTATGGAAACGGCCTCCGGGTTGAAATTGCTCTCGGTTTTTACCATGGCGGCCAGCAAATAGCGGTCCACACCGGACCCGGCAGCCTGGCTGAAAATAACCTGACGGTAGGGGACGGGAAAAATGAAGCGGCCTATATCCCCGGCGTTTAGGGCCAGGAGGACCAGCAAAGCCGCTATGAGAAGCCTTACTCCTCTATATTTTCTGCGCTTGTGGTTTATGATCAAAAAGAATCAGCTCATTCCATATAGCGTCAACCTGGGCCAGGGTTTTCTCAATAGGACCCCCATTATCTATTATCCTGTCAGCGTGCCTGCACTTTTCTTCCTGGGGCATCTGGGCCGATATACGCTTGATGACGTCTTCCCGGGGCCAGGGCCTCCTGGCCATCACCCTTTTTATCTGGACCTCCGGGCTTACTGTAACCACCCAGGTCTCATCAATAATTCTGTTCCAGCCCGATTCGACGAGGAGAGGCACCTCCACCACCAGTGCCGGTGATTTGCTCTGCCCGCTCCTGTATTGTGAAATAAGGGCTGCCAACCTCCTTCGAATTTCCGGGTGTATAATACTCTCCAGCCTGGCCCTGGCCCCGGGATCGTTAAAAACA
>JAMCRA010000003.1 GCA_023380285.1 Bacillota bacterium
TTGTAAGAAATAATAGATCTGTTTTTCGAGAGCATTTAACTCATCGTTAAACAAATCATATTTCGAAATTTCTGGCAATCAAGCGCCTCTTAATTGTGCGTTAAATTTTTGTTCTACAGACTTAATGACTTTTGCGAAAACTTTTTCAATGTCCTCTTCGGTTAAAGTTCTTGCAGAATCATAATACTCTAATTGATAAGCAAGACTTTTTTTGTCCGTACCTAAGCTTTCACTTTGAAAGATATCAAATAACTTTACATTATGCAACAAGTTAGAACCGTTTTCCTTTATGACTTCAACAACTCGATCCGATTCGATAGCTAAGTCTAATATGAATGCACAGTCGCGGTATACTTTCGGAAATTTAAGAAGTTCATTAAATGATTTTTTAGGCACATCGATCTGCTTTAATTCACCTAAATTGGTCTGGAAGAGGAATACATCCTGATTGAGATCGAATAATGAACCAAATTCTTTTTTCAGTTTTCCGTAATATCCAAATTCTTTATTGTTAATGATCAAAGCCAGAGCCGATTCGTAGCATTCCGGATGATTAGTTGAATTTATTAAGTCGTATTTGACACCCGGCAGTATATCCTTAATAAAAGCCGCAACCAGCCCCTTCATATCGTAGAGATCGACTGCCCTATCTTTTTCATACCATTCTGTTCTAGTAAAATTACCGGAAGTTATCATTAACAGTTGTTCGGATTCGATGAAATCGTCAAAGCTTTTAATCTGTCCACCGACTTTCTCAAATACTTTTCCAATCTCGAAAAGCTGAAGATCTCTTTCATTCACCTTTAAGTTGTTCGAGATTGTTGTGAGCATTCCCGGCAGAAGAGATGGACGCAGATGAGACATCTCGCTGCTTTGTGGATTTAATACATTAACAGGTTTACCAAAACGGTTAGCGATGTCGTCACCTAAAAGCGAGTTCGTAATTATTTCGTAGAAACCGAGCGAGTTAAGTAACATTCTAACTCTGTCGTCAAATGCAGAGTGATCCACTTTCTCTTCGAGCGTAACGGAGATCTTACTTACTTCAGGAATTTTGTTGTAACCGTAAATTCTTGCCACTTCCTCAATCAGATCAATCTCACGTTCAACATCATGACGATAGAGAGGAATCAGAATGTTCAAAGATTCTTTGGATTTTTCTTTGATCTCAAATCCAAGTCGTTGCAAGATTTTTTCAACTTCTTCACTATCAATGTGATAACCGAGAATCTGATCTAAACGGGAGAATCGAAGTGTTGCGCTCTTTTTTTCGATGGGCTTTGGATAAACATCAATCTCACCAATTGCTATCTCCCCTCCGGCTGTCTCCTGGATTAATTGTGCTGCGCGTTGTGCTGCCCAAAGAGTAATATTTGAATCAGTACCACGCTCAAAGCGATAAGATGCGTCGGTCGAAAGACCAAGTTGCTTAGCGGTTTTTCTTATAGATGAAGGATTAAAAAATGCACTCTCAATCAAAATATTTTTTGTTGAATCGGTTACTTCAGAATTTTCACCGCCCATAACTCCGGCAATCGCAACCGGAATTACCGAATCGCAGATCATCAAATCTTGCGAACGAAGATTTCTCTCTTTAGAATCGAGTGTGATAAATTTTGTATCCGTGCCGGCACTTCTTACTATAATCTTCTTTCCGTTCAACTTGTCCAAATCGAATGCGTGTAACGGTTGTCCAACCTCATTAAGTATAAAATTGGTTATATCCACAACATTATTGATAGGTCGTGAACCGATACTCCTGATTCTTTTCTTTAACCATTCGGGTGATTCTTTAATTTGAACATTCGTAACCACTTTACCAATATATCGGGGACAGTTTTCTGCATCAAGAATTTCCACTGAAGCTAACTCTTCAGATTTCCTGCCCGATTCTTTTAATCTTAATTCGGGATAATTCATAGGTCTGTTAAAAAGAGCTGATAGATCACGCGCTATGCCGATATGGCTTAGCGCATCGGCACGATTAGGTGTAATTGCAATTTCAAGAACAACATCATTCAGTTCGAGTGCATCGGCAATTGCAGTCCCCTCTTTCAGCGAAGGGTCCAAAACCATAATCCCTTCGTGATTATCGCTGATGTTCAATTCACGTTCGGAACAGATCATACCAAAAGAAACCTCACCGCGAATCTTTGCTTTCTCTATCTTGAATTTTCCGTTTGGAATAATTGATCCGACCTTTGCGAATACAACTTTCTGTCCGGAGACAACATTTGGCGCGCCGCAAACAACATTAAACTCCTCATTGCCGTCATTAATTTTGCAAAGTGAAAGTTTATCGGCATTAGGATGTTTCTTTGCTTCTACAAGATATCCAACAACAATATTTTCAAAATTCTTTGATTGATCGTCAATTTCTTCCACCTCTAAACCGGCGTAAGTCAACTTATCCAGAATGTCTTCAAGAGAAATATCTTTGAGATCTATGTAATCGTTCAACCATTTGAGAGTGCATTTTTTAATCCTTCATCTATAAGAAAAACCGCTAAGCAACTTGGTCTTTCGACCGACGCATCTTATCGCTTTGAGCGTGGTAGAAATTGACGATCAATCAAAGAA
>JAMCRA010000004.1:0-1101 GCA_023380285.1 Bacillota bacterium
AGAAGAACCTTCCTCGGCGGCAGCTTGGACATGGCCTTAAGCTCATCGAAAGAACAGAATCTCCCTTCGACAACACCACTCTTCACCTTGAGCTTGTCGTTCTTGCCGGAATAATCGAGAATCCTCTTGGCTGCGGCAACAGGGTCATCAAAACCAAAGGCCAGTCCGGTAGGACCGGTGAGGGAGTCTTTTGCAGCCTCTATAGAGGTACCCTTCGCCGCGATAGTGACAAGGGTGTTCTTGGCGACCTTATATTCAGCGCCGACTTCTTTCAGAAGCTTTCTCAGCTCCGAAATCTCGGCAACGGTCAGCCCCTTGTACTCGGTAAAGATAACAGCCTTTGATTTTGAGAACTTATCCGTCAGTTCGGATATTTGTTGGGTTTTTTTCTCTTTGGTAATCAGAACCTTCCTCCTTTCCCAGAGACCAGAGGACAGAAATTGCAAAGTGCAAATTTAAAGATGCAAAATCAAGAATTTTAATTTTGCATTTTACATTTTTCATTTTGCATTGCTGCATGTCTCGGTAGGTCAATTAAAGGACAGCTCTCGTGCCGCCCTGCCTACTGTCTCTGACTTTTCTGTATACAGGCAACGCCTGGTTTACTTCAGTAACGAGCCTTAAAAAATTTACTTGTCACTCGTTACTTGTTACTCATCACTGTCTTTATGCTGTCTTAACTTTTGTAATATCAATCTTTACGCCGGGTCCCATCGTGGACGACATGGTAATTCTTTTTATGTATTTGCCTTTCGATGTCGAGGGCTTCGCCTTTACTACGGATTTCAGGATCGCCATGGTGTTTTCGAGCAGTTTCTCTTTATCGAAGGAGACTTTTCCGACAGGGACTTGTACGATTCCGGCCTTTTCGACTTTATATTCTACCTTTCCGGCCTTTATCTCCTTAACGGCCTTTGCAATATCAAAGGTAACCGTTCCGAGTTTTGGGTTGGGCATAAGACCTCTCGGACCAAGCACTTTACCGAGCTTTCCGACCAGTCCCATCAAGTCAGGCGTGGCTACGGTTTTGTCAAAATCCAGCCATCCCTTCTGTATCTTCTCCACGAGATCCTCTGCGCCGATATAATCAGCGCCTGCAGT
>JAMCRA010000004.1:1111-3147 GCA_023380285.1 Bacillota bacterium
ACCCTTACTTTCTTGCCCGTTCCGTGAGGGAGAACTACCGTGCCCCTTACCATCTGGTCCGACTTTTTGGGGTCGACCCCGAGATTTATCGACATATCGACTGTTTCGTCGAATTTGGCATAAGAACTCTCTTTAACAAGAGAAATCGCTTCCTCTACCGAATATTCCTTACTCTTATCTACCTTTGCTTCCGCATTCTCAAGCTTCTTACCCATCCTTAGTCCCTCCTTAATCCCTTATTTCCACGCCCATGCTTCGTGCAGTGCCCTCGATTATCCTCTTTGCGGATTCGAGCGATGTGGTGTTCAGGTCCGGCATCTTTGTTTTTGATATTTCCTCAACCTGTGCCCTGGTCAAAGCCCCGACTTTATCTTTATTGGGAACGCTGGACCCCTTCACAATTCCTGCGGCTTTCTTTATCAGTTCAGACGCCGGGGGTGTTTTGAGAATGAACGTAAATGACCTGTCATTGTAAACGCTGAGGACAACAGGCACAAGGGTCTCTCCCATGCTCTGTGTCTGGGCATTGAACTGTTTGCAGAACTCCATGATATTGATCCCATGCGGTCCGAGTGCCGGTCCGACAGGCGGCGCCGGATTTGCCTTCCCCGCAGATATCAGAAGCTTAACCTGTGCTATAACCTCTTTCTTAGCCATCTATCTCCTCCAAATGAAATCGTAAAGCGTAATACGTGATGCGTAACGGGCAACGAACCTAAAAAATATTTCCGAAGCTTTCTCTTTACGCATTACTCACCGCTCATTACGGACTTTTATGCTTTTTCAACCTGTGTGAAAGCAAGCTCCACAGGTGTCTGTCTGCCGAAAATGCTGACCATAACACGTAACCTGCCGTGGTCCATATCGACCTCGTCGACGTAGCCTACGAAATTGCTGAACGGACCGTCGGTTATCCTCACGTTTTCGCCCTTTTCGTACTGGCTCTTCACCACCGGCGCAGGTCCTTTTTCCATCTGCTGGATTATGACATCCACCTCTTCCTCCGGAAGCGGAACCGGTTTGGCCCCGCCGACGAACCCGGTAACGCGCAGCGTGTTCTTGATAAGGTGCCACGTATCGTCATCAAGCTCCATCTCAACCAGTATGTAGCCGGGATAAAACTTCCTGTCGGATTCCTTCTTTTTCTTCCCTTTCAGTTCTACAACTTTTTCCGTAGGAATAAGTATTCTCGTGATTTTGTCCTCAAGACCCTTCAGTTTGACCTTTTCCTCTATAGAGATCTTGACCTTCTCTTCATATCCGGAATATGTATGGACAACGTACCAGTTTTTCATTTCATTACCTTATAAGCAATTTGATTATTTTCGCGAGGCTCAAATCAATAATACCCAGAAAGGCTGAGGCAATCACTACCGCTGTAATGACGACCCATGTGGAGCCGATAAGCTCATCCTTTGAGGGATAGTTAACTTTTTTAGCCTCAACTTTCACATCATTGAAAAAAACTTTTACTTTCTCAACCATCCCCTGCCTCCTCTCATGCAAATAAGAAATGGGAAATGAGAAATAAATCTCCCGTTTCCTGCCCTCATTTCATAGTTCTTATTTCTCATTTACCATTTTGTATGGCAGGCCAGGAGGGATTTGAACCCCCAACCCTCGGATTTGGAGTCCGATGCTCTAGCCGTTAGAGCTACTGGCCTATCCTTATAAATCCGTCAAGCGTGAAGCGTAATGCGTAATGGGTAAAAGACAAAAACAGATTTTTACGTCTTCTGCCGTTACTCATCACTCATCACGCGTTACTCATTACGGTCTTACGCTTTCGTTTCCTTGTGCAGGTTGTGTTTTCTACAATGCCTGCAATACTTTTTAATCTGGATCTTGTCGGTAGTATTCTTCTTGTTCTTCATAGTGGAATAGTTCTTGTTTTTACATTCCGTGCACTGGAAAATTATTATCTCTCTCATTTCTTACTCCAGGATCTCTGTAACAACACCGGCGCCCACTGTACGGCCGCCCTCTCGTATGGCGAACCTCAGTTCCTTCTCCATCGCTATGGGTGCTATCAGTTC
>JAMCRA010000005.1 GCA_023380285.1 Bacillota bacterium
GCGTTAGAATCCTAAAGAGAACTTGCCACGTAACTATGGTAGTTGCAGAAAAATAATAAAGGAGGGAATCTTAGTGGGCCAAAAGGTAAATCCACATGGATTAAGAGTTGGTATTATAAAAGATTGGGATACTAAGTGGTATGCAAACGACAAAAATTTTGCTGATTACTTAGTTGAAGACTATAAAATAAGAGAATTTTTGAAGGCTAAGCTTTTTACAGCCGGCGTATCAAGAATCGAACTAGAAAGAACAGCAAATAGGGTTAGAATTAACATTCATGCAGCAAAACCTGGTATCATCATCGGTAAGGGTGGAGCAGGCATAGAAGCGTTAAGAAAACAAGTAGAAGCTTTAGTTGCAAATAAGAACATAAACATAAATATTACTGAAGTAAAGGTTCCAGAAATGGATGCACAACTTGTAGCTGAGAACATAGCGGCACAGCTTGAGAAGAGAATTTCCTTCAGAAGAGCAATGAAGCAAACGATGCAAAGAACAATGAGAACCGGCGCAAAGGGTATTAAGACTATGTGCGCAGGCAGACTTGGCGGAGCAGAAATTGCAAGAAGTGAGAAGTATCATGAGGGAACAATACCTCTTCAGACTTTGAGAGCTGACATTGATTACGGCTTTGCTGAAGCGCACACGACTTATGGTAGAATAGGTGTAAAAGTCTGGATTTATAAGGGTGAGGTATTGCCTAAATCAAAAAACAGACCTGAATCGCAAGAGCAAAGGAGGAGACAGGATGTTAACGCCTAAAAGAGTCAAACACCGCAAGACGCAGCGCGGCAGAATGAAAGGCAAAGCACTCCGCGGTAATTTCTTAAGTTACGGTGAGTTTGGACTTCAGGCAACTGAGCCTGCATGGGTTACAAGCAACCAGATTGAAGCCGCTCGTATTGCGATGACACGCTCTATAAAAAGAGGAGGACAGGTTTGGGTGAAGATATTTCCTGACAAATCTGTCACTAAGAAACCTGCCGAAACTAGAATGGGAAGCGGTAAAGGCTCACCTGAGTACTGGGTTGCAGTTGTTAAACCCGGTAGAGTTATGTTTGAGATGGCAGGTATAACAGAAGAGCAAGCGCGTGAAGCAATGAGACTTGCTTCTCACAAACTACCGCTCAAGTGCAAATTTGTTATTAAAGAGGAATTGGGTGGTGAAGTAAATGAAAGCGAGTAAAATGGCCGAATTGACCAACGACGAGCTGAAAGAGAAGTTGGATGACTTTAAGGGCGAATTATTCAATCTTCGTTTTCAGTTAGCTACCGGACAACTAGAGAATCCCATGAGAATCAGAGAAGTCAAACGGGATATTGCTAGAGTTAAGACGATATTGACTGAACGAGAGATCAAAGCGAAGAAAAGGTTATCTTGATGACGCTTGGAGGGAGGAAACAGCGATGAACGAAGATAGAGCTAACCGTAAGGTAAGAATAGGAACAGTAGTAAGCAACAAGATGGATAAAACAATTGTTGTAGCTATAGAGACCCTTGTTAAGCATAAAATGTACAGTAAGTACATCAGGAAGACCAACAAGCTTAAAGCGCATGATGAAGAGAACGCTTGCAGTATTGGAGACAAGGTGAAAATAATGGAAACCAGACGTTTAAGCGCAACTAAAAATTGGCGTTTGGTCGAGATCGTAGAAAAAGCCCGTTAGTTACGACTTAAGAGAGGAGGGTTTCGGATGATACAACAGCAGACACGCCTTAGGGTTGCCGATAACACGGGTGCCAAGGAAATCATGTGTATTAAAGTTTTAGGTGGTACCAGAAGAAGGTACGGTAACATAGGCGATATTATAGTAGCTGCAGTTAAGAGTGCAAGGGTCTCTGGTGTTGTCAAAAAGGGAGATGTAGTAAAAGCTGTTATTGTTCGCTCAATCAAAGGACTAAAAAGAGTGGATGGTTCCTATGTGAGATTTGATGATAACGCTGCTGTCATACTTACTGATGCAAAACAGCCGAGAGGCACAAGAATATTTGGACCGGTAGCTAGGGAGCTAAGAGAAAAAGATTTTATGAAAATCATATCTCTGGCACCCGAAGTTATTTAAGGGAGGTGGCAATCATGGCCGAACGTAATAAATTACATGTTAAAACAGGGGATTTGGTTGAAATCATCTCCGGTAAATATAAGGACAAGCGAGGCAAAGTTATAGCAGCATTTCCAAGTGTCGGAAAAATACTCGTTGAGAATATAAACAAGACTTTTCGTCACCGTAAACCACGTGGCGCAAACAAGCAAGGTGGTATCTCAGAAGTTGAGAGTCCAATATTTGCTGCTAAAGCAATGTTAGTTTGTGGGAAATGCAATAAGACTACCCGCATTAGCAAAAAAGTTCTTCAAGACGGAAGTAAAGTACGTGTATGTAAGAATTGCGGAGAAACTTTTAATAGTTAAGTCTTAAAGAAAGGAGATGGATTTTTTGGTACCAAGATTAAAGGAACGTTACAAGAGCGAAGTAAGATCAGAGTTGATGAAGAAATTTGGGTATGAAAACATAATGCAGGTGCCCAGACTTGAAAAAGTTGTTTTGAATATGGGGCTTGGCGATGCGAAGGATAACCCGAAGTTACTTGACTCTGCGATGGAAGAACTAGCAGCTATAACCGGACAAAGAGCCATAGTTGCTAAAGCAAGGAAATCGGTTGCAGCTTTCAAAATTAGAGACGGCATGAAAATCGGAGCTAAAGTTACGCTCAGAGGCAATCGAATGTATGAGTTTCTAGATAGACTTTTTAATATAGCACTACCTAGAGTTAGAGACTTTAGAGGTGTTCCGGTAAAGTCATTTGACGGACGCGGCAATTATGCAATGGGTGTTAAAGAGCAGCTCATTTTTCCTGAGATCAACTATGACAAAGTTGATAAAATCAAAGGTATGGACATAATAATTGTTACAACCGCTAATAATGATG
>JAMCRA010000006.1:0-2865 GCA_023380285.1 Bacillota bacterium
AAAAAATAACAAAACTATTTTTAGTCCATTAATATACTATAGGTTATTGACAGGGAAAAGGGGAGTATGTTATACACTAAACACTCTATATAATGTTATTTCCATAAGGGTGGGTTGCACTCGGTGTTTTTTGTTGTATAGAAGTCTATAGGTTTACTTAGAAATTATTCAGATGCTCAAAAATCATAATTACATTGCAAGACAAAATTGGGGTAAATCTTACTCCCTACTGCCAAAACTCGATTTACTCGCTGTTCAAAAAGAATCTTATAAGTGGTTCAAAGAACACGCGGTTAAAGAGATACTCGATGAGATTTCTCCGATCGATGATTTTACAGAAAAAAACTGGACGTTAACTTTAAACGACTATCGTTTCGGAAAACCTTCGACGACACCCCAAAACGCACTGGTTAAAGGAATAACATACGATGTCCCCCTTTATGTAAAAACAACTTTGGTAAACAAAAAAACAGAAAAGAAAATGAACGCAGAAGTGTTTTTGGGCGATATTCCCGAGATGACAGAAAGGGGCACTTTTATCGTAAACGGGATCGAAAGAGCGGTTGTTAATCAATTAGTCAGATCTCCGGGAGTATTTTTTACTGCCGTCGCAGACCCCGTTACCGGAAAAATGCTTTATAACGCCGAAATAAGACCGATTCATGGTTCGTGGCTCGAGTTTTCGACGACTAGACACGCGACGATCACAGTAAAGATCGATAGAAGAAGAAAGTTTTTAGTAACGACATTCTTAAGGGCCCTCGGAATTTCCTCGAATGATCAACTAAAAGAAAGCTTCAAGGAAATTGACTCAGAAGACAAAGACGAACACATAAAAAACACACTCGAAAAAGACGAAACCACGACAGAGGCAGAAGCGGTTGTCGAAATTTTCAAAAAAATGCATCCGAGAGAACCGATCGTTCTCGAAAAAGTTAGAGAAAACATAACGAGTCTTTTTTTCAATAGCAGAAGATATGATTTGGGAATGGTTGGAAGATATAAAATAAACAAGAAATTAAACGAAACGCCGGGGTTTAGGTTCTCGGAAGAACGTGTTTTAACAATCGACGATATAATCGGGGCGATAAATTATCTTATTTTACTGCTTTCCGGAAAAGGAATAATCGATGATATCGACAGTCTCGCAAACAGAAGAGTTAGAAGTGTAGGAGAATTAGTCGCGACGACCGCATTTAGGGTCGGTGTTTTAAGACTCGAAAGAAGCATTAAAGAAAGAATGAGCCTGATTCAGGCAGATGTTCCTGTGTCAATCCCCTCTTTAATTAACGCGCGACCGATTATGGCGTCGATCAACGAATTTTTCAGGACCTCGCAACTTTCAACAATCCTCGACCAAACAAATCCCTTATCCGAAATAGACAATTTAAACCGCTTGACAGTTATGGGTATCGGCGGAGTTTCCAGAGAAAGAGCGGCGTTTTCGATCCGCGACATTAATAGCTCTCAATATAGTAGAATTTGTCCGATCAGGTCTCCCGAAGGACCAAACATAGGGCTCGTAACTTATTTAACTTTGTACGCGAGGATCAATAAATACGGTTTTATCGAAGCGCCGTATCGAGAAGTAGAAGTTAAGAAAAATGGTAAAAAAACAACGGTTAAAGCTTTGGATGAAATTATTTATCTCGACGCAGAAGATGAAGCAAAGCATTATATTACCGGCGCAACGGTTTTGTCGGACGAAAACAGGATCGAAGACGAAATGGTTCCGGCAAGGTACAGCGGAGAATTTTTGGAAGTCGAGAAAGAAAAAATCGAATATGTCGATCTTACACCAAGACAGGTTGTCGGAAGCGCGGCTTCTCTTATTCCATTTGTTTCTCACGATGACGCGCAAAGATCGCTTATGGGTACTCACATGCAATGTCAGGCAGTACCTTTAGTAAAACCCGAGAGTCCGATCGTCGGAACGGGAATGGAAGGATCGGTCGCACAAGTTATGCATAGGGTTGTTACGGCGCCGTTTGACGGAAAAATCGAATCGATCGATAGTAAATTACTCGTTTTGAAAGGATCAAAAGGAGAAAAAGCTATTTTTTCGATCGAGACTTTCAAAAGAACAGCGCAGGCGACCTGTTACACGCAAAAAGTAATAGTCGATGCTGGCCAAAAAATTAAAAAAGGAGACGTCTTAATCGATGGACCGGCTGCTCAATTTGGAGAACTGGCTTTGGGTCAAAATTTATTGATCGCGTACGCATCGCTCGACGGATTGGGATACGAAGACGCGATCGTTGTTTCCGAAAGATTAGTTAAAGAAGACATTTTTTCTTCGATCCACATTGAAAAATACGAGACGTCGGTCGTTGAGACAAAGCTCGGACCAGAAGAGACGACCCGCGACATTCCTAATGTTTCAGAGGAAGATCTGGCAAATTTAGACGAAGACGGAATCATCGTCGTCGGGAGCGAAGTCGAGTCAGGAGATATATTGGTCGGTAAAATCGCTCCAAAAGGAGAAACAGAGTTAACCGCAGAAGAAAGATTACTCCGGGCGATTTTTGGTGAACAGGCGCGGGAAGTCCGAGACACATCTTTAAGAATACCAAACGGTGAGAGAGGAACTGTAATAAACGTTCAAATTCTCGATCGAAAAGGCGGAGACGAATTAGAACCGGGGACGATAAAAAAGATCCTCGTTGAAGTCGCGCAATACAGGCATATTGTCGTCGGAGATAAACTCGCCGGGAGACACGGGAATAAAGGAGTTATTTCAAAAATTTTACCAGTTTCTGACATGCCGTATCTTACAGATGGGACACCGGTTGATATTCTTATTTCACCGATAAGCGTTTTGGCGCGTATGAATTTGGGACAATTACTCGAAGCGCATCTTGGATG
>JAMCRA010000006.1:2875-6458 GCA_023380285.1 Bacillota bacterium
TTACTTCTTCTGTTACCTCTGCACCGGTTAACACAACATTAAGACCGAGCGCCTGAAGTTCTTTAATAAGAACTTTAAATGACTCTGGAACTTTGGGTGGGAAAGAGGTTACAACCGGAACAGAACAGGGAATGGAGGCCGCGAGTAATGAATAATCCAAAAAATTTTACCAGTTTCTGACATGCCGTATCTTACAGATGGGACACCGGTTGATATTCTTATTTCACCGATAAGCGTTTTGGCGCGTATGAATTTGGGACAATTACTCGAAGCGCATCTTGGATGGGCGGCACAAAAACTCGGAATGAAAATTGCGGTTCCGGTTTTCGAAAGAATAGAGGAAGAAAGAATACTTTCTCTTATTAAAAAGGCGGGTCTCCCCGAAAGCGGAAAATCGGCTCTTTACGACGGTAGAACGGGAAAAGCCTACGAAAATCAAGTCGTTGTCGGCATAGAATACGTTATGAAACTTATTCACATGGTTGAAGATAAAACTCATGCAAGATCGACCGGTCCGTATTCACTAGTTACACAGCAGCCATTGGGTGGAAAAGCGCAAATGGGGGGACAGAGACTCGGAGAAATGGAAGTTTGGGCGCTCGAAGCACACAGGGCGCGTTATATATTACAGGAAATGTTGACGATTAAATCAGATGATATTGTAGGACGCGCAAAGGCGTTTGAGGCGATCGTTAAAGGAACGGATATTCCAACACCCAAAGTTCCAGAGTCATTTAAAGTTCTTATTAAAGAACTTCAGGCGCTCGGTCTTAATGTTGTGTTAACCGGTGCAGAGGTAACAGAAGAAGTAAAAGAGCCTATTTTAGAAGAAAAAGAGGAACAAAAAGTTGAGGAAGAAGCAAAAGAGCTCCAGGAAACTTTAGGTGGGAAAGAGGTTACAACCGGAACAGAACAGGGAATGGAGGTCGCGAGTAATGAATAATCCAAAAAATAAAGATTTAATGATTGTTGATTTTAGTTCGCTTAAGATTCTTCTTGCGAGTAAAGAGGATATAATGAACTGGTCTTATGGCGAAATTACAAAACCTGAAACGATTAATTACAGAACACTGCGGCCTGAAAAAGACGGTCTTTTCGACGAAAGAATTTTCGGACCGACAAAAGATTGGGAGTGTTATTGTGGAAAATATAAAAGGATAAGATATAAAGGAATCGTTTGCGATAAATGCGGTGTCGAGGTTACGTTATCGAGAGTTCGCCGGGAAAGAATGGGACATATCGCTCTGGCTTGTCCTGTCGCGCACGTATGGTTTTTTAAAGGACCATCTTCTTCTCTATCATTAATTCTGGATGTTTCGCAAAAGAATTTGGAATCGGTTATTTATTACGCTTCTTATCTTGTAACCGCGATCGACGAAAAGAAAAAAGAACACGCACTTTCACAATTTGCAAAAATAATCGATGACCGAAAGAAAAAACAGGAAAAAGATAAAGAAATAGAAGAAAAAAGGATAGATAAAGAAATAGAAGAAAAATTAAAAGAAGCAAAAGGGGTAAATATTACAAAAGAGCAAAAACAACTTATTACTCAGGAGCTTGCGCTTCTTAAAAGACAGAAAAATACACGACTTTCGGAGCGTCTGGAAGCCGAAAACAAAAAGCTCGACGAAATCGCAGAAGCACTTTCCAAGCTTTTAAAAAGTCTTAAAGTAGGAAGTGTTCTTTCGGAAGACGAATATTTCAAGCTTTTGGAATACGAGATTCCTGTTTTCTTTACGATAAAAACCGGCGCGCAGGCGATTTTGGAATTATTAGACAAGGTTGATATTTCTTCGCTTATTGTTTCTCTTCGGGGTGAATCGGAAAAAGCGAGTGGTGCAAAATATTTAAAAATTATCAAAAGATTAAGACTTCTTGAAATGATGAGGAAGGCCGGAGTAAATGTTTCTTCGACGATTTTTACGGTTTTACCGGTAATTCCGCCGGATTTAAGGCCGATGGTGCAATTAGTCGGAGGGAGATTTGCGACATCTGACTTAAACGATTTATACAGAAGGATAATAAACAGAAATAACAGACTTAAACATTTAATGGCACTTGGTGCTCCCGAAATAATTCTCCGAAACGAAAAAAGAATGCTTCAGGAATCGGTTGACACGCTTATCGATATGTCACAAAGGACCCAGGTTGTTGCGTCTCCACTTCGATCTCTTTCAGACATGTTGCGTGGAAAACAGGGAAGATTCAGACAAAATTTACTCGGTAAAAGGGTTGATTATTCTGGTCGTTCCGTAATCGTCGTAGGCCCGAACTTGTCACTTTCGCAATGCGGTCTTCCGAAAGATATGGCGCTTGAGATGTTTAAACCCTTTGTTCTTCGGGAGGTAATAGTCCGGGGTTACGCACCGAACATAAAATCGGCAAAACGGTATATCGAAAAAAAGCCGCCGGAAGTTTTTGATATTCTGGAAGAGATAACAAAAAATCATCCGGTTTTATTAAACCGCGCACCGACACTTCATAAACTTGGTATTCAAGCATTTTATCCGGTTTTGATCGAAGGATCGGCGATTAGTATTCATCCATGCGTTTGTTCGGGATACAACGCGGATTTTGATGGCGATCAAATGGCAGTTCATATTCCACTCTCGCAAAAAGCCCAGGAAGAGGCGATTAAACTTATGATGCCAAGTTTCAACTTATTGAAACCGGCCGACGGTAATCCGATTACGCTTCCAAACAGAGAAATGGCTGTCGGAGTTTTCTTTTTGACAACAATGGATGAAAGATACAGAAAAGAAGAGACTTCGTGTTTTGCAGATATAAACGAAGTATTTTTGGCACATTCGCTAAATAAAATAAATTTACGCGAACCGATTAATGTCCGGGTCGAAAATAAAATAACCGAAACAACAGTCGGAAGATTAATGTTTAACGAAAAACTTCCGAAAGCTCTAGGTTTTATCAATCAAGCTGTTAAGGCTTCAACAATTCGAAAAATTGTAACAACAGCGATCGCAGCGTGCACATCTGGGGAAGTAGCGGAGCTTATCGATAATATTAAAAACCTCGGATTTTACGCCGCGACGATTTCCGGAGTTTCGGTATCGGTTTTTGATAATCAGATGGTTCCGGAAAAAGAGAAACTTATCGAAGATGCAGAAACGAAGATTTCAGAGATAAGCGACGAATATCAATCAGGACTTATTACGCTCGATGAGAGGAAAAGATTATCAAATGATACTTGGCTTAAAACAACAGACGCGATCGCAGAACTTACATGGAATAGTTTAAAATCGACGAATCCGATCAAAACATTTATCGATTCCGAAGGAACAAGGGTCGGTAAAGATCAGTTAAAACAGTTGTCGGCGATCCGGGGTCTTATTTTAGACCCGTTGGGTAAAATTGTCGAACTTCCGATTAAGTCAAACTTCAGAGAAGGTTTGTCAATTTTTGAATATGTTACATCGGCCAGGGGTTCGAGAAAAGGATTAACAGACTCGGCTTTAAGCCAAGTATCATTTGATAATCTTTTCCTCTCATCGAGCGTAATAAGTCCTGATTGATATTCGTCGCTTATCTCTGAAATCTTCGTTTCTGCATCTTCGATAAGTTTCTC
>JAMCRA010000007.1 GCA_023380285.1 Bacillota bacterium
GGGAAACACGGAGACGCCAATGCTTGCAGAAATTCGGATAGAGAAATCTTCAAAGAGAATTTCCTGCGCGCAGGCAAAGCTTAATTTGTGCAGCTGGGAGACAAGCCGGTTCCGGTTTTCAAAGTCACTGATCAAAACGGCGAATTCGTCACCTCCGATGCGGGACAAAAACGCTTTTTCCGAAAGACTCCTTTGCAAGTTCTGGCCGACCCGGGTCAAGACTTTGTCGCCAGCAGGATGGCCCAGTGAATCATTGATTGTTTTAAATCCGTCAAGGTCTATGATTGCCAGAGCGATTTTCCCCCGGGAATCCTGGACGTGATCAAGGACATCCTTTAAGTATTCATGGAAGTGTCTCCGGTTGGGAAGGCCCGTCAGTTCATCGGTCAGGGAAAGATTCCGGATTTCTGTTTCGCGCATTTTCCGGATTTGTTCCCGTTCCCAGTTTTCAAGTCCAAATGCGATGTTTGATGCAAGCTGGGAGAGAAGATCGACAAGAGAATCATCAAAAAAAGACGTTTTCTCAGCGCCAACAACAAGAACGCCTTTTTGGCCGGTGTGAAGGTTGAAAGGGATGGCGCAAAGGGATTTTAAACCAATTTTCTGCATGGCATCAGGCCAGATGTGTGATCCTGGAGTTTCGGAATAGTCTTCCACAATTTGAGGGAGTCCGGTCCGAAGAGCTTCAGCCGTGGGAACCTGTCCGTCCGGGCTCTCTTTATCGAGGGAGATCCGCACATCTTTGAAGAATTGCCAGGACGATCCCGAAGCCGCTTTCCATTCCAGAAATTCCTCTCCGGGATCGATCAACCCAATCCATGCGGCACTTGTTTCCCCGGCTTCGACCACGATCTGGCAGGCAGTTTCCAACAGCTTTTGGGGAGGAGGGATTTCGATCAGCATCCGATTCGTGTCCGCCAGAGCTTTTGTCAGTCTCTGTAGCGATCGAATCTTTTCGGCATCCTTCTTCTGATTGGCCTCCTGCGCGTGATTCTCCAGTCCAAAGGTGATGTTCTTGCCAAGCTTGTCCAGAAGATCAATCAATTCCTGATCAAAGAAACCGATTCTGTCTCCTGCGACGCCCAGGAGTCCATGAATCTCCTGTTGAAAGAAAAAGGGGACAACGGTGACCGCACGGATGTCCGTTGTTTTGATAAAAGATTTCCAGTCTCCTTCGGGCAACGAGTTCAGGTAATCGTTTTCAAGGGCAATTTTCCCGTTACGCAGTGCCTTCGCCGTCATCGTTTGGCCTTCTGGAAGAACCGGATTCAGGTTCACGCGGAGAAGTTTTTCCCATCCTTTCGGGGAGTTTGTCGACCATCCCCACTGGACCCATCCTGATTGGGGATCGACCAGCCCGATGACCGAAGTCCGGGCTTGCCCGGAATCGACTATAATCCGGGAGACGGCATCGAAAAGCTGATCGGGATCGGGCCTCTTCATGAGGAGTTCGTTGATTTCTGCAAAGGATCGGGTAAATCTCTGAAGCCGAGAAACCCGTTCATCTTTTTTTCGACGATCTTCTTCCCGTTCCCGGTTCTCAAGGGCAAAGGTGAGGTTTGCCGAAAATTTTTCAATGAGACTGGCCAGCTCCGTTTCGAAAAATCCCACCCGATTCCCGAAGAGGGCGAATATGCCGACCCCCTTTTTTTGCCGGAAGGGGACGGCTATCGAGGATTGGAGTCCAGATTCACTCAAGATCCGGTGCCATTGGGGTTGGGTGAGTGCACTCAGAAAATTGTTTCCGATGGCCATTTTATGCGTTCTGACGGCTTCGGACAGAAAAAGGATACTTTCGGTGGATTCCGGGTCGACGGAAATGCGAAAGACAGATTTCTGGTGTTCCGGTATTCCCGTCATGACTTTCCAGTCGATCCACTCCGATTCGGGATGGACAACGCCGATCCAGACGGCGTGGGCCAGATCCGCTTCCATCATGATTTGCCCGATTTTTTCAAAGAAGGTCTGGGGAGAGGGAAACTGCATGATGAGACGGTCTGTTTCAAAGAATGCGTTGGTAAATCGTTGAAATAGGGAAAGGCGATCGGGAGCGTCGGAAGGGGTGGGAGAAGGGTTGTCCAAGTGTACTCTCTTCAGAAGAGTAAGGAGGAGGTTGCTTTTTCCGGCAATGTTTCCGGACAACCTCTTAAAATCCAGTCATTGTACTGTATCGGTCACGGAGTTTTTTCCTTCAATACGAGGCCCAAGAGAAAATTAAAGAAGAAAAGTTTCTCTTCAGACCCTCTTGCGACCTCCGGAAAAAACAAATATTCGCTTGCTGCCTTTAGCGAACGGCCCAGGAGGCAACGGGAACAGTATTGATCCTGCGGGTGAAGTCGGTCAAGAAGGTTGTAAAAGGGACAAGGGCAATCTTGCGGGAGTTCTGTACGCGAACTTTGACATAGAGGGAAGGGTCTCCCTTTATAAATTTTCCAATATCCATAAACTGGATCCTTTGATCATGAAAAAGGTCATGTGTCAGGAGAACGACAAAGACACCCCGGTCAAAAGCCCCGTGCTTCAGGAGACGACCATTTCGGTCATAGGTTTTGACGACAATGGCATCGAGGAGGTGTCTCTCCTTTCGAGGATGCCAGAAGTGATAGGTCACTTCATAAGCGCCTTTGAAAGCCCGTGTGTTTGGAATGGAGATCAGGCGTCCATGACCGTCCCGATAGGGTTTGTTCTTGGTAATATCGAGCGAGAAATGATTGTAATGGATCACGTTGTGTGAAGAAAAATCAAAGTGGCCCTGGAGGAGGCGGGATCCGGATTCGTTGACGAAAAGAACATCTGTCGGTGTTTCCAGTGCCGGGCTGGTGTTGTATTGCCCAAAAAAACAGAAAAGTGCGAAAAAGAAGGTTGAAAGAAATTGAACCGCACCGGAATTCTGTCTCATCCAAGAGCCTCCATGGAAATTCTGTTGAATCAGGACCTCGTGATCACTGCAAGAGCATTCTGTGCAGGACGACCTTGCAAGTCCGCCTCATTATATAGGGGGAGGGCGGTAAATGGAAGTGGTGAACCCCTTATTCCGCCTGTGTTTCACGTGTTTTTGGTCTGAAACCTCCCCCGAAACAGAATCCTGAAACCGGAAGAGTTCGGGATCGAGCTTTTCTTGTTTATCTCCTCCATCCCTTTTTTCCACACATCCTGTAAAGAATGTTTTCAACGACTTTTTCCCTGTTCAATGCGTCATGAATTAAAACAAATCAAGAGGAAGTGAAAGCTCTCTTTCTTGGAAAACATGAAGAGAGTCAAAATCAGAAGACGCCGATCATATTTGTTGCTATGATGATACACCCCGCGGGGTTTTCGATTTTCCCGGAAATGCCGGGAGTTTAACCGTTAAAAGAAGGTGGATGGTAAAAATGAGTTCCGGGGTGTTTGTGCCGTTTCCAGGAAGAGAACGGACACTGGTCATGATTGGCGGCGTCTGGGTAGATCCCAGCCTCTGGACAACGAAGTTCGACTGTAACGTTGAATTGCAAGGCTGTCACTCCATGTGTTGCTACCGCTCAAACATCCTGGCACCGGGAGAAAAGGAAAAGATCGAGGCTCACCTTGAAGGAATTCTGCCCTATATGACACCGGTGAAGCGGCATCTCCTCCAGGAGAGGGGAGGGTTTGTCGCGGATTGCAGGACGCAATGTCCGGACGGATGCGAGTTAAATGAAGACGAAGTCAACGCGATGGCGAGGGCCTTCCGGTTGTCCGAAGATTTTCGCTGTAATCTCATCGTTCGGTCGGAGCAATCCGGAGAATCGATGGATTCCTGCATTTTTCTCTCCCAGAACACCTCCGGAGAAAACCATTGTTCCATTCACGCTTACGCCATTGATGCAGGCATCAACTGGATGGATATCAAACCTGTGGATTGTATCCAGTATCCGCTGGCCGTTTTTCAGGAAAGAGGGAAAACAATTCTTGCTCCTCAGACGACTTCCTTTCTCTCTCATTTACCTTGTCATGAAAGCGGTCTGGGCCCCTGGATGTACCAGTCGATGGAATCGACCATTCGATTCCTGCTTGGCGGAGAATTTTTTGAAGCCCTGGATTTGTATGTTCGGGAAAATGTTGAACCTGGGCGGCTTGAGAGGTCATAGAGATGGGCTTTAGAACAAGATGCAGTTTTTTCCGGCCGGTTTCGTGCCAAAAAGCCTCTGCCGAATGAAGAATGTTTTACCGGTTTTTGAAAGGGCGATCAGCACTGTCTTTGGGATCGGTTATTTCCCCTGGGCCCCGGGAACGATGGGAAGTCTGGCTGCGCTCTTCGTTTGGTGGAGACTTCCCCCGGAACCGTTTTCTGAAGAAATTTCAGGGGTATGTCTTGCCTGTGTTGCGGGGATCTACTTCAGTGGTCGATTCTCCGGGGCTCTGGGGGTTCGGGACCCGGGTGTGATTGTGGTGGACGAGTTTGTGGGGCAATTCATTTCTCTCCTCTGGACAGAACATGATATCATTCATGGGTTAACCGCATTTCTCTTTTTCCGTTTTCTGGATATTTTCAAGCCCGGACCGATTCGCTGGGCAGAGCGGCTCCCCGGCGGTTTCGGTATCATGGCAGACGATATACTTGCTGGCTGTTTGGCTGGTGTCCTGACACTGGTCCTCTACCGCATCATGCCTGTCTAGGCTTGTCCTTTTTGGACAAGACAAAACGAGGCATCACAGAAATTGGCGCTCGATTTTTGGCAGAAGCAACAAGCTGGATTGCAGGATTTCTTGATTTTTAAGGAGGGAGTGTTGGCAGAAGAAAGAGATCAGGCTCGTCAGAAATCACTTGATCTGGCTGTGTCACAGATTGAAAAGCAGTTTGGCAAAGGTTCGATCATGCGTCTGGGAAAGG
Organism: Bacillota bacterium; assembly: GCA_023380285.1. Next base: position 4,850 of record JAMCRA010000007.1, read on the forward strand.
ATCAGGTGCCACAGAACGTACCGGTTATTCCTTCCGGCTCTCTGGCTCTGGATATTGCCTTGGGCATTGGCGGCTATCCCCGGGGAAGAGTTGTTGAACTCTATGGTCCGGAATCCTCCGGAAAAACGACCCTGGCCCTCCATGCGATCAGCGAAGTCCATAAGGCCGGTGGTGTGGCAGCTTTTATTGACGCGGAACATGCCCTTGATGTGACCTACGCAAAACGTCTTGGTGTACGGACTGAAGATCTTCTGATTGCCCAGCCGGATACAGGGGAGCAAGCTCTTGAGATCACGGAAACTCTTGTCCGCTCCGGGAGTATTGATCTGATTGTCGTGGACTCGGTGGCGGCTCTTGTTCCCCGTGCCGAACTTGAAGGGGAAATGGGGGATGCTCATGTAGGTTTGCAGGCCAGGTTGATGAGCCAGGCGCTTCGGAAACTGACCTCTGCCATTTCCAAATCGAACACGACTGTGCTTTTTATCAATCAGATCCGTATGAAGATCGGGGTCATGTTTGGCAATCCGGAAACAACGACGGGTGGAAATGCTCTCAAGTTCTACGCGTCTGTCCGGATGGACATCCGCCGTATCGAATCCATCAAGGAAGGCGATCAGGTTCTGGGGAACAGGATCCGGGTCAAGGTCGTCAAAAACAAGATGGCTCCACCGTTCCGTCAGGCGGAGTTTGACATCTCTTTCAACGAAGGGATTTCGACGGTCGGGGAACTGATCGATCTAGGCGTCGATCACGGAATTCTGGAAAAATCCGGTGCCTGGTATTCGATAGGGAACGAACGACTTGGACAGGGTAAGGAAGCGGTCAAGCTCTATCTCAAGACGCATCCGGAAGCTTTCAAAAAGATTGAGCAGGAAATCCGGTCCAAGATCCGTCCTGCATCTTTGCCACCCGAACCCGCCGCCTCTGCTCCCCCTTCTTCCCGGAAAGGGAAGGAAGCGACAGCTTCGTCCGGGGAATAAGCGTCGAGAGGGACGAAAAAGGGTCTATAAAAAACTTTTTTATCCGCTTTAAGTTCAAAACACTGTCCGGAGATTGAATGGATTCCTGGGAGTTGAGACAAAAATTCCTGCTGTACTTCAATGGCAGCGGTCATGACGTTGTACCATCGGCATCCCTGATTCCTGCTGGGGACCCCACTCTGCTCTTTACGAATGCAGGAATGGTTCCATTCAAGGATATTTTCCTCGGTGCCGAAAAAACGACACGAAAAAGGGCGGTCTCCATCCAGAAGTGCGTCCGGGCCGGAGGGAAGCACAACGATCTGGACCGGGTAGGATTTACCCGGCGTCATCACACGTTTTTTGAAATGATGGGAAATTTTTCTTTTGGGGACTACTTTAAAAAGGAAGCGATTTCATTTGCCTGGACCTTTTTGACAAAAGAATTGGGAATGGATCGCCGTCTTCTCTGGGTCACTGTCTACAGGGAAGACGATGAGGCGGAGAGACTCTGGCGGGAGGTAACGGATGTCCTTCCGGACAGAATTGTCCGTCTGGGAGAAAAAGACAATTTTTGGCAGATGGGAGACACGGGACCCTGTGGTCCATGCTCGGAAATTCTTGTCGACCAGGGTGAGAGATTCTCCTGCGGATCTCCGGATTGCAAGGTCGGGTGTGACTGTGACCGGTTTCTTGAAATCTGGAATTTGGTGTTTATGCAATACGACAGGAATGCGGAAGGGGTCTTAAGCCCATTACCGCGCCCCTCGATCGATACCGGAATGGGGCTTGAACGTCTGAGCGCGGTTGTCCAGAAAAAAGACAGCAATTACGAGACGGATTTATTCATGCCGCTCATTCGAACGATCGAGACCTATTCCCGAGTTCATTACGGTGCAGGGGAAGGAAGTCTTGATCATGCATACCGGGTGATTGCGGATCATCTCCGGTCTTCGGTCTTTTTGCTCCATGAAGGAATTGCTCCTTCCAATGAAGGAAGAGGACATGTTCTGCGAAGAATCATCCGGCGCGCCCTTCTGTTCGGACGGGAACTGGGTCTGCCACACCCGATCCTTCCTTCACTGGCAGAAAGTGTTGCGGAGATGATGGCGAAACCATACCCGGAGCTTAGAACATCCCTATCAAGGATCCAGGATGTTTTGCGACTTGAGGAAGGCCGCTTTCACCAGACGCTGGAGTCCGGTCTGCCCCTTGTCCAGGAGATGCTTCGCACACTCGAGAAAAAACAGGAGAAAGTCTTTCCCGGAGAAATGCTTTTCCTTTTGCATGACACGCATGGATTTCCGCTCGATATCGTCGAAGACGCGGCAAAAATGCAGGGAATTCTCCTTGACTACAAGGGGTTTGAGGAAAAAATGGAGGAGCAGCGCGAACGCGGCCGCTCTTCCTGGACGGGTAAAAAAGAAGATTTTCCCCTACCCTCTGACAAGCTAAAGAAAAGTGTGGAATTCCAGGGATATGAAAAGACATCCATGCAAGGAACGGTCCTCTTCCTCCTGAACGGAAAAGAGGAGGTCAAGGAAGTCCATGCAGGAGAGAGCGTTCTGGTTGTCCTCGACAAGACCGTGTTCTATCCTGAAGGCGGAGGTCAGGTTGGCGATGTGGGCGATCTCATTGGTCCGTTCGGCTATATTCGTGTCCGTGGAGCAAAAAAACCTTATCCTGGATGGATTGTGCTTTCCGGAGAGGTTGTTTCGGGAAAGGTTTCGGTTGGAGAAACGATCGACCAGCATGTGGACGAGGAGGCACGACAGGGTTCGGAACGCCACCATACGGCAACACATCTGCTCCATGCCGCACTGAGAACAGTTTTGGGGGAACAGGTCCGTCAGGCAGGCTCCCTTGTTGCACCTGAAAGATTGCGTTTCGACTTCACCTGTCCCCAGCCGGTTTCACCTGAAAATCTTCTGGCGGTGGAAGCTCTTGTGAATGGATGGATATTTCGGAATTCGCCTGTCGATGCCAGTGAAATGGAGAAGAGCAAAGCGCTCGATATGGGTGCTCTCGCTTTCTTTGATGAAAAGTATGGTGATCGGGTCCGGGTTGTTCAGGTTCCAGGTACCTCGGTCGAGTTATGCGGCGGTACGCACGTCCGTTCCACCGGACAGATCGGTTCGCTCCTCATCCTTCAGGAAACAGGTGTGGCGGCAGGAATCCGTCGCATTGAAGCGGTCGCCGGTCCGCTGGCATATCAGAAAGCTGTCACCTGGAGACAGGAGCTGAAAGACCTTCGGGAGCTTCTGGAAGCCGGAACCTCTTCCCTGGAAGAGAAAACAAGAACAATCCTTCGGGAAAATGCAGCCTGTCAGAAAGAAATCCAGTCCTTAAAGTCCCGACTGTTTTCCCTGGAGGAAAAGCATTCCCGGAAGGAGACTCTGGAGGTTGAAGGTCATCAGCTGGCGGTGCTCCATGTTTCACTGGACGATCCGCGGGAACTTCGTGTCCGGATGGATGCCATCAAGTCTAAAATCCCTTCCGGGGCCATTCTTCTGATCGGTGAGACGACCGACAAGCTGGCGTTCCTCGGATGGACTTCATCTGATCTGGGAGAAGCCTTTCCCATTTCCCAATGGGTGAAAACCCTTGCGGCGGAAGTGGGAGGAAAAGGCGGGGGAAAGCCATCCTGGGCTGAAGGGGGTGGTCCAAAACCCGACGATGTCGGGGGTTTTCTGCAATCGGCAAAATCGCGAATGGAGGAGGCGTTCCGGTCCCGCTTTCATGTGACGGGACCCCTTTCTGGGAGAAATGGATGAAACAGTTGATCGGCAATGTCCTGAACGGGACAATCGGTTTTCTGGAGACGATACGGGACCAGTCGAAGGAATTGATCGAAAAAGGGGAGAAAAACAACGGACCTTTTGCCAAGATCGTCCACAAAGCTTTCTCGGGAGAAGGTGCATCAGGACAGCAGAAGACGTCCCCCTGGATCGAAAAAACTCTTCATGCCATGAACATTGCAACAAAAGACGATCTGGAGTCCTTGCGCCGGGAATGGGAACGCAAAAACTCCGCGGGTGTAGACGGAAAGCCCTGATCAACGGAACGCTCAGGTGACAGGAGAACCGAAAGGAGACAGTTACCCGCTGGTCTGGAAAGCTCCTCTTCTCGGGATCGACTGGGGGGAAGCCCGTGTCGGTCTGGCCATGTCGGACAATTCTTTACGATTCTCCGAGCCACTGGGTGT
>JAMCRA010000008.1:0-3173 GCA_023380285.1 Bacillota bacterium
ATTATTTCATGACGCTTATCAAAGAAATCGTTCGGACGAATATTACCGGCAACTTTAACAATAGCGTCGGTGTCGATAAGTATCGAGCCTAAAAGTGATGCCTCGGCATCGATATTCTGTGGCGGTTGTTGCAGCTCAGTTGTTAGATTGCTCATTTAATCTTTTTCTATATCCAAAGACCCTACATCCATCCCTATATTAACCCACATTATATTATCCGAGTTTATCAACGGCCTAGTGTTTATGAACAGTTTATCCCCCTCATTACTCAATAGTGGCGCCTCCACCGAATATAGAATTAATTGTTTCCAGTTCATCGGGGAAACGTTTATCCGGTTCGGTTTTATTGAGTTGCGATGGATCAACTCTACATTCAATGATTATGTTTTTTCCTGTCGATTGAAAAATGGCGTTTTGAATTATTTCTCGATTCTTCGGTTCGGATACCCGCTTTTGATGAAAGGGAAATGCAAACGCTAATTTTATCGTTCCGGAACGGCTAAAATCTACATTCGCCATTCTAACAATCCCATATAGAGTATTGTATCTGGACTTCAACAGATTAAGCACCTCTTGCCAGGTATTTTGATCTAGGCTTGCTTTAGGCGGTAACTTGTTTCTATTGGCTATAGACTCTACTAGAGAAGGCTCAATAGGCGTTGGTTTTTTCGGTTTTAGCTTTGCAGCCTGGTCCGGTACGGTCGAATCGAGCGGAGGTGCTTTATCGGATGTCTTAATTGGCTTATTGATAGGTTCGGCTTTAACCGTTTTAGGACTCATACTATTTGCTAGGTTTTTCAATATGCCTATTTCTAATGATTGGCTAGGGGCATAAGAGCCGGGAACTTCGATTAAATTCTCCAGTAATTTCAGCGATATTTCCATAGACAATAGAGGGCTTTGGGCAATAATGCGTTCCCGGATTTTACTTCCTAATCGAGAAGCTATATTGGCCGGTGGATATCCTTGTTCACCCAGCTCCTGAAGAGTTTTTACGATACCGCTAACCGAATCTGATTCTATCTGCTCGATTAACGTATCTATGAGTTGATCTGGAGGCATCCCGAGTAACGTTAGGACCGTGTCGGCGCTTACCGGCTGGGAATAATTGGAGGCCTGGTCCATTAAGCTGATACTATCTCTAAAGCTGCCTTGTCCGTGTTCGGCTATCAGCTTGAGGGCGTCATCGTCTATTTGTATATGTTCGTTATCAGCTATTACTCTTAAGTGAGCCATGACTTTAGCGGCTTCGATCGGTTTAAATTGAAAACGCTGTGTCCTACTAATGATTGTTGCCGGTAATTTATGGGCTTCGGTGGTAGCTAGAATAAAGACTGCATGGCTAGGCGGTTCTTCAAGAGTTTTTAGAAGCACATTAAAGGATTCCCTGGTTAGCATATGTACCTCGTCAATAATATAGACTTTGTATTTTGCACTGACCGGTGCGACGTATACCTTTTCGATTAATTCTTTGGTTTCCTCAAGCTTTCGATTAGAAGCCGCATCGATCTCGATAATATCTATATGGCCGCTGTCATCTTTATATTCGAGTTGGTTAATATCATGAGCTAGAATACGCGCAATAGAGGTTTTTCCAATCCCTTTAGGCCCGGTAAAAAGATAGGCATGTGCTATTCGGCCGGTTTTGACAGCCTGAGCCAGGGTTTTGGTAATGTGTTCCTGACCCACTATCTCATCTAACGACCTTGACCGGTATTTACGGTACAGCACTTGACCCATAAGCTATAAAGTTATTATAGACCAACTGTGTGCTTGAAGCGGTGTTTTCTATTAATTTAGCTACAAAACAGCTGTTAATTACAGTGCGGCTTCAAGTGCCGCCCACTCAGCACTCTCGTCCTCCGGAATGTTGGCACTAACCTGGTCTCCGGGTTTGGCTTTGAAATAAGTTACGCTGGCTAACAGTACCCGATAATTTTTACCGTTGACATTTATAAAGTAATGGCCGTTTTCAAGGCTTAAAGTACCGACCACTTGTTTACGCGGTACAGGACCGATCTGCTTGTATAAAAACGCACCGTCTTCGGCGATCGTCAGTTTTAAGATGTCTCCCTGAACGAGCTTGGACTTTGACGCGTAGTTAGCCGGCACGGGATATGTTTTACTGTCGCTGCCGACCATGTTTTGACCGTCAAATACACCCTCAATCACCTTACCCAACGTTTCGTCTCTAACAATAGGAGCAATCTTCTCGTCATCACCAACTAGACTGATAAGCAATTCACTTGCAGCAGCGAGATTAGTTTCGGCTTCTCTGATAAGTGATCTTAGCCTCTTAATCTGTTTATCTGGTACGTCTGCCATATATTTCTCTTGCTCAGCCTCTTCTCTTAGGATATTTGTATAGGTAAAAAGCTAACTTTAAACTACCATTATTGTCCTATAAAGTCAAAATTTCTGTGGATAAAATACGGAAGCTTAACATAACTTCTCTTAACTTGGGCTTGTACTTTTAGCCTAATTTAGGTTGTAGGCTTCCGTATTCATTAGTTTTTTACCGGATTTTTAGTTCAGATCGACAGTTGCTCCGGCCTCTTCAAGTTTCTTTTTGGCAGCCTCGGCCTCTTCTGTCTTGACTTTCTCAAGTATCGGCTTGGGGGCGGTATCAACTAAAGCTTTGGCTTCACCCAGCCCTAAATTGGTGATTTCCTTTACCGCCTTAATTACTGCTACTTTTTGCGAACCGGGATCTTTCAGAATTACGTCGTATTCACTTTTAACTGCCTCTTCCGGGGCAGTTTGTTCAGCACCTGCTACTGGAGCTGCAACAGCTACAGCTGCGGCTGCCGGCTCGATACCGTATTTTTCTTTTAGCGTATTACTTAGTTCATTTACTTCTAGAACTGTTAATCCTACCAGTTCTTCGGCTATTTTTTCAATATTTGCCATTGGCTTCCTCCTTAAATTATATTTATGCTGCTTTTGCTTTCAAACCGGAAATAACATTTGTTTTTAACGAATTACTTTCTAAAGACATTTCAAGGAAGCAACATGCCTTTATCAAGATCGAAAAAAGAGCAGGTAGTTGAAAACGTAGAGCAACTGCTGAAAACATCTAAGCTTACCGTCATTGCCAGATATCAGGGAATGTCGGTTAAAGATATGCAGACCTTAAGGTCTCAGGCTAAAACCGGTAATACAACCATCAAAGT
>JAMCRA010000008.1:3183-3505 GCA_023380285.1 Bacillota bacterium
TGCTGCTTTTGCTTTCAAACCGGAAATAATATTTGTTAGGTTGCCGTTCGTAGCAGCAACGATTGAACGAATTGGTGACTGGAGTAGAGCTATTACTGAGCCGATTAGTACAGGTTTGTTTGGTAAATCGGCCAGTGTTTTAACCTGTTCGGCATCTAACCATTTGCCTTCAGTGGTAATGGCACCTACAAATTCGACTATCGGTTTTTGCTTTGCGAAAGTGGCGATACTTTGTGCCGGAGCCACCTCGTCTTCCGGATTGAAAGCATATATAAGCATACCTTGCAATTGACTTAAGTCCAGGTTTTTATATTGTTCTAAG
>JAMCRA010000009.1 GCA_023380285.1 Bacillota bacterium
AACTCCTTCTTGCTTATCGGCTTGAAACCGCGCAGTTATAAATATCGGTGATCTAGATAGATTTGAAGATGGCGCAATGGTAACTCCCAGGGAGTTAAAAGAAAAAGGTCTGATTGAAAAGGAGAAGTTGCTTGTAAAAGTGCTGGGCGATGGTGAGATTGCTAAAAAAATTACCGTGAAGGCAAGCGCGTTTAGCGCAAAGGCCAGAGCAAAGATCGAAGCTGCTGGCGGCAGCGTTGAGGTGCTTTAGTGTTCAGGTTGTTTCGCAACATCTTCAAAATAAAGGATATTCGCAACAAGGTACTGTTCACCCTTTTTATATTGCTGGTGTACAGACTTGGTGCGAGCATCCCAGTGCCGGGCATTGATCTCGAGCAGATTCAACATTTTTTTGAAGAAGGTATTTTTGGGTTTCTGGATCTCTTCAGCGGCGGGGCCTTGTCAAATTTCGCAGTTTTTTCGCTTGGCATCATGCCGTATATCACATCATCGATCATCATGCAGCTTTTACAGATGGTCATTCCCAAGATTGAACAGTGGGCAAAGGAAGGCGAATCCGGCCGCAAGAGAATACAGCAGATATCCAGGTATATGACTGTCGGCCTAGCGCTATTTCAATCAACTGCAATGGTCTTTTTCTTCAGGGGTGCTATTAAGAATTTCACAATGATGAACGTCATCCTAATGATAGCAACGCTAACTGCAGGGACTGCGCTGATTATGTGGCTCGGTGAGTTGATTACTCAGAAAGGGATTGGCAACGGTATTTCGTTAATTATCTTCACAAGCATTATTTCCCGTTTTCTTCCGGCAGTTGTGCAGATGTTCAGGGTGTGGGAGACCAATATCGTCAGTATTATAGTAATGGGAATCCTTGCTGTTGTCGTTATCGCCGGGATAGTTATTATGACTCAGGGCGAGAGGAAGATAACGGTTCAATACGCAAAGCAGGTGAGAGGCCGCAGGATATATGGCGGGCGCGGGACCTATATTCCGATGAAGGTAAATACTGCTGGCGTGATTCCTGTTATTTTCGCATCTTCAATGCTGCTTTTTCCGGCGATGATCGCCAGGTTTTTACCGTATCCTTGGCTTCAGACGATCGCAAACATACTCTCTCCCGGGGCAAGGAATGAGATTAACTGGATTTACATCGCACTTTATGCGGTCCTCATAGTCGCATTTACCTATTTTTATTCTGCAGTCGTGTTTAACCCGCTGGATATTGCGGATAACTTCAGGAAGTACGGTGGTTTTGTCCCCGGGATCAGGCCAGGTAAGCCAACTGCAAGCTACCTGAGCCGCATATTGAACAGGATAACGTTGCCAGGGTCGATCTTCCTGGCGATTATTGCGGTTCTACCCGAGGTACTATATGCCACGCTTGGTATACCGTTCAGGTTTGGTGGGACATCGTTAATAATAGTAGTTGGTGTTGCCCTGGAGACCATGAAGGCTCTCGAATCACAACTGATAATGCGCGATTACGAAGGGTTTTTGAAATGATCCTGGTGATCTTTGGTCCTCCCGGAGCAGGTAAGGGAACGCAGTCCAGGCTTATTGCTGATGAGCTAAAAGTCTTGCATATTTCAACGGGTGATATCCTGCGTGATGCCATAGGGAGACAGACGGAGCTCGGCAAGAAGGCCAGCGATTATATGGATGCGGGTGAGCTCGTGCCCGATGATCTGGTGAGCAGTATGATATTTGAGAGGATCAAGGAGCCTGACGCGGATGCAGGGTTCATCCTGGACGGTTATCCAAGAAATGTGAAGCAGGCCATTGAGCTGGACAGGATGCTTGAATTGCTGTCAAAGAAGGTAGATCTGGTAGTGAACGTTGTTATATCAGACGAGGAGATAATCAGGCGTCTTTCCGGAAGGAGGGTATGCGATCTGTGTGGTAGGGTTACGCATGTTGAGTATGACCCGCAGGCCAATTTAGATGTATGTGATGTCTGTGGAGGGGATTTAAAAACAAGAATGGATGATACTCCAGAGGCCATAAAGAACAGGCTTAAGGTTTATTACAACCAAACGCTTCCCGTTCTGGACTACTATAGGGCGAAGGGCATTGTGAAAGATGCAAATGGATGGGGAGAGAAGGATAATATTTTTTCTGAGATTATTGGTTTGATTAAAAAAAAATGATCGCTGTACGCTCAAAGAAGGAGATAGCCAGGATAGCTGAAGCTGGTAAGATAGTGGCGGAGATTCTGGAGATAATTAACAAGAGTATAAGGCCAGGCGTTTTGACAATAAGCCTGGATGAGATATCTGAAAACATAATAAAAAAAAGAGGTGCTCGACCTGCATTCAAGGGTTACCGCGGGTTTCCAAGGACCGTCTGTGTGGAGATAAACGAAGTAGTTGTACACGGCATTCCGGACGATACACCACTTAAAGAGGGTGATATTGTAGGAATTGATGTTGGGGTGCAGAAGTCAGGCTATTTTGCTGATGCAACAGTTACCTTTCCAGTTGGCAATGTTGATGATCGGGCAAAGCGGCTAATTGAGGTGGCCAGGGAATCGCTCTATGCGGGGATTTGCGAATGCGTTGAGGGAAATCGTATTTCGGATATTT
>JAMCRA010000010.1:0-1327 GCA_023380285.1 Bacillota bacterium
CCACGATTATACTATTGAAAAATGAAAAGGCTGCCGATTTTGTCGACAGCCAGCAAAGGTTTGCTTTTGGCGAACCTTTTATGTCATTTTATTTAATTTCTTTGTCATTCTTGACTTTTTCCGGGCCGCGGCGTTTTTATGTAAAACACCTTTGGCAACAGCTTTATCTATTGACACCTGTGCTACTTTAAGCGCAGTGGCGGCATTTTCCTTAGTATCTACCTCATTGAATTTGCGAATGGTGGTTTTAACGCCTGTCTTTATAGGCGCATTGCGAAGAGTATTTTTCCTGGTAACGTCAACTCTTTTGATTGCTGATTTAATATTTGCCACGGAACTTCACCTCCTTAAAAATATGTGCCGATATGGTAAAAGTTATACTTTTCAAGTGACAATGTACATTTTACCATGACGTCATTAAAAAAGCAAGGCATTTGTGTATAGACAAGGCATTTTTGGTTAAACCTAATTCCGAATCCAACTAACAGGAGGTGAGGAATCGCAATGCGTGAATGGATAGGCTTTATTGTGAGATTTATTGTTTCTGCCCTTGTTTTACTGCTGGTGTCCGCGATTTTGCCCGGAATAACGGTTCGCGGGTTTACGGGGGCGCTAATTGCCGCTGCTATTATTGCAATTCTTGGGTATGTTGTGGAAAAACTACTGGGTGACAGGGTTTCACCCCAAAACCGCGGGCTGGTAGGTTTCATTACCGGCGCGGTAGTGATTTACCTGGCAAAATTCGTTATCCCGGGGTACCTGAGTGTTTCAATAATAGGGGCTCTTCTGGCTGCTTTTGTAATTGGAATAATTGATGCATTCGTACCCACCCTTATCAGATAATGCAGCACAACCATTAATCCCACCCTATGGGCGGGATTTTTTGTTCCCCTCCTCCGGTATAAATACCCGGTTTTTCGAATATAATTCGGTAGACAAGGGGGGGAGGCCATGAGACAGGTTAAGCTCAAAAGTATAGGGCCGATGGTTAAAAACCTGGGCTTGTTCTTTGTTGCGGTACTGGCAGTATTTTTTTCGGTTTTCGCCGGCCAGTTTCCCGATAGGAATGACCCGTATGTCCCGGCCCTTAGTTCAAAATTCTATTATGACAAAGGAAGAACAGTATTACAAAATTTATCCGGCAGGATAGGGGATCAGGCTCTGAAAACGATCCTTAAAACTGAACTGCCGGTTTTGGCTATTGCCGACGAAAAAAGCGGCAGCCCGCCGACCTCCAGTCTCCCTGTTATTAAATTGTGCCTGAACCTGTTGGCCGGGGTGCAGCTTGAAGACCCCCTGACTTACTTAAAAGCGGAAATACCCATAA
>JAMCRA010000010.1:1337-7905 GCA_023380285.1 Bacillota bacterium
GCTTTGATGAAACCGGGTTTGACGATATCACCGTTAAGCCTGCCGAGGAACAACCCCCCGGAAAGGCGGTTACACAGCCCGGGGTGGCCAACAAAATCAAATCCTCAGAACCTCTTATCGCCCTATATAACACACATACCAGTGAGACCTTTGAACTGACAGACGGGTTAGCGCACCTCAAAGGAAAGGCAGGGGGTGTCGTTGCAGTTGCCAGGGAAATCCAAAAAGTAATCCAGGAACAGTATGGCATAGCAGTAGCGTGTTCACCTGTGATTCATGACATGTCCTTTAATAAGTCTTACGCAGAATCACAGAAAACGGTCAACCGGCTGATCAAGGAAAACCCTAAACTCGAAATGTTGTTTGATATCCACCGGGACGGTTCCCTGACCAGAGAGCAGAGTCTTACCAGGATTAACGGCCAGCCGGCAGCCAAAATCCTCATCGTCGTAGGGACCGATGCCAGGGCCGACAACCCCAGGTGGCGGGAGAATCTTGAATTCGCCAGAAAGGTTGCTGCCAAGATGGACAATATGTATCCCGGCCTTTCCAGGGGAATTGCCATTAAACAGGGCCGGTATAACCAGCAGTTCAGCACCAAAGCCCTGCTGGTGGAAATCGGCAGCGCTAAAAACACCACTGATGAAGCGGTGGCCTCAGGCCGCCTGTTTGCCAATGTGGTGGTGGCGGTATTGAATGATAACTCATAATCTTTGGGGTCTGTAGCTTTATTATTACAATATTTTTCTGTGAAACAATGCCGGAGACGAAATAAATAAGACCCCTCTCGATACCCGGGAGGGGTTTTTAAATGTTGAATGCTTCAAAAACCTTTCGATTATATTTCTTACTTCTTATGGCAGTCTTCGCAGATGGCCCGGTTGTCTTTCCGCTTTAGCCTGGTTCCGGGGCCCAGGTAACCGGACACGGACCCGGTTTCAAGTCCGGAGGAAACCGTTCCATGGGGCAGGTGGCAGGTGATGCACATAATTTTCCCTGGAGTTCCTTCGAGGGGAAGGGTAGTAGTCAAATTGATATTTCCGTCCGCCGACTGGCCGTTCCAACTGAGAGTGACTCCCACCGAATGCTGAAAAGTGTTGTTGTTCCAGGTTGATATGTGGCCGCTGCCGGTTGGGGTCATATAATAGGTGTGGCAATTAAAGCAGACCTTGTTCATCCCATCTAGGTAATTGGGCCGTTCAGGGGCATCTCCCACAGGGTTAACGGCATATGCGTCAATGACTGTGGCAAATATTAAATCAGCTCATTGGATATGAGGAGCCGGTAGTTGTTGTTGCGGTCGTGGGAATCATGGCAGGACAGGCACTCACCGCCCGGCCCGGTCATGTCCAGCGGATGGCTCGATGTTACCGGACTGTTTTGCCCGCTGCCATCTTGGCCCCATACTCCCATGGTATTGGCATTGTATGGGCCGCCAAGGGATTTCTGCCAGTTTAACACTGTTACCAGTCCTGTGACCGGGTCCTTGGGACCGGCCGTTATAACCGCCCCGTTATACACATTATAACGGCTGCCGGTATTCATGAAGCCATGACAGGTGAAGCATAAGTCACTGGTGCTCGTACCGCGCAGAAGCTTTGGCCTTGGTGCGTTGTGAGTAATGTGGCAGTATTTGCACATATTGGTGTCATTGGCATAGTTGGCATGGGCGTTAATATCGGGCGGAAAGGTGTCGATGCGTACTCTGCTTGTACCATTTGTAATTTGAAAATACAAAATTGACCAGTTGGGTACACCCTGCTCCGAGTAAGACGCGGTGCCGGTGCCAATGGTCGGGTTTAATACTGTCCATGTATTTCCGTCGGTACTTTTTGCCAGGATATCGCCTGTAGTAAAAGGCCATTCAAGTCGGATATCGGTTTTATTCTGCGGGTCAGATATATTCGGGGTCATTGTAACCGGGACAGGCAGCGGGCCGGAAATAGAAGCGGCTTTTACCACAGGTACTGGCATTGTAAAGAAAAAAGCGGCGGCGAAGGTCAAAAAAATCCCTAGTTTAATTTTTCCCAATGTTTTCAGCCTCCAGAGCATACCCCTTCTAAAATCATTGTAAACTAAGGCTTATCTAAATGCCATGAGAAAAATTTAACAATTAGAAATGGCCGGATTTATTTGTGGGAGCGACTTTGCTGCTTTATTACTTGCCGGAGTCCGTATTGGAATAAAAGTGGAAGAAACCAGGCATAGTAAAATTGACATGACAGTATTTAGAGGGTGAATGAAATGAGAGACCGGACAATGATTATCCTGGCCTTGTTGTTTTTAACGCTGACCGTAGGGGTAGGGGTAAATAAATCACTGGCCGCCTGCAACACGTTGGTGGGAAAACCCATGGCTCCAGGAATTGGGGAAATGTACCGGCGTCAGGTTCCCTTGGCCGTAGACCAACTTGAAAAAGGTACCCGGTACGGAAAAAGCACGGCCAGGATGATAACCCGTAGTTATCCTGTTGCCGTAAAGGTGGTTGAGCGGGTAAAAACAAGGGCCGAATCCGAGATAAAAGCCGGCTTAGCCGTTTGGCGGCAGTGGTATCGGAACACATTTAATAACGTGGGCAGTCGGGCCCGGTACGAAAAAATATAATGATATAATAATTTGTCCTTTCCCAGTTAACCCAAATAATGATATATTAATTAGAGGTAAACTCTCGGGTTAACGAAAGGAGAAAACCAATGTCTACAGGCAAAAAGGTGGCTAAGGCTGCCGGAATGCTAATGATAGCAATGATGGTTTCACGGGCCCTTGGTTATGTCAGGGAAGCTTCTCTCGCCTCCGCCTTTGGCGCCAAGTGGCAGACGGATGCCTTCCTGGCAGCCTTCACAGTGCCGGACTTCCTTTATGACCTCCTGGTGGGAGGGGTGCTGAGTTCAGCTTTCATCCCGGTTTTCTCAAGCTACCTGGCCACCGACCGGGAAGAGGAGGCCTGGGAAGTAGCCAGTACCATGATAAACTTACTGTTTATCGTAATGGTTATCTGTGTAACTCTCGGAATGATATTTGCGGTTCCCTTGACTAAGCTGGTGGCGTACAAATTTACCGGGGAGACCCTGGCTTTGGCAGTAAAACTGTCCAGGCTAATGTTTCCGGCTTTTGTTATTCTTGCGATGTACGGTCTGATGCAGGGTATCCTAAACTCTTACAAGCATTTCGCAGCACCCGCTATCGGGGCTATTGCATATAATCTCTGTATCATAGTCTTCGGGCTGCTGCTGCAAAAAAAGTACGGCATCATGGGTTTTGCCATCGGCGTAGTGGCAGGGCATATCGCCAGTTTCTGCATCCAGCTCCCGGTGGTCATAAAGAAAGGTTTGAGGTACCGGTTTACCTTTAATTTACGCCATCCCGGTGTCAGAAAGATGTTTTTGCTGATGGTTCCTACAATGTTAGGACTCGCCGCCAACCGGGTCAACCTGGTGGTTAACCAGAGCCTGGCCTCCGGTATCAGTGAAGGAAGTATTACCGCCCTTAGGATGGCCAGCCGTTTAATGTGGCTGCCCCTGGGTGTTTTTGCAGGTTCCATATCAGTGGCTGTTTTCCCGACCCTGACATCCCAGGCGGCCAGGCAAGAGATGGCTGAGTTTAAACAGACCCTGTCCATGGGTATCAGGTCAATTTTTCTGATTACCATTCCGGCTTCTGTGGGCCTTGCAGTTCTCAGCGTACCCATAGTGAGGCTGCTTTTTGAGCGGGGTGAGTTTAACCCTGGGGCTACCCAGGTGACAGCTTATGCCTTGATTTTTTATTGTATAGGCCTGTTTGCCCAGTCGGCGGTATGGGTCGTGACCAGGGCTTACTACGCTTTGCTTGATACCCTCAGGCCGCTTTTGATTGCCGTGACTACAATTTTTATCAATGTGGCCCTCAATTTTGTCCTCCGTCCGGTGCTGGCTGAGCGGGGGCTGGCCCTCGCCTATTCATTGACGGGAATATATAACCTGTTAGTGCTGCTGTACATTCTGAGGACTAAAATCGGCCAGATCGACCTTAAAAAAATTATCAGGTCCTTTGTCCTGGTTTCAGTTTCTTCGGCTGTTATGGGGGTAGTTACATACGGTGTGGCCGGTTTTCTGGGCACCCACCTGGATTTGGCCCTTAGAATAAACCAGGTGATTCAGGTAGGCCTGTCCATTGTCGTTGGCCTGATCGTGTTTGCCGTGGCCGTACTGATGTGCCGCCTGGAGGAGACCGAACTTGTGATGGGCATTATTAAAAGGAAACTGAAAAGGGCCGGGTAACTCAGGAAACGTTTAGATATCAGAGTATTATTGATTTGCCGGTGACATGATGTTATAATAATAAGGCTGAGATTTAGCTTTGAAGTTCACTGCTTTACTTATATCCGGAGTTTGATTAATTTCGCCCCAGGCTGCACCCCGGTCTGGGGGCGTTGCATAAAAGGGAGAGAAAACACTTGGTGGAAGTCGGAAGACATCAAAACACAAGGAACTTTTGCATAATTGCCCATATTGACCACGGCAAGTCCACTCTGGCTGACCGCCTGCTGGAGTTTACGGGTGCTTTAAGTGAGCGTGAAATGGCGGACCAGGTATTGGACCAGATGGACCTGGAACGGGAAAGGGGCATAACCATTAAAGCCCAGGCAGTTAGGCTTAACTACAAGGCTGACAATGGGGAGACTTATACCCTTAACCTTATTGACACCCCCGGCCATGTGGATTTTACCTATGAGGTTTCCCGCAGCCTGGCGGCCTGTGACGGCGCTATTCTGATAGTCGATGCGGCCCAGGGGATTGAAGCCCAGACTCTGGCCAATGTTTACCTGGCCCTCGAACATAACCTGGAGATTATCCCGGTTATCAACAAGATAGACTTACCCAGTGCGGAACCGGACCGGGTGAAAAAGGAAATAGAGGATATAATCGGTCTTGACGCCAGTGATGCTGTTCTGGCGTCTGCTAAGGAAGGCTTAGGGATAAAGGAGATTTTGGAACAAATTGTGGAGAAAATACCCCCCCCTAAGGGTGATGAATCAAAGCCCCTTAAGGCTTTGGTTTTTGATTCCCATTACGACCCTTATAAAGGGGTTATTGCCTATATCAGGATTATGGACGGGACTGTCAAACCCGGCATGGAAATCAAGATGATGTCAACGGGGAAGATTTTTGAGGTTAACGAAGTAGGAATATTTAGGCCTTTTATGACATCTGTGGACGAGTTGGGTGTCGGAGATGTCGGGTTTATTGCTGCCAGCATCAAAAATGTCAGGGATGTCAGGGTAGGTGACACTGTCACCAATGCTAAAAAACCTGCGGACAAACCCCTTCCCGGTTACCGGCAGGTTACACCGATGGTTTTCTGCGGTTTGTTCCCCATCGACGGTGCGGACTACGACAATTTGAGGGATGCCCTGGAAAAATTGCAGTTGAATGACGGGTCTCTGATGTTTGAGCCGGAGACGTCAATCGCCCTGGGTTTCGGTTTCCGCTTGGGTTTTCTGGGGCTCCTGCATATGGAGATTATTCAGGAACGCCTGGAAAGGGAGTATGGGCTTAGCCTGATTACAACTGCGCCCAGTGTAGTTTTCCGCATATACAAGACTGACGGAGAGGTTATTGAGATTGATAACCCTACCAATATGCCCCCTGTGCAAAATATTAATAAGATGGAGGAACCCTTTGTCAAGGCTACTGCAATGGTTCCCAACCAGTATGTGGGGGCTGTCATGGACTTGGCCCAGGAAAAACGGGGTGTCTTCCTAAACATGGAATACCTTACGGAAACAAGGGTTACACTAACCTACGAAATGCCGCTCATCGAAATTATCTATGATTTCTTTGACCTGTTAAAGTCCCGGTCGAAGGGGTATGCGTCTCTTGACTACGAGTTTACAGGTTACCGGGAGTCAGATCTGGTTAAGGTTGATATTATGGTTTCCGGGGAAATCGTTGATGCCCTGTCCAGTATAGTTCATAGCGACAAGGCGTATCAGAAGGGACGCCAGCTGGCGGACAAATTAAAAGATATTATTCCCAGGCACATGTTTGAAATACCTATCCAGGCTACTATTGGAAACAAGATTATTGCCAGGGAAACGGTTAAGGCCATGCGCAAGAACGTATTGGCCAAATGCTACGGCGGGGATATTTCCCGGAAACGAAAACTCCTGGAGAAACAAAAAGAAGGAAAGAAACGGATGAAACAGGTTGGCAATGTGGAAATCCCGCAAGAGGCATTTATGGCAGTGCTAAAAATAGAGTAAACAAGCCACTGTTCACTAATCACTGTTCACTAATCACTAATATTACGGCGGTGTTTAAAATGGCTATCGGAATTTACATTCACGTGCCTTTTTGCCTGAAAAAATGCAATTACTGTGACTTCGTCTCCTACCCTTATGACGCAGACTTGGCTGCGTCATATGTTTATGCCCTGGGGAAGGAAATGTCCTACCAGTTGGTTAACATGGGCAGTGAACACCGGGAAGTGAAGAGTATATACCTGGGAGGGGGGACCCCTACCGTCCTGACCGGGGAACAACTTGCCGCCATTTTGGAAAACTGCCGTAATATTAGTGATTAGTGAACAG
>JAMCRA010000011.1:0-16566 GCA_023380285.1 Bacillota bacterium
CCTGCCGGATCCCTTTCGCCTGCTTTTTGTATTTTTCCACCAGTCCGGACAACTTCGCCAGATCAACCTTGGGTGCTCTCATGACTTTTTCCAACATCAATTGGTTTTCTGACATATGAAGCTTGATTTTTTTTGCCTGATAAAAAGACCACTGGTCGGAAGACTTTGCCTGATAAAAGATTGCCGAATTCTTTAGAAGAATGGCTTCCGATGTCTTTTGTTCGGACTCAAGATTTGACAATGCCGCAAGAACAGCCAGTATAGACGTCGTCAGTGCCACCCGGATGTTCCATTCATCTCTTTTGTGTTCCCGCTCATCGAGAGATTCCGTGACGGATTCAATCAGTTCATGCGCTTCCAGAGATTCTTTTCCCATGCCTTGCCTATACCCTTTCCCCAATAACTTATCCTTCGATCAAAAGCCTAAAGGTTCTCAGCCGACCGAAGCCTGAAAACTATTTTTTTGCAGTACCTTTTCAACAATAGAGACAAAAGCTTCGGGATCGAACTTCACAATATAATCATCAGCCCCGGCCTCTTTTCCTTTTCTCACATTCTCTTTTCCGGACATGGAAGAATGCATCAGAACAGGCAAAGCTTTCAGGGTCGGGTCAGCCTTGACTTCCTTTGTAAGCGTATAGCCGTCCATGACAGGCATCTCAACGTCCGTAATCAGCAGGGCCACCCTGTTCATAATGTTTTTTTCCGGATCCAAATCCCTCTGCATACGCAACTTTTCTATCGCTTCCTGTCCATTTTTTACCCCCATCACCGAAAACCCTCCCTTCTGCAGAGCTTTCGTAAGCATATTGAGAGCGACAGGACTATCATCTGCTGCCAAAATATACCGATGTTCCATGTTTTTCTTTTCCGTCATCCGCTCAAGGGTCTCCTCCTGACGACCGAAGATTCCCATTTCATCGACAATAGATTCAAAATCCAGGATCAGAAGCACTTCTTCATCCGAAAGTTTCACGGTCCCGGTCACCTTGCTGCCCGTATGGCGACCTGTCGTCGCCATCGTGATCGGAACAATTTCCTTCCAAGAAATCCTTCGGATCTGCGAAGCCTTATGGACAATAAAACCCAAACGAACGGAACTGAATTCCGTGACAATAATCTGCTTGGTTTTAGGTTCGATGCAATCCGGTTCCTTAATCTTCATCCATTTCGCCAGGTTGATCACAGGGATCACTTGCCCTCGCAGATTGATAATGCCCGCCTGATATGGATTCGAATCCGGAACAGGGGTCAAGGTTGGAGGCATCCGAATAATTTCAATCACCTTTGACACATTGACCCCATAAATTCCTTCGCGAATTCCCCCGCCATCCTCTTCCTGGAACATTCGGAAATCCACGAGTTCCATCTGGTTCGTTCCAACCTGAAGAATCAAGTTATCCAACTGACTCATTTTTCATTCCCCTCCCGCCGGCCGTATAAGCATATCATCGTTTCTTCCTACAACTTTCATCCTCAAATGAACGACCTTCCTTAACTCTAGGAAGAACCACCCTGAGACATAACACAGCCTACCCCGAAATCAATTAAGGACCGCGTTCGAAAAAAACTTTTATGCATGTAGAAAACATGAGTCGTATAAACGAAGAGAAAAGACGACAAAGGGATTGAAGAAAATGGCAGGGGTTGGAGCTCCTGCGCGGAATTGAACCGCGAACCTTCCGCTTACAAGGCGGGTGCTCTGCCAATTGAGCTACAGGAGCACTCATTTTTCCCCTCATATTCTAAACAGTTGCAGAGAAAAAAGGCAACAGAAGATCATCAAGACACTCCAAATCCGGGCAACATAACACTTCTGTGACAAATCACAGGAACAGGGGTTGGGTGGGTAGATCAAATCAGCTATAATCTTATCGGACTTGTCGTATAATCTGATCAGGCCTGAATTTCTGCCTCAATACGGGGTGGTTTGTCTGGCATGTTTGACCATGAATAGCAAGGAGAGGGGCGGTATCCAAATTGACAGATCATTCAGCCCACAAACACGTTTTCCGGTTCCCATGGATTTTTCTTTTGCTCTCGACCCTTCTTTTTCAAAGCATATCGGGTATTTCCCGCGCTTTTGCAGACACTCCCCAGGAGCATTCCCAAAAAACACCCGAGCACCAGGATACGATCGGACAAGCTGCTCTTCAGGAAAAATTCCGGAAGGTTATCACCTCGTCTCTGACCATGCAAAAGGTCCCATTTAAAAACTTTACATGGCTGGACCCCAAGGAAGTTACGGGAAACGTGACTGCGTTTCCGTTCGCTATCGATATCGGAAACAAGAGAATCGTCTCCGTTGTTTACCTTGTCAACGGACGCTATCTTGCAACATCCCCCCTTCTCGACATCACCGACAACTACAAACCTGTCCCTCCCATTCCTCCACCCTCTCTGATCAGTATGAACATCCCCTCATCTCTCTTTTCTCTTGAAAAATTCCCAAGCAGCGGGAAACCTTCCGATACGGCTCTCGTTATTGAATTTGGGGATGACCAATGTCCAGTCTGCCGAAAATGGAACCAGAACGAAGAACAGAAAGTTCTTCAGGATCCTTCCATTCGGTTTACGTATATCCCGATGCCTCTTGTCACGATTCACCAGAACGCATTGAAGGCCGCTCTGTTTGAAATGTGCGCATATCAGATACGCCCATCCTCTTTTTGGACAATTCATGATCTGCTGAACAGAAGGGTTGAGCTCGGGAGCGTGGACGAAAAGGACCTCGACGGAGTCCTGAACGGTCTTGCATCCAGTCAGGCACTTCCGGCGACAAAAATGAACCAATGCATGAGTGAACAGTCGCCTCTGCCGGATATCGAAACGGCAGATAATACCCTGACACAAAAAACGGGTATCCCGACGACGCCGACCTTTATTGTCGGTGGTCAGGTCAAAACCGGATACCTGACCTACGGAGAAATCAAAAAATTACTCGGACAAAAGAAGTAGTTTCTCCAAATCCAATTTCCTGCCCCAAACCAAACACGGAGGGACAATGACGGATAAGAGAGAGGAAACCTCTTTTGGACTAAAATACAGAATCAAACCAAATTCAAAATTCCGTCTGTCCGATATTCCCCCTGATTGCTCCGACCCTTTTAAGGGAAAGGGTGGGAAAGAAAAAGCAGACAGGCTTGTTGTCAAGAACCTTGAACAAATCGGTGAGCTCCAAAATGTCCTTTATGCCTCAAAAAAAGCTTCTCTTCTCATCGTTCTTCAGGGCATTGATGCTGCCGGAAAAGACGGAACAATCAAACACGTTTTATCCGGAGTCAATCCACAGGGGTGCTATGTTCGGTCCTTTAAAGTTCCAACAGAAGAAGAAAAACTCCATGATGTCCTCTGGCGGGTTCACAGATACACCCCCGAGAGGGGAGTGATCGGCATCTTTAACCGCTCGCATTATGAGGAAGTCCTTGTCGCTCGTGTCCACAAACTAAAACCCAAAGGGGTTTGGCAAAAACATTACGAGCAATTCAATGCATTCGAAAAAATGCTTTCTGACAATGGAACAATAATCCTTAAATTTTTTTTAAGTGTTTCTCAGGAAGAACAATTAAAAAGAATTGAGGAAAGGCTTACCCGCCCGGATAAAAAATGGAAATACTCCTCCAGTGACCTGGTCGAAAGAGAATACTGGGATGACTACCAGAAAGCTTACGAGGACATGATTAACAAGTGTTCAACCGAATATGCGCCTTGGTTCATTATTCCGTCTGACAAAAAATGGTTCCGTAATTGTCTGATTTCGAGTATTTTATGCGATACTCTCAAAAATCTTGACCTTAAATACCCCGAACCCGAAAAAGAGACCTTAACTCTGAAACATTAACCAGGAAAGATTTTCATTAAGCAGGAGATTTGGACTCATGTTGAACAAATGGACCGATTTCGACCGATGGACAGATATTGATCTGGACGATCTTACGGCCCAGTCAGAAAAGCTTTCCAATGACTCAAATAAAGATGTCATCAAAGACGCTCTTTATACCATCAAAAATTCCTTCACCTTGCTCGAAAAGAAAAAGTCCACCAAAGAGAAGCGAGACCGGATGACGAAAGAGCGTATCAATATTCTTATCCGTCTTGGATTCGAAATTCGCTATCGATCTCCCTCCCCGACAAATGCGAAAACAGAGGAACTCCCCTCCCAGACAGAGGCGAATTCGGCACAAACCTCCCCTTAAAAGGCGGGAAGGAAGTTTCAGACAGGGTGCTTCACAAATTTCCTCCCACAGGCATCCATCGCCGCCTGACGGGAGGGTGTTCAGAAAGTGCCCTGTCCCTGAAGAAAGAGCAGCTTCATGTTTCCCCATCCCTTTCAGGTAAAGACGACCCCATGAATATTTCCAGTTTTATTCAGGAAATTTGTTACATTCTTGGAGGGCTGATTTGGGGAAGTTTTCTTGGGGTACTGGCTGACCGGATTCCCCGAGGGGAATCTATCCTGACTCCTCCCTCCCATTGTCTGACTTGTCAAAAACGACTTTCTCCCCTCGACCTCATTCCGTTGTGGGCCTGGGTTGGGAACAAGGGCGTTTGCCGATACTGCGGGGCAACCATTGACCCTCAGATGCTTGGAAGCGAAATGCTGTCCGGACTCTTTTTTGGGATTCTCCCTTTTATCAGCAAAGACTTCAGAAATGGAATCGTGCTGGCCACCTTTTTTTCCTTTGCACTCCCCCTTTCCCTGATCGATTTGAGACACAGAAGGCTTCCGCATAGCCTCACCTGGACGGCAGGTTTCTCTGGGCTTCTTCTCGCATGGTCCGGCCCTGAAAGATTTTTTTATCCCATATGGGGATTCCTGGCAGGGTTCATTACACTTGGACTGGTCTCCATCCTTCACCCCAAAGGAATGGGGATGGGAGATGCTTTCTGGATTGGTTCGATTGGCACGTTCGTTGGCGCCACAGGAGTTGTAGAAACTCTTTTCCTTTCTTCATTTTTCGCCATTCTCTCCCTTCTCCCCCTGTTCCTCGTCAAGAAACCGGACTCCTCTGGCGTTCCCTGGTACAAGACGTCCCTGCCTTTCGGCCCTTATCTTTCGCTGGGAGCCATCCTGGTCCTGGTAGACCCTGGCCATATGCTAGAAGCTCTTCAATCGGCCGCATCACTCAACAATTCCTAGCCCTTTACAGAAATCCGGCTCCACAAGAGGAAAGACCCATTTCGGAAAAAGGAACAGGACCAATCAGAAATGCATGGAGCGGGGAAAGACGTTTTAATGTGATTTGGCTCACCGATAAAACCTTATTGTATTGAGGCTCAGACTATGGTAGAACCGTTTTATGTCAACCCCTTTTAAATCTCTTGTTTTACCCTATGATTTAACACCTGTCCCTCCAGGGACAATGGAAACCTTGAAAAATATCCTGCATGGAGAAGGTTCCACCCTTCACGTCTTTCATGTTTTGGATATTTATGAAGAAACCCCGATGGGATACCCTCTTCCCCCTGAATATTCCGCCGAGATGGAAAAAGTTGTTTGTCAGGAAGTCAAAAAGCTGGCAGACCTCTATCGCGCCGATGGCATAGAAACCACTGCAGGCGTTTACCGTGGAAGAGTTGACCGGACCATTATAGAGGTTGCACTCCAACAAAAAGCGGACGCTATTCTTCTTTTATCCCATGGCAAAGGAATTCTCGGACGCATCCTGCTTGGTTCTGCTTCCAACTCGGTACTTCACCACTCTCCCCTTCCCGTCATTCTCCTGAAACCCGACGAAACTCGAAAAGACCTTCTCCGTAGCTTCACGGAAACCGATCCACCCGTTAACCTGATTGATACCTTTGCCCGGTCAGACGCATCCGGGCAGGGCTTTTAATGGATCCCATACAAAAGACGTTCGATCTTCCCGAAGGGATTGACCACGCCTCTTTTTTTGGGGAGCTCAATCATCATCTCCGTCTCTTCGAACAGGCTTTTGGCATACGATTGACAGCCAGCGGACATCGTTTGACGGCAACCGGGGAGGAAAGCCGCGTTGTCCAGGGGGAAAAAGTGATCGGAGAGCTGGCATCCTTGATGGCGTCAGGATATTCCATCCGGGAAGAGGAGATTCGTCAGGCCATAAACTTGACGAAAACAACTCCCCATATCACTCTTCGGGACCTCGTTTCAGAGTTTTTGCCCATCAACAGTCGCAAACGAGTCATTTTTCCAAAATCAGCCAACCAGCTTCATTACATCCAGGCCATCAAGGCCCACGATATTGTTTTTGGAATTGGTCCCGCTGGGACCGGAAAAACTTATCTTGCGATGGCCATGGCCGTTTTCTACCTGCTCAAGCACTCTTTCCGACGTATCATCCTGGTAAGGCCCGCTGTCGAGGCCGGAGAAAAACTGGGATTCCTTCCAGGAGATATTGCAGAAAAGATCAACCCATATCTTCGCCCACTCTACGACGCTCTGTTTGACATGATCGACGTCGACAAAGTGAACAGGATGATCGACAAGAGAGAAATAGAAATCGCTCCGTTGGCATTCATGCGGGGAAGAACCCTGAATGATTCTTTTGTTATTCTGGATGAAGCGCAGAATGCCACCATTGAACAGATGAAAATGTTTCTGACCCGAATCGGTTTTAACTCCAAGGCTGTGATCACGGGGGATGTCACACAGATTGACCTTCCACAAGGGCGAACCAGCGGACTCATCGAAGTCCAGAATATATTGAAAAACATATCCGGCATCGAATTTCTCTATTTTAACGAAGTGGATGTCGTCCGCCACCGGCTCGTTCAGGAAATCATCAAGGCCTACGAACGATATGAAAATCCAGAGAATGGCCAAAGATCACCTGCGGATAAATCCGCCTGACCCGAGAAGCTTCAGGCTGACTCTTCTTTTGACAGGAACTGCTCTGTTTATGGGGGGAGGATTCTGGGACCGGACTATTTTATCCGCTCTCCAGATCTCCTCCCTCCCATCATCCACTCCCTTTGCAAGAGAGTCCTTGTACAACAGTCTCTCTTTTCTGACAGGGGGGCTCCTGCTGGCGGTTTTTGTCTTTCTGGCAGCCCGTTCTATCCGGGAGGCTGTTGATCACTCTCCTGACATGTTTGAACGCATCAACCAGAAGTCCGTCAGCATCCTCTTTTTTTCTCTTCTTTGCGGATCATGGATTCTGACCGTTTTTCCGGCACCATGGCTCCTTGCATCAGGAAGATTCGGTGTGCCGCTGGAAAGCCGGGCAACCATTCTTGCGCTTCCAACCCTCATCGCAGCTGCACTTTCGACGCATCTCATCGGAAAACGGCAATCTGTCGCCCTGTCCCTTGTCACCGGCATCTCGATCAGTTTTCTGCCCCATTCTCAACCCTGGACTTCCGTATTCATTTTGATCGCAGGAATCCTTGCAGGTTTTTCAACAGCCCTTTTCCGGGGACGCATCGGCTTTATCAAATCCGGCATACTCACCGGTCTTGTTCTCTTTCTGATGGAGTTGGCGGAACACCTGTACTGGAATTCTTCAAGTCCACTCGAGCCTCTGATCCTGTTTGTCACAGGAATCTCGGCAGGATTGTTATCCGCTCTTGGAGCGGTCTTTCTTCTCCCATTAATTGAACGGGGGTTCGGCGTTCTCTCGGACATGGCCCTGACCGAGCTTCTTGATGTCAATCACCCTCTTCTTCGGGAGTTTTACCTTAAAGCCCCCGGATCCTACCAGCACAGCATGTCCCTCGCCTACCTGTCGGAAGCCGCGGCAACATCCATCGGAGAAAATCCGAAACTCGCGCGTATCAGTGCCTACTTTCATGATATTGGAAAAATGGAACGACCCCAGTATTTTATCGAAAACCAGGCCGCCTATAATCGTCATGAACTTTTGACCCCGAGAATGAGCGCGATCATCCTGATCGATCACGTCCGGCGCGGGATCGAAATCGGACATCGATATCACTTGCCGCAGATCGTGATTGATGCAATTCCCGAACATCACGGGACCCGCCTCATGCAATTCTTTTACAGAAAAGCGTTCGAACAGGAATCGGAAGAGCACAAGATGGGACCGGATTCGGATTTTCGTTATCCCGGACCGAAGCCCCGATCGAGAATTACAGCGATCATCATGCTTGCTGATGCCGTCGAAGCAGCTGGACGGGTCTTGCAAAGGTCTTCTCCAACTCCCGCAAGAATCCAGGGGATGATCGAAGACGTATTTTCAGATATCATCAAAGATGGCCAGCTGGATGAATCTCCGCTCACTCTTGAAGAGATCGCCGTCATCAAGCGAACATTCACACAAATTCTCGTATCGATATACCACCACCGGATTCCATATCCCAAAGCAACCACTTCCGGACAGAAAAAAAATTCTCCGGAAAAGGTTCAGGGAGCTTTCAATGCCCGTTGAAATCGACAATCGCCAGAAAAAGTTTCCGGTGGACACCCTTGCGCTCTCTCTTCTGGCAAACGAGGCCCAAAAAACACTGGGAGAGGCCCAAAAAAATGTCACCATTACGTTCGTCAATAACCGTCGGATCCGGATTGTCAACCGGGAATATCGTGGAAAGAACAGGTCGACTGACGTCTTGTCTTTTTCCTACCCTTCTCCTCCCTTTCCCGACATTCCCTTTCCGGACGGAGAAATTCTCATCTCGACGGAAAAGGCTGAACGCCAGGCCCGCGAACAAAATATCCCGCTGGAAACAGAAATCGTCAACCTGATCATTCATGGCTTGTGTCATCTCGCCGGACATGACCACGAGACAGGACCGGAAGACGCCCTCCGTATGAAACACGCGGAACGGAAGATCGCCAAAACACTTCAGAAAGTGATTGTCAAACGGAATCTTTTTTCAATCGGACCACAAAACGCGCCGAGCCAGATTTTTGGAAAAATTCCCGACTGACGGAATTCTCAGAAGAAGGACAGGTTTCTCATGAATATTCTGCAACGCTTGGGTGCCGGATTGAAAAAAACCCGGGAAAAACTGGGAAACAATCTTGCACAACTGTTCGGAAAAGAACGGTCTCCCCAGTTTTACGAAGAACTTGAGGACCTTCTGATCCTCTCTGATGTTGGCCCGGAACAAGCAACTCTTTTGATTCGGGATTTGAAAGATTGGGAAAAAAATTCGGGAAATGGGACAAAAGGAGATCCACTGCTCTTTTTGGAAGAGAGAATAGCGAGTTTCTTTCCACTGAATCCTCCGGTGTGGGTCGAACAGCCTGACTGGAAGCCCGTTGTCATCCTGATGGTCGGCGTCAACGGGGTGGGCAAAACCACAACAACCGGAAAACTCGCGCACCGATTCCAGCAAGACGGGAAGTCCGTCATCCTGGGGGCCGCAGACACCTTTCGAGCGGCAGCGGTCCAGCAGTTGCGCCTCTGGGGAGAAAAACTGGAAATCCCTGTTGTTCACCAGAAGGAAGGTGCCGATCCGGCAGCGGTCGCTTTCGATACCGTCAAAGCAGCCCTGGCCCGAAAAGTGGATGTTGCCATCATCGATACGGCGGGAAGGCTCCAGACAAAACACAATCTGATGGCAGAACTTGGGAAGATCCATGGACTGGTCAAAAGGGAAATGGAAGACAGGCCCTTTGAAACACTGATCGTCCTGGACTCAACTCTTGGGCAGAACACTGTCAGCCAGATGGAACATTTCCGGAAAGCCATCCCGGTTTCCGGAATGATCCTCACCAAACTTGATGGCACCTCAAAAGGAGGGATTGTCGTCAGCCTGGCCCGAAAATTTCATCTTCCGGTCAGGTTTGTCGGGGTTGGAGAGGGAAAGGACGACCTTGTGGAATTCGATCCGGTTCTCTATGCACGGGCCCTTTTGAGACCGGAAGACTCTTCCCGGTTCTAGACCATTTTGGGCATTTCACCTCCAAAGGAAAGGCTCCTTCCCAATTTTTTCCGGAGAGCCTCGGCCATGACGTCTCTCGGCGCCGACTGTCCCGTCCATATCTCAAATGACAAAGCACCCTGTTCGAGAAGCATTCGGAGGCCATCTTCCACGGGTCTCTTCAGGGACAACCCAACCTTCAGAAAGGATGTCGGCAGACCATCCGGCCGATAGGACAAGTCAAAAAATCCTTTGATACCGGAGCAGTCCACCCTGTCCAGAAGTGCAAACCTGTCCGGAAAAGCTTCCCGAGACAGAGCGTTGATCAGGACGTCGCATTCCCCAACTCCCTGATTGGACATCTCCTCAAGGGAAATCACCGATATCTCTTTCCTCGTATCCGGGGAAAAAAGAGAATCCAGAAGCCTATGTGCTCGATCAAGAGAACGATTGGCAATGGTTAAACGACGGAAACCAGACTCCCGGAGAGCAAAAAGCACACTTCTGACAGACCCTCCAGCCCCCAAAACCATCGGATGGGACACGTCTTTCTTTATTTTGCTTTGCAGAAAATGGCGAAATGCTTCCTGAAATCCCCCGACATCGGTGTTCGAACCGAACCATCCGTCAGCTTTCCGGGAAACCGTATTGACGGCACCGACAATTGTTGAGATACGGTCCTTCCCCGCAACCAGTCCGGAAACCGCCTCCTTGTGGGGAATTGTCACGTTAAATCCTTCGACACCAAGAATTTCCATCGACTTCAAGGCGATCCCGATTTGATCCGGAGGAATTTCAAAAGGCACATAAGCCGCGTCAAGGCCCAAGGATTCCATTGCCGCCTGCTGGAACAAAGGGGACAGGGAGTGGGAAACAGGATAACCAATCACTCCATAGAGTTTTTTCATTCTTTTCGGAAGACTCTTGGGAAGAGAAAAAGCATGGACTAGGCGATCTCCTTCAGAACGTACCGGAAAATGACCCAAAGAACGATGCCGACCAGAAGGGTGACTCCGGCGATGAGGGCTGCTTTCGGACCGGCGAAAATCATATAGAAAAAGACGAAAAGAAGAAAAAGACCGAGGACAAAATAGACGAAAGCTCTTATCCAGTCCTTTCCAGTCATTTTTTCCTCATCGGCGGGGTCTGCCTTCCCCTCCGTTTCCTCCGACCGGGTATCGTGCACGCTTGCCGGATCCATTGGGAACCTTCCTTCTTGTAAAAATCGGTTAAGTCCTCTCCCCCGCGATACCTTGTAGTATAATCAACCCGTCCGCCCGAGAACAATGGAGGGAATGTGTCGAACCCAGAGAATTCGTCTGCGAATCTCCCTTTTTCATCCCTTGTCGAAGACCGTCTGAGAACTCTTCCGGAAGAGCCGGGTGTCTATCTCATGAAGAGTGAAACCGGTGAGGTCCTCTATGTGGGAAAATCCCGAAGTCTTAAGGACCGGGTCCGCTCCTATTTCCAGGAGACGAGAGTCCGTTCCACGAGGATAGCCCTTCTCGTATCACGCGTTCGGGATCTCGAGATTATACGGACGAAAACAGAACTGGATGCCCTTATCCTCGAAAACACGCTGATCAAACGATATCGCCCCCGATACAATGTCCTCCTCCGGGACGATAAAACATACCCCTACCTGAAATTCAGCTGGAACGACACTTACCCACGACTCACCGTCACGCGCCGGGTTCGAAACGACGGGAGTCTCTATTTTGGTCCCTACCCCAATCCCTCGGCCATGAAAGACACGCTCAGGCTTATTCGACGGACATTCCCGCTGGCGACCTGCACCATTCCTCTCGATAAACCAACACTTGAAAGGCCTTGCGTCGAATACCAGATCAAAAGATGCCTTGGCCCTTGCGTTGAGGGACTGACTACAGAAACGGAATACCGGCAGGTGGCAATGGGCGTCCGCCTTTTTCTCCAGGGCAAGAGCAACGATCTTCTGTACCTACTGGAAAACGAGATGAAAGCACGCGCAAAAAACCTTGAGTTTGAAAAAGCCGCTGCCGTCCGCGACCGGTACAGGAATGTCCTTCAGGTTTTGGAAAAACATACCGTCTCCTTTCCCTTTCATCATCCGATCGATGGACTCTATCTGGCACGCAGTGGCACGACGGCGGTCATGCTGGTGATGCATATACGAAACGGCCTTCTGATCGGCAAAGAGGAAGTTGAGCTCAAGAATACCGAAGAAGCTTCGGACGAAGAACTTCTCGTCGCCTTTCTCGAACAGTTCTACGGAAAAGAGTCCGCCTTCCTTCCGGGTGAAATTCTTCTTCCCGTTTCATTGCCCGAAGAAGACCTCATGACACTCTCCTGGATGTCCGAAAAGAAAGGAGAAGACCCCGTCCGGATAATCTCTCCAAAGAGAGGGGACAAAAAAATGATTCTGGATCTGGTCAGGGAAAATGCGGAAGAGGCGTTAAATGCCCGCGAAAAGAGATCGCTCAACTCGACAGAAGTACTCGACGAGGCCCGATCTCTCCTGAAAAGGGATCGTCCCCCGCGACTTCTATGCTGTGTGGACATCTCCAACACTGGAGACCTTCTTCCTGTCGCCTCTCTCGTCACCTTCCAGGACGGGAAACCGGAAAAATCGCTTTACCGAAAGTTCCGGATTCGCTACGAAAAAGGCCAGGACGATTTCAAAATGTTGAGCGAGGTGATGGAGCGACAATACAGAGAAAATCCGCTCCCGGATCTTCTGGTAATCGATGGAGGACCGCTTCAGCTTGATGCCTGCGTCCGGACACTTGAGGAAATGGGGCATGACGATGCCAGGCGGCGTGTTGTATCCCTCGCCAAGGAACGAACGAACAAGAACAAGTCCGAACGAATCTTTTTTCCCGGACAGGATACGCCGCTCATTCTTCCCGGACACCACCCGGTCACACATCTTCTTGTCCGCTTGCGCGATGAAGCCCACCGTTTCGCGATAAAGTATCACCGGACATTAAGAGAAGAGTATCTCACACACTCCCGGCTTCTGCATATTCCCGGCGTTGGGCCGGCAAGAGAAAAAAAACTTCTCCAGTCTTTCGGATCGGTAAAAAACCTTATGGAAGCAACGATCGAAGAGATTGTGCAAAACGCTGGACTATCCGTGGCTCTGGCAACTTCAATCTACCACTCCCTCCGTGACAAACAGGATGCTCCGCCCGGGAGTTCGTCGTGATCCTCAGCATCATGATGGTCCTTGCCGGCGTCGGCTGGGTGATCGCAACCTCCTTTTTTCGGTCGGTCGTCGATCCCTGGTTTAACGCATACCCTCTGTTGTCGGCACTCGTCATGGCGACGGTTCTCCTCACCTATGCAACGATCCTTCTCCTTGCCGGCAGCAATTTTGGAAAGCCCCTTCCGGAAAAAAAGAAGGGGAAGATCCCTTTTTCCGCCGCCCCTCCGTTGTATTACATTCTTCAATGGTCTCTTGTCGGGGCCATTTTCATTCTTTCAGGATTCTTTACCATCGGCATGATGCCTTATCTGTCTGGCTTCCTGTGGCTGACCGGGACCATCACCATGCTTTCCCAGTTTCTCTTCCTGATGATTCCCGGCAACTTTCGACAGGAAACCGGGCCCGGCAAAGTCGACCTGATTCCCAATCGGCTTCGGCTCAAGGATCAGGCCTATCATTTTTGGGACACATGCATCATGGCCGGCGGGTTCTTTCTTGTCACCGGTACCCTGCTAAAGCCCATTTCCATCGTTGCCGGACTTCTTTCGATCGGAACCGGCCTTTCCTGGCTTCTCGGAGCTGTCTCCTTCTCTTTGGTCAGCACCTTTCATCTGTCGGGGGCGTTTCGGAAAAAAACGCCGCCCTCTTCCTACAGTGTTCCGGAAGATACGCTTTCCGTCTTTCCCAGGAATAATCCGACCAGAATGGCCCTGATCGAAGCCTACTCGGCTCATTTGAGCGCCCGGTCCCTCTTCCGGTCGCAAAAAAACGGAATTCTCCTGTGGGGACCTTCCGTCAAGGCCAACCATATTTTTGCACGAGCCCTGGCCGGAGAGTCAGGAAGGGCCTACATGACGTTCGAACTCGCTTCTCTAAGGGGACTCTCTCTCTCTACCGCGGAACACGAGCTGCGGAATACTCTCTACAAGATTCATCTTTACAAACCGGTCCTTCTGCATATCACCGACTTCGAAGCTTCCGTCTCTTCCCTCTCGCAACCAGAGAGAGAAAGTTTGAAAAAAATACTTCTTCGTCTTCTGATGAACAAACACGCCCTGGTTGTCATGAACGCACATCAGATCGACGACATTCCGGAAGAGTTCAAAACTCCACCGGTGGTGCATTGGGTCATCGGAACAGGAGAAGCCGATACGCCAACCCGAACAACATTCCTCCGGCTCGCCCTGCGGGAAGTCGCCCGTCAAAACGAGATTCTTCCCGGGCAGGTGCCCCTTCTGACCCTCGACATGATCGACGGGTATGACTTGTTCAAATTGGCAGAGATGATGGAAGGATTTTCCCCTGAGGATATCGATGACGTTCTTCTGCGGAGCATCAAAAGTGCCCGTTCCCTCCGAAGATCTCTCCGTCAGCTGGACATCGACGTTTCCATTCGTCGGAAGATGCAAGGCTGGCAGGATCCGACACTGGAACCCATGGAAGCTGTCCGTGCCCGGCTCACCGAAGAAGCCATTGCTCCTGCGCTCATCATCAACGCTTCTGAAAAGATTCTGAAACAAAAGCGCCACACGAGCGAGTCCTTGCTTATTGTGGGAAAATCTCCAAGTTTGCGACAGAAGCTCGCACAGACCCTTGCGCAAAGAGAAAACTATCACTTCGCTTCCGTTTCCCAGAAGGAGTTTTCCCGGGATAGCCTAGGCACTTTCCGCAACTTCGTCATTCAGAACAAAAAACTCCGGCCGGCCGTTCTTTTTGTCGACCCTCTTGAAGTTCTCTTTCCCAGGGTCCAGCTTTCCCATTTCAGTTATCACGGCGAAATTTACAACCAGAAGGTGATCGAGCTTTCCCAGGTTCTCCAGGAGCGACAATTCTGGCTCATCTGCGGGACATCCGGGATCAACGATATCGATCCCATGATCCTCCGGAAGTTTTCACGCGTGATCGAGATCGGAGACATCCAGAAAGAATTTCTTCAGGATGTTGAAGCCTACGCCATGGAAAAGCTACTGGAGGGATTCTCGTCGGATAATATTGATTTTTCACGCTTCCATCTCTTTACCGGGTCCTCCCCATTCATGGAAAACTCTTCGGACGACAAAAATCAAACAGACAAATCCACGTTCGCCCTCACTCTTCCGGAAGAGCTCCCACCGCCTATCCGGGATTACTTTGGGCGGGAATCCCTACAAAACGAAATCCTGGCAACTCTTGAGACAGGGCGGCTGAAAATCCGAAAGGACGGGTCTGCCCTCAGCGGAACCTTCTTCTTTTTGGGCCCGCCCCAGAGTGGCCGAAAGTTCCTGGCTGAAGCTCTATCCAGACAGGTCTACAAGAAACCAGAGGCTTTTGTGTACCGGGATATGAGTCTGTTTGACGAGCTTTTTTTCGCAGAACAATTCCTGAAAAAATCCGCGTCCCCGGCACCGACGAACCCTCCCGTTCCTGATGATCTGTGGGAAGTCTTCCATCAGGACCCCAGACGTCTCCTCTATATGGACAATGTGGAAAAAGCACATCCCAGCCTCTGGAACGCTCTTTTACCGGTTCTCAAGACCGGTCGCCTTTCGTGGGGGGAAAAGACCAGAGATATTTCCGACAGTATTTTTGTCCTTGCCTCAACATTGTTCTCTCCCCAGGACTTTGCTCAGGTAGAGCCCTGGAGCCGTCCCGACGTCATGATTCAGGCCGTCCGGAACAACAACAGAAGATTGGCCTATCTCCCCCTTTTTCAGCCGCCGTTCCTCCAGCACGTCGACCTGATCTTGCCCTTTCCCGAATACTCCACGGAGGACATTCACACCATTCTTCGGCAGACAGCGACGAAAATTCTGCATGATTTCTCCCGCAATATTCCCTTTCCGGGGACCCTTTCGGTTGAACCAGGTCTCTTTGAGCAGCTGACGTCAAAACTCGATATTTCCCGGCGCGGCATGGATGGTCTCGATCGAAAGCTCCAGTCCCAGTTTCTCCCCGCCCTGACTAAAATCCGAGCAACTTTTGAAAACGAACCGGGTCCGCACGACTTTCTTCTCTCCTGGGACGGAAGGGGCATATCCGCCGTGACGGTCAGTCCTTCGGAACAAAAAACCGAAGAAGAGGCTGTCGTATCTCCTTAAAGATTGCCAGGGGCCATTTTCCGGATCTCATACAAAGAGAAAAATTGACAGACCCAGAACACGCATAATAAAATCGCCAAATGGTAAACTCTCGGCTTAGTTAAACCTTGCCAGATACAGTACGGATCCAGATCGAATCCTGTCATCTGCGTCCGGCGAGACCCCCTGTCCTCAGCCGGATGCTTTAATGGCTTCAAACGAAACTCCCATATATGATGATCGGAGGCTCAGAGATGAGACAGGAGTGGGTGAAAAACCGGCGTGGCGTTGTCACCCAGATGCATTACGCCAGAAAAGGAATCACCACGGAAGAGATGCTCTACGTTGCCAAAAGGGAAAACGTCTCTCCCGAATTCATCCGGTCCGAGGTGGCCCGGGGACGTCTGATCATTCCAGCCAATATCCGGCACCCCGAACTGGAACCGATGGGTATTGGAATTGGCATTTCCTGCAAAATCAATGCAAATATCGGAAACTCCGCCGCCCCTCCGTTGT
>JAMCRA010000011.1:16576-31440 GCA_023380285.1 Bacillota bacterium
GGAATATTGCGAAGCTTGATGCCTGCATCAAATACGGGGCGGATACAGCAATGGATTTATCCACGGGACCAAAAATTCCGGAAATCCGGGAAGCGATTATGCGACGTTCGCCCATTCCGATCGGTACCGTCCCGATTTATGAAGCGATTCAGCGCGTCGGCGACCCGATGGACCTGTCGGAGAGAGACCTGCTTGACGTTATCCGTTTCCAGGCCGAACAGGGCGTCGACTATATGACTGTTCACTCGGGTATCCTTGCGGATTTCATTCCCCTGACCCAGAATCGGATCACCGGGATTGTCAGTCGTGGGGGGTCCCTGATGGCCCAGTGGATGATGCACCACAAGAAAGAAAATCCCCTCTTCACTCATTTTGATGAATTACTGGAGATCTGTCGGGAATTCGACGTGACGCTGTCTCTCGGGGATGGACTGCGTCCGGGTTGTCTGGCCGATGCGTCCGATGAAGCCCAGTTTGCGGAACTGAAGGTCCTTGGGGAACTGACACTTAGGGCATGGGAAGCGGATGTTCAGGTCATGATCGAGGGTCCTGGCCATGTTCCCTTCGACCAGATTGCGATGAATGTTGAAAAGCAACAGGAACTCTGCCATGAGGCTCCCTTCTATGTTCTGGGCCCTCTCGTGACAGACATAGCCCCGGGATACGACCATATTACATCGGCAATCGGAGCCACAGCTGCCGGGACAGCGGGAGCAGCCCTTCTCTGCTATGTCACTCCGAAAGAACACCTGGGCCTTCCCGACCTGGAAGACGTCCGGAACGGCATTATCGCCTACAAGATCGCAGCACATGCATCCGACGTGGCGCGCCATCGACCGGGAGCCAGGGACAGGGACGACCAGCTTTCCAAAGCACGTTATTCTTTTGACTGGAACAGGCAGTTCGAGCTCTCCCTCGATCCGGACAGAGCCAGAAGCATGCACGATGAAACATTACCTCACGAAACCTTTAAATCGGCCGAATTTTGCTCCATGTGCGGGCCCAAATTCTGCTCCATGCATATCAACGAAGAAATTCGGAGAGAAGCTCAGGGCCAGACACTGATTGACCCACGTCAGTCGAAGCACAACCCGGTCGCTGCGGATCAAGTTGGAGCATAGCCGGATTACATGCAGACTTGCGGGAAGGAGGAATTGTTTTTTCCTCTTTCCCGGTCTGTCTCGCTCAGCAAGTGTGCTTTCCTTCATGGCGTTGGTGGTTCTTTCCCGCTTGTTTTCTTCCTCTGTTTTTTCCTTTTTCTCCGGTTCCCGGTAACCCAGGGAGAACATATGCCTTCCATGCGGATCGGATCTCCTGTTTTCTTTAACAATATCCCTTTCGAAATCGAAGAAAGGCAGATCCTCCGGGAAATGAGGATCCCCCGAAAGTCCGCTCTGAAAGAGCTGGATGAACCTGGACTCGCCCACCAGATTCAGAAAGCCATTGACGAAGGTTACCGACTGATCCAGGGGAAAGGTGTTTACCGGACCCTTGCACTGACAGGCAGAGAAGACAAAAGAGTGCTGACCCGGGAAAGTTCTACGCTTTTCGTCGGCGAAAAAATGGAAAAACTGCTCCGCTATTGTGACTTTGCCTCTTTGCTTGTTGCAACGATCGGTCCCGATCTCGAGAATCGCGTCGACCAGCTTGCTTCGGATGAACCCGCCTACTCCTTTTTTCTGGAAAGAGTCGGAGCCTGGATGGCGGATTACATGGGAATTCTTGTCGACCGTTCGATTGAAAAAGAAGCCAAGCGTTTCGGGTACGGCCGGACATTTCGCTTTGGCGTCGGATATGGCGACTGGCCCCTCTCAACGCAAAAAGAGGTCATGGAGCTCACACAGGCGCACAAAATTGGGGTCTCCATTACCGAATCCTACATCATGATTCCCCGTCTTTCCGTATCGGCAGTCATTGGATGGGAAAGAACTCTGGATGTTCCGGAGAAAAAAAAGGGAGCTGTCAAACAAGACAACGCAGATGAAATCGAGGACGAAGGGTGAAACCACTTCTGGAAAGACTGAAAAACGAGATCCTGTTACTTGATGGTTCCATGGGAGCACTTCTTCAGTCCCGCGGACTTCCGCCAGGATATGCCCCGGACCTCTGGAACCTGGAACGCCCCCAGGATATCCAGCAAGTTCACAGTGAATATGTCGAGGCTGGATCGGATATCATCCTGACAAATACTTTTGGAAGCTCCCGCCTTCGCCTCCGCGAGTACGACGCGGAAGGCCAGATTCGTGAAATCAACGAGGCCGGCGTCGAGATGGCCAGAAGGGCGTCGAGAGGAAAAGCCTATGTTGCGGGAGATATTGGCCCATCGGGGACAACGATCGCTCCATTTGGAGACCTTCCCTTCGACGATGCCATCGGTATTTTTTACGAACAGGCACGAATCCTTCTCGAAGCCGGCGTCGATCTGATCGCCATTGAAACGATGTTCGACATCCAGGAAATGCGCGCGGCCCTGATTGGTGTCCGGGAAGCCGTTGGAAACAGAATCCCGGTCATGGCCCTCATGACTTTTAATAATGACGGAATCACGGATTCCGGCTCGGATCCCGAGACAGCGGCCTCCGTTCTGGAAGGCTTCGGAGTGGAGATTCTGGGTCTAAACTGTTCGGTCGGCCCGGAAGCGATGGTCCCCGTTGTCCGAAGACTGGGGCAGACCACGTCCACGTTCATTGCAGTCGAACCAAACGCCGGACTTCCTGTCCATCGGGACGGCCATACCGTATACCCCGCAAACGCCGAAGACGTTGCCCGCTTTGCCCCGCAGTTTGTCGAGGCGGGGGCAAATATTATTGGCGGATGCTGTGGTACAACCCCGGAATATGTCCGTCTCCTGTCTCGCATGCTGAAGGGAATTTCCCCCATCTCCCGTCCTGCACCGACCCTCATGAAAATCTCGTCGCGAACCCACATGACCCTTGTCGGTCCGGGTGTTCCTTTCCTGATTGTCGGAGAGAAAATCAACCCGACAGGAAAGAAAAAATTTTCGGAGGCCATTGCAGCGGGACAGACGGATTTGATCGTCGCCGAAGCCCGCAAGGAAATGGAAGCCGGGGCGGGAGCTCTTGACGTCAATGTCGGCGTTCCCCTTGTCAACGAAGCCGAAATGATGGCAAAGGCCCTTACGGCAATCCAGAACGTTGTCCAGTTGCCGATCGTCATCGACTCCTCCTATGCTTCAGCATTGGAGTCCGGACTCAAGGTCTATCCCGGCCGGGCACTCGTGAACTCCGTGAACGCGGAAGAGGAGCGGCTGGAAGAGGTCTTGCCGATCATCAAGAAATACGGGGCTGCCGTCATCGGTCTTGTTTCCGGGGATGATATTCCTGAAAAAGCCACAGACCGTCTGAAGAACGCAGAAAAAATCCTGCGGCGGGCTCTCGATCTCGGATTGTCCCCCCGGGACCTCATCTTTGATACCCTGGCCCTGACAGTCTCTGCCGTTCAGGAAGCCTCCCGGCAGACTCTGGAAACGATCCGGTTGATCCGACAGGAACTCGGTCTCCCGACGATTCTGGGACTTTCCAATGTGTCATTCGGTCTTCCGGCGCGAAAACTTGTTCACGACAACTTTCTGGCCATGGCGATTGGAGCCGGTCTGGACGCGGCCATCTGTGATCCTTATGACACGGTTCTTCACCAGACAGTGGCCGCCGCAAGCGTCTTTGCAGGGCGCGATCCGGACTGCCGGATTTATATTGACAAATCGGCTCAATGGGCCTCTCCTGACGCAAAGGACGCCAGCCCCACCCAGAAGAATCAGCCTCAAAAGCCACTGACAACCGTGGAAGCCATTCGCAAAGCAATTGAAGAGGGAGAACGGGAATCGATTAGCGGACTCGTCCAGAAGGCGTTGGCCGAAGGGGAGTCTCCCTTCGCCATCTTTCTGGATCACATGACGCCTGCTATCCGGCATTTGGGAGATCTCTTCGGACAGCGGATCAAGTTTATTCCTCATCTGATCGCCGGGGCGGATACCATGAAAAAAGGTGTCGAAGTTCTGCAGCCCTATCTTGAAAGCGACGGTCCCGTAGAAAAAAAGGGGACAATTGTCTTTGCGACTGTGAAAGGGGATATTCACGATATCGGAAAAAATATTTGCATCCTGATGCTGCGGAATTTCGGATTTAACGTCATCGACCTGGGCCGAAATGTCCCGCTAGAGACCATTCTGGACGCCGCCAGGGAACACCAGGCCCAGATTGTTGCTCTCAGCGCACTCATGACAACAACCATGATGCAGATGAAACTGGCCATCGATACAATTCACGAACGGGACCTTCCGTACAAGGTCATGATCGGCGGAGCGGTTGTCACTCCACGGTTTGCAGAAGAAATTCGTTCCGATGGATATGGCAAGGATGTCGGCGCCATCGTTCCTCTGGCCGAACAGCTGATTCAGGCTTGTCTGGAGACACGACCACCGAGCTAGGAGGCGACGGGAATCTTCCGCCGGGGGAGAGAAACCGTTAATCCGTCGAATGCAGCCTGGACACCCGACGGAAGGCGAGTGGTTAATTCGTTGTAATCGATCCGGTGAGAAAGGTGCGTCAGGAACGCCTGCCTCGGCTGAACTCTTTCAATCAGATCCAACGCCTGCCATATTCCAAAATGAGAAGCATGGGGTTCATAAAGCACCGCCCCGATGATGAGGGTGTCCACTCCCTTCATCACTTCCATGCCTTCGTCCGATACTTCGTTGCAATCCGTGAGATACACCAAATCATCAAGACGCAGGGCGTGATTATAAACCGGGCCATGCTTGACCGGAAAAGGAGTCACCTGAATTTCATTGATTTTCATGGCTCCCACGATTTCCCTGGGAGCCAGACGAGGCCGCGTCAGCCCTCCCCGGTTTTCCTCCGAAAAAGCATAGGGGAACATCTTCATGACAGTTCCCAATGTTTCCGGATCGGCAAACACTGGAATTTCTTCCTTCTGCCAAAAATTAAACGTCCGGAGCTCGTCTATTCCCAGGATATGATCGGCGTGGGGATGGGTAAAAATGACAGCATCGATACGCTTGATGTGATTTTTCAGAGACTGGATACGAAGATCAGGGGAGGTGTCTACAAGAATATTTTTTCCGTCCACCCGGACCATAATCGATGAGCGGGTGCGCTCGTTTTTTGGGTCAGAAGACTGGCAGACAGAACAATCGCAACCAATCATAGGGACGCCCGTCGACGCCCCTGTTCCCATAAAAAGAACTTCCATGGCGTCCCCTGATGGGTTTCTGGGTGATTCCGTCGAAGTCTCTGCACCCATCACATCTTCCGGATCAGGGATTGACCCGAAAGATTTTTACGTGCTGGATGACAACCGGAGTCTGGGGACGGTCCCGGCGGTCTGTCGCAACTTCGGAAATTTTATCCGCCACGGACTGCCCTGAAACCACCTGACCGAAGATCGAATAATTGCCGTTCAGCCATGGGGCCGGGGCCACCGTTATAAAAAACTGGCTTCCATTTGTATTCGGACCGGCATTTGCCATCGCCAGCACACCTTTATGAGAAAAATCCCGTGAAGCATCGATTTCATCGT
Source organism: Bacillota bacterium (assembly GCA_023380285.1). Next base: position 22,136 of record JAMCRA010000011.1, read on the forward strand.
CAAACTGATATCCTGGACCGCCAGTCCCATTTCCGAGGGGGTCTCCTCCCTGAATCATAAAATTCTTGATGACACGATGGAAAACGAGTCCATCGTAAAAAGGGCGCTTGACCATTTTTCCCGACTGAGGGTCCTGAAAATCTTTTGTGCCCTCCGCCAGTCCCACAAAATTTTCGACTGTGTGGGGAGCTGACTGGGGGAAAAGCTGACAAATAATCGTTCCCATCGAGGTATCAAATTCCGCATACTCTCCCGGAGGAAGAGTCGGTTTTGCTGTTTCATCTGCGTTCGCCAAGGTCATTCCTCCTGTAAGCGGTATGCCAATAAACCCCAGAAAAAAAAGGCAGACTGAGGCAAGGACCATCACTGTTCGTTTTTTTTCCAGACAGAGCATCCAGATCCCCCTATTTTTTGGATGAACGTTTGCGCTCGTTTTCTGTCAGGAGTTTCTTTCGGATCCGGAGGTTTTCCGGAGTGACCTCCAGAAGTTCATCATCCTCCAGAAATTCAAGCGTCTGCTCGAGACTCAAGTGACGCGGAGGAGTAAGGGTAATGGCGTCTTCAGCCGTCGACGAACGGATGTTCGTCAGATGTTTTTTCTTGCAGGGATTGACAGCCAGATCCGTCGGACGTGAATGCGCTCCAATCACCATTCCCTCATAAACACGGACCCCTGCTCCAAGGAAGAGAACTCCGCGTTCCTGAACATTTTCCAGGGCATAGGCAACCGTCTCACCCGTTTCCATCGAAATGAGCGCACCATTATTCCGGCCCGGAATATCTCCCTTGTATTCCCCGTACCCATGGAACGTATGAGTCAAAAGACCCGTTCCACGCGTATCGGAGAGAAACTCACTCCGGTATCCAAGGAGTCCTCTTGCGGGAATAAGAAACTCGAGACGAACATGACCATCTTTCTGTGGGGCCATGTTCAGCATTTCCCCTTTTCTCGGCCCAAGCTTTTCAATAACGGTCCCGACATATTCCTCGGCAACATCAATGACAAGATACTCGTATGGTTCCTGTCTTTGTGCCCCTTCTCCCCTGAAAAGAACCTTGGGTCTTGAGACCTGGAACTCATAGCCTTCCCGCCGCATTGTTTCGATCAGGATGCCGAGATGCAACTCCCCTCTTCCGGAAACCTTGAAAGAATCAGGGCTGTCGGTTTCCTCCACACGAAGGGCGACATTCGACTTGATTTCCCGAAAAAGTCTGTCGCGAAGGTTCCGGGACGTGACAAATTTTCCTTCCTGACCGGCAAAAGGCGAGTTGTTCACGAGAAATTCCATCGAGATCGTCGGTTCACCAATTTCGATGGGCGGAAGCTCTCCAATCGTATTGACGTCGGACAAGACTTCCCCGATGCGAAGGTCGGGAAATGCGGCTAAAAGAACAATATCTCCCGCTTGGACTGTTTCGACTTCAACTTTTTTAAGGCCTTCAAAAGAAAGCAGCTTTTTAATTTTGCCTTTTTCTTTCAGTTCTCCCCCAACAACCCGACCGATGGTTTCCCCGACCGACACCTTTCCGCGTACAACCCGGCCCAAAGCCATCTGACCAATATAGGAATCATACTCAAGACTGGTGACCTGCATCAGAAAAGGTCCGGACAGGTCTGCTTCGGGAGGCGGAATATGACTGATGATGGTTTCGAAAAGCGGAATCAGATTTTCACTGGTTTGAGCAAGATCCCGCATTGCAAATCCTTTTTTGGCAGAAGCATAGACGACAGGAAACTCCATTTGCTCATCTGTCGCACCAAGCTCGATGAAGAGATTGAAGACATCGTTCAAGGCTTCGACAGGGCGTGCGTCTGAACGGTCTATCTTGTTCAGGACAACAATGGGTTTCAGGCCAAGAGAGAGGGCCTTGTTCAGAACGAAACGGGTCTGTGGCATCGGACCGTCAAAGGCATCCACAACGAGCAGGACTCCGTCCACCATGGTCAGGATCCGTTCGACTTCTCCGGAAAAATCGGCATGTCCGGGGGTGTCGACGATATTGATCTTGTAGTCCAGGTAGTGAACGGCGGTATTCTTGGCAAGAATCGTGATACCCCGCTCTTTTTCGAGCTGGTTCGAATCCATGACCCTTTCTTCCACCTGCTCGTTTGCCCGGAAGACATTTCCCTGCTGCAAAAGCTTGTCAACAAGAGTGGTCTTTCCGTGATCAACATGGGCAATGATCGCGAGGTTACGGATGTGAAGGAGACTGGTCGACGTCTGATTTTCCATAAAGCCTTCCGTGAAGAGGGGCCAAATTCCCTGTGAATTCATCTGACAAAATGATCAATCTTGTCATTCTACTTTGACTCAAGCGTTATGGTCAATCGACTGCCGGAGTGACCGGCTTTGACGGACACACACGACGACGAAAGACGGTTCTCCCGGCAGGATCAAGCCATCCGGGCTTCCGTGGATGGAAAACCCCTAAAGTACTAGGGCAACACATTTCAGGTAGTCTGTCTCGGGCATCGCCAGGACACGCGGATGATCCGCCGCCGCCCGTCCCTGATAAATGAGCCTTGCCGTCTTCTTTTTTTTACGCAACACATTTCTGAGGATACCGAACAGGTCTTCCCACTCCAGGAGAGCAGAACAGGAACAGCTCACAAGGATCCCCCCCGGCCTTACGAGGGAGGCGGCAAGCTCGTTCGCCGTGTAGTAGCCTTTCAGTCCTTCCTCCTTTTTCTTCCGGCTTTTGATAAAAGCAGGCGGGTCCAACACAACAACATCAAATTCCTCTCTCTTGTGAAGAGCTTTTGTGGCCCAGTCAAAAAAATCCGCGCGAATTGTCGATACGGAAATCCTGGAAGCGAAAGGAGAAAGGTTTTCCTCGTAACACTCCAGTGCGTTTATCGAATTGTCCAGACCAACCACAGACGCGGCATTCGCCAGGGCTGCACCCACAGACCATCCCCCCACGTAAGAAAAGGCGTCCAGAAGACGTTGTCCCGAAAAATACTTTGCCAAGGCACGAACATTGTCTTTCTGATCCAAAAAAAGACCCGTTTTTTGTCCGGCCCGGAAGGGAAAACGCATCATGGCACCACCCACCGGAACGGTCAGCGTCTCGGGAACATCTCCCCAAAATTCGTCCTGATCCGTCGAAAGCCCTTCCGTGAGGCGGGCCGGCAAAGCGTTGTCCGTCCGGATTCCTTGCGGTGCCAGCATTCGGTGAAGAATATCCAGAATCGTTTTGCGGTATTCTTCCATCAAACGCGTCGTGATCTGGATGGACAGCCAGTGAGAAAACCTGTCGACAATCAGTCCCGGAAGCCCATCGCCTTCCGAATGAATCAGACGAACGGCGGCGTCCCCTTCACGAAACTGTCGCACGGGCAACCGGATGGCTTCCTCAATCTGTTTTTCAAGGTACTCTCCAAAGTCCTGAAAGCGTCCATGTCTCAGGAGTCGAACCGCAAGAAGGGTGTGCGGGTTGAACATGCCTGTTCCGAGGTATGCTCCTCCGTTTCCGTAGACATCCACCAACCCTGCCGGAACATTATCCGGACGCTCGATTTCATTGCTGAAAACCCAGAGGTGGCCTGAACGGACCCGTCTGTCCTCTCCCTTACGGAGTATGATGCGCGGTCTGTCACTCATCTTTTCCTTTTCCTCTTTTTTTAAACCCGAACACTCCGGAAACGGTCTTTCGACGGCTGAACCGGAAAGGACTGGACAATCTTTCACATTCTCCCATAGTATGATTTTTTGTTCTGATCTCAGAGAGAGTGTGGTCGGTTGTGTGATGATGTATTGACGGACAGCAGACACCAATTGGCAAGAAAAAACAACATCCATGTATTTCCGTATTTCCCGGAGTGCATTCTGCTTCCCGTACGATTCACCAAGCACTTCCGATCAGCAAGAGACATAATAACTGCCCATATCTTCCAAAGGCCTTTTTCCGGGGAAATCATTCATTCTGATGGGGATCGATTCCAAAAAAAAATCTTGTTTCGGTGAGCACTGGAGAAACATTAAACAACTGGGTGCAAGCGCTCTTCTCGGAGTCATGGTAACCCTGTCCCCTTTTTCGTCTGTGGGCTATCCGGCCCCTCCCGCCGATACCGTCACTCTGGATCAGGACCTGAACCAGACCGTTTCCGCATCTTCCTCGACAACGGGCAGCCAAAATTCCGGAGGGCCGTGGAAACTGACACTTCTTCCGAACCAGGATCCGTTTACCCCTCTCCTCGCCGATCCTCGTCAGCCAACGACATCCATCAATTTTCTCACCCTTTCCAATCAGCCGTTCATTCAGTTTAACGGAAATTTTGGTGCGGATATTGGAGTCGCCCGCTGGGAATCCCCGACCCAGGGCATCAACGAATCCGTTCAAGTTGGGGTGATGGGGGCCAGCTTCTCCCGATTTTCTATCATCCAATCCTCCACTTTCCTTGAAGATGCAGACTATGTCATCGGAGTTCCGGTCACCTTTCGATATCACTCCTTCTCGGGAAGAGTCTTTTTCTACCACGAAAGTTCCCACACAGGGTACAACTACACAACCCTGATGCATATTTCGAAAATTTCGGATTTCGGAAATGAAATTCTTCAGGTCATCCCCTCCTGGGACATCACACCCAACATCCGGATATACGGTGGAGCCGAGTATCGGGTCTTCGGACTCTACTTCTATCCCACCATGGAAGACTCGACCACCGTTCTGGGAGGCATCGAAGCCTATTCTCCGGAGATCCCTTCCTTATCCGCAAGAGGATATCTGGCCTTCAATCTGGAAGCCCGGGGCATAAACGGCTATACACCGGACGAAGACCTTCAGTTCGGACTTCTTTTCCATCGTCCGGGGTCCTACCTGCAAATCCGTCCGGCCATCGACATTTACAACGGCTATTCTTATATGGGAGACCTTCTGTTCGAAAAAGAACACTACGTTTCTCTCGGGGTCTATTTTGACTTTTAACCCCAGACCTGCAAAAATTCCGGGATTGTTCTATGGAAAGCACGCCCCTCTTTCATCGTGTTTTTCTCCGGCTTTCTTTTTTGTGATCTGTGGTTTTGGGGCACTGCCGGACCGTATTCCTATGTTTCGATCGGGACAACCCTTTCTCAACCCGAAAAGATTGCTACCAGCCCGGATGAGATTTTTTCGTGACCGGGCGGAGGTCCCTTGATTCTGATTTCTTCGCGGTTTTCTGCAAAATTCTTCCGGCAGTGCAAACGTTTTTTCATTTTTCGAAAAACAGGCATGCGACCAGGAATCCCCGCCCTCATCCTTGTTCTTGCCCTGCTTTCTCTTGCCCCACAGAAAGTCTCAGCCGTTGATCTTGAATTTCTGGGAGACATGACAATTGCTCCTGTCTCTCCCCTTCAAAATGCCGGCATCATTGGCGGGGGAGGAGACATCCGCTTGCTCTGGGAGGTCCTTCCGGACTGGGATGCCATGTTTTCCGCCGGCATTCAGGTCTTCCCGACGGGAACCAATCCCGGCCCGAATACGGTAACATTCGAGCCCAATACTGGCGGAATTGTCTCTGTCGTTCCTGTCACGTTCGGCTTTTCCCATGTCATCTACCGGACGCGCAAGAAAAACACATTCTTTTTAACGGGCGGCATCGGTCCCGGATTTGAATTTTCCTATGGAGCAGACCATCCGGAAGTGGAGCCATACGCGGAAATTGGCGGGGGGTTCAGTCTGAAGGAATTTTTTCTTGAAGAGCGTGTTGGAGTGATGCCACTGGCTTTTGGGGCTTATCAGCCATCAGGGTCTGGTCCCTTGATCATGTTCATCACATCGGTAGGAATTCACTTCTTTCAGTTCTGATATAAGCAAGCATTCTCACGCTCGCCCCGATATTCCCTGGAAGGCTAGACAATACGGACCGGCAGGGAATCGATCGTTCGCCAGTCCTTCACCCGACAGGACAGGATCCGATCCAGAAACTCAACCGACCTGCTCAGAATCGGGGTATCCGCTGGAATCTCCCCCCCGTTTCTCGCAATTCCATCAAGAAAGCGCAAGACCCTCACTTCCACTTTCAGTCCCACTTCCATCCTTCCGGGATTCTCGAGACAACGGGAACACAGGACCCTTCCATCCATTGGATAATAAAAAAGGGAATTTCCGAAGGGAGATTCTTTGCAAAGGCTGCAGTCATCTGCCCGGATCTGGTATCCAAGAAGGTCCAGCGCGGATGCCGCAAAACGGATCCAGGCAAAAGCCGGCGAGATCTTTTGGGCCGAGAGGAGTTCCAGATAATTGACCGCAAGATCAAAAACAGGCGGTTCCGGCAAGGCAGGAGGAAGAAGTCCCAATAAAAGACGGATCCCCATTCCCGCCCAGTAGCATCGGTCCAGGTCAGATTTGACGTACGAGAACGGGTTCACAATAGACGCTTTATGGATCCGGTAAAGAGTTCCCTCGAGATGGAACCTTCCGAGTATTGTTGAAAGAGTCAGGGGTTCCAGGGAAGCTCCAAAACGGTTTGACATCCCCGTCGCTCCCCGGGCAAATCCTGTAAGAACTCCTTCTTCCCTGGAAAAGAAGGTCACCACCCTGTCGGACTCAAGATATCGGACCGACCGCAGAACCAGGGCATACTGCTCCAAGGAGTCTCCTCGTTATTCGGGCATATATCCAAGCTCCCGAAGCATACCGGGATTTTCACGCCAACCTTCGGAAACGCGCACATCCAGACGCAAAAAAACTTTTCCTCCCACAAGTCTTTCGATATCCTTCCTGGCTGCCTGGCTGATTTCACGGATCCTCTCTCCCTTCTGTCCGATCAGAATGCCTTTCTGGGAGAGTCGTTCGACAAAAATAGAACCCGTGATTCGCGTAATTTCGCCCGGGGATTGCGGTTCCTCAAACTCTTCGATCAATACAGCTGCCTGATGGGGAACTTCCTCTCTCAGCTGCAAGAAAATTTTTTCCTGAATATACTCGCGCGCCAACTGACGGACGGTCTGGCTTGTGTACCATTCCCGGTCGAAGACGGGCTCTCCTGCAGGAAGAAGGTCAAAGAGAAGATTGAGAAACCGGTCAAGATTTTTTTCTTTTAAACCGGAAACCGGTATGATTTCACCCGGGAACCCCCATTTTTCAATTTCCAGAAGGCGTGGAATCATCCCCTGGGGCTTTGCCCGGTCCATTTTTGTCGCGGCGATCACCAACGGTCTCCCCCCGAGAGCGGGAAGAAGAATCTGCCGCATTTTCTCCACATCCTGCGGGCCCGGCAAAGGATCGAGACTCACGACCCAGACGACAACATCGGCCGAAAGAAGAGCTTCTCTCGCCACAGTCCCCATGAGCTGGTTGAAAGCGTGCGACAAACGGTGAAACCCCGGCGTATCATAGAAGACAATCTGACCGCGAGTGGTGGTGTGGATCCCCTGGATCAGGGTTCGGGTGGTCTGGGCGACGGGTGAGGTTGCCGCAATCTTTTCTCCAACGATTGCATTGACCAGTGTCGACTTTCCGGAGTTCGGGAGTCCTACCAGAGAGACAAATCCGGAACGGGAATGGGCGCTGTTCGAGGCTTGCTCCTCCCCGACAGGCAAGGATGGAACGGGGTTTTTCGGCATTTCGGGCCTTTCAGGTCATCAGCAGACGAATTTTCGTTTGCCAGGGTGAATTGTCTCAACTTCAGAAACTTTATCATGGGCCAGGTCAAGAATGGAAATCCATCCGGAATCTCCCGGGAACACTCCCCCGGAGAAAACGTCGTCCCGCACTCCTTTCTTCTCCCGGATTTTTCTGACAGGCGCATCCTCTGGTCTGGGAAAAGCCCTGGCCCTGGAATCCGCCCATCCCGGTGTCTCCATGGGGTTATTGGCTCGTCGAACAAGTCTCCTGGAATCTCTGGCCGGAGAAGTCCGGAAAAAGGGGGTCAACGTGACGATCTACACGGGAGACGTCCGTGACAAAACCTTTCTGCAAGAAGCGGGAATGGACTTTCAACAGCGTTACGGCGTTCCCGATTGCCTGATTGCCAACGCCGGGATACGGGGGCCTTTATATGCAGGGATGACAGATCGATGTGAAGAGGACGTGATGGAGACGAACTTTCATGGTGCAAGAAATACAATCCTGCCTTTTCTTCCTGGAATGACAGGCAACCGGAGTGGATCGATCCTTGTCATATCCAGCCTTGCATCCTATCTTGCACTCCCGGAAGCCGGAGGATACTGTGCATCAAAAGCGGCCCTGAACCTCTGGTGCGGATCCCTTCGGTACGACTTGAAACAGCATGGGGTCACCCTCACACTTGTGAATCCCGGATTTATCCGAACAGAGATGACACAGGACAATCCCTATCCCATGCCCTTTGTTCTGGAACCGGAAAAAGCCGCCCGACTCATTCTGAAGGCGGCCAGAAAAAAAACACCCGTCTACTCGTTCCCTGCTGGTCTGGCCTGGCCCTTAAGATTTTTGGCTTCTCTCCCCCTGCCCTTGAGAGAGTTTCTCCTGTCGAGGGTAGTCCGGAGAAAACATCCTTCACGAACGTGATACCCCTGTCCCCGGAGGGGGTCATGGGAAGGTCTCCAAAGAATCCTTTGGGCATGCCGACCGGACATCTTCGAGAACCCGGTCATAGAAAAGACCATCCCCGTATTCTTCGGATATTTCCCGCCCTGCAGCTTTCTGCTGGTCCTCCCACCCTGAATTCTGCAGATGTGGCAGGGAAAAGATTTGAAGAAGATGCTCGCCCGTCAGGCGGCATTCTTTCAAAGAATGGCAGTCTCCCCGCCAGACACCGGGTTTCAGAAAAGTGCGCGGAAAAAGACGGTTCATGAATTCGTCCTGGGAATACTCGGGCTCGATGACCGGAGTTCCCTTCGCCCAGCGCACAGCACTGTCATAAACCGGTCGACTGATGGAGAACCATCGGCTTCCCGGGCAGATTTCCGCTCCGAAAAATCGGTTCTGCACAACGACCACTTTTGTGCCCGGATAAATTGACAAATCCGGAAGCGGAAAAGAAACCCGATCGCTCTCACACCCCTGGAGCAGATCCCACACACAGGGAACCTCACACATAAACTCCTGGGGACGCGCCCGGTTGCTTGCCACAAGCTTTTGAATCTCTTCCGGAGAGATCTTTCGCTTGTCTCCCTCCGGTGTCAGCCGGAAAAAAGCGGCCTTGGGCAGGTTCGGGCTTTCTCCCAAATACCAGAAAGCTTCATTAACGGCATCTTGCCCCTTCACACGAATCATGATCCACCTCCATGGCTGATCTGACGGTTGTTGGCGAGAAACAGTTAACACATTGCCCGACTCTTGCATCTCTCTTCTAAACTATACCCCCGGAAAAAAACGTTTAAAGACTGGATTCAGGC
>JAMCRA010000012.1 GCA_023380285.1 Bacillota bacterium
GATTGTAACCAGCTTTGTACCTCCCTGGGCTGTATTGCCTTTAACGGCTGGTGGCGCATCAGTTACCTCGAATTCCATTTTTATGGGGATCTCCACTTTTATGACGTTGCCCTTGAATATCCACGCAACAACTTTCGTGTTCGGTTTGAGAAACAATGCCGCATCTTTTAATGTGTCCTCACTAAGCTTAAAGCGCTCTTTTGGATTGTCTGTATAGTTGAACCAGTACTCCCCGCGATTGGTATAGATAAAGCTAGCCTCTTTATGCTCTACTTCGACCTCTTCAAAATAGTCGCTGGCCTGCCATGTCCTATCTAACAGTTTGCCGGATATAAGATTTCTGATTTTCGTTTTTACAACGGCTTTTCTCTGTTGCATTCTGAGAAATTCCGAGTCCACGACTTCGTATGGCTCGCCATCTAGAGCGAAAATTACACCTTTTTTCAATTCTGTATAAGAAAGCATATGTTTGGTTTAATTTCCAAACAATTCTATGCAAAAATAATTAAAAATCAAGTTTTTCAAGCAACCAAGTTGTTAATCTTAGTCGCTAAAATAAAATCGTTCTCGGATAGACCGCCTATCGCATGCGTTGTTAACTCGATACGCACCATACTGTAAAAAATATATATATCGGGATGATGTCCTTCGGCTTCAGCTACGTCCGCTATCTTATTTACGAACGACATCGCCTGTTTAAAGTCCTTAAACTTGAATTCCTTCCTAATCATTATTGCGTTGTCTGATACCCAGCCCGGTAGATCTTTCAGATACTCAGACACAATTGAAGCGTTCAGAGGTTTAACGCCTCCTTCGCAGGGGATACAGTGTTTGTTACTAAAATCCATCAATAAGTATTCTAACATATGATGGGTTACATGATCTTGACATTAACAAGAGCCATCGCATAAACTCTTCCTCAGTTCTTAATCTTCTAATTCGAATTCGCGGGCGTAGCTCAATTGGTTAGAGCAACTGACTCTGGATCAGTGGGTTGTAGGTTCGAATCCTGCCGTCTGCGCGATGGAGGGCATTTGCCTTCCAATATGGCGTCTCAAGCTCAACACTCGAGACGCTTTTACTTTTTTATTAGTAGTGTCGGAGTATCCGGAATTGAACCGGAGCTACATCCACCCCAAGGATGCGGGCTACCACTACCCTATACTCCGCCTTCTCAAGAGTTTAAGCTGACAGTTTAGCTGTCTTACTCAATGTCTTAATACATTGAGTACAGGCATTAATCTTCCGACCGTCCGGACCTACTGTTTTCTGAATGTTTGGATATTTTCGCGATTTGGGTTGGGGGTTATACTTAGTTGCACGGAGCTTAATCCTGTGCCCGCGCATAATTGAACCCTTACCGCATATTTCACATTGTCTCATTTTACCGAATATGAATACCATAATTATAATCATATTTCAACTAATAGTGTTGCTTTTCTCGGTCATAGTTCACGAGGTTTCTCACGGCCTAGTAGCTTTAAGTTTGGGTGACAGCACAGCTAAAGACGCAGGTCGTTTGACGCTGAATCCGTTGAAACACCTAGACCCGATAGGCTCATTCTTATTGCCTCTTATGCTGGCGATAAGTGGATTACCGGTTATAGGGTGGGCCAAGCCGGTTCCTTACAATCCCTACAACCTGCATAAGGATTATCGCTACGGGCCGCTTAAAGTGGCCATTGCTGGCCCGATCTCGAATTTGTCTATAGCTGTGGCCTTCGCGCTGGTTATCAGATTGTTTGGTTCAATTTTGTCAGAGACAGCGATAGCTCTTTTGGGATTTATAGTATTCCTGAACATAATCTTGGCTGTATTTAACCTGTTACCTATACCTCCACTGGATGGATCGAAACTGGTGAGTCTTATCTCGCCTAGATTTAGCCGGACCATGGAGACCATGGGGTTATGGGGGCTGATATTTGTATTATTCTTCCTATTCTTCTTTTCTCAGTACATTTTCGTTGCATCGTCGGCTATCTTCCAGTTGCTGGCAGGACCACACGCCGCCAGCGTGTTTGCTAACTTCTCTGGCGTATAGATAACGTTGACACTGAGCGATAATTTTCTGTATAGTAATGGCCGATGCCTACTATCCATCAGCTCTTGAAGAAGAGCAGGAAAAGTAATTCGCGGAAGAGCAAATCCCCGGCACTGGGGTTTTATTTTAATGTGCTTCAAAATAAGCCAGTTGATTCTGGTTCTCCGTTCAAGCGAGGCGTTTGCATAAAGGTATTTACTACTACTCCCAAGAAACCTAACTCAGCCTTACGTAAAGTTGCTCGTGTTCGTTTGACTAACGGCCAAGAAGTGACTGCATACATACCTGGCATAGGGCACAATCTGCAGGAACACTCGGTGGTTGTTATTCGTGGCGGCAGAGTTAAAGATCTTCCTGGAGTTAGATACCATGTTATAAGAGGCATGTTGGATACAGCTGGTGTTCAGGGTAGAAAACAGCAGCGTTCTAAGTACGGAGCAAAACGCGAGACAAAGAAAAGCTAGCTATGCGTAAAAAACATAATTATAAACATAACTATAAACCTGAGGCAGTGTATGGAAGCATAGCCTTAGCTAGATTCATAAATGGGGTTATGCGCGACGGCAAAAAATCGGTGGCCGAGAAGGTTGTACGTGATGCTCTAGATATAATCAAAAAAGATACTAAGAACGATCCACTGGCGGTATTTGAGAAGGCTATTGAGAATGTTTCTCCGTCGGTTGAGGTGGCCTCAAAAAGAGTGGGTGGAGCCAACTATCAGATACCTAGAGAAGTGAGGCCGGAACGTCGTTTTACGTTGGCGGTTCGCTGGATCATTGAAAGCGCCCGCAATAAAAAAGGTAAAAGCATGGCTGCTAAACTGGCGGAAGAATTGATAGCTGCAAGCAATAACGACGGCGCTGCTATAAAGAAGAAGCTGGATGTACATCGTGTTGCGGAGGCTAATCGTGCTTTTGCACACTTTGCAAGATAAATACAGGTAAGGCCTAATTAAGCTTCTTTTTATTTTCTAAAAATGTCTCGTCCATATCCAATAGAGAAAGTTAGAGATATAGGGATAATAGCTCACATTGATGCTGGTAAAACTACGGTAAGTGAACGCGTCCTTTTCTATACCGGTATTTCACACAAGATCGGCGAAGTCCATGAGGGAGACACTGTAATGGATTGGATGGAACAGGAACGCGAGCGCGGCATAAC
>JAMCRA010000013.1 GCA_023380285.1 Bacillota bacterium
GTTAAAAGCCAGCATTTCGTTACGAACGATCTGATAGGCTTCTGTGGGACTGTGCGTATTTTCCGCAGACAGATCCACAAAATGCAGCAAAATTTCCGTCCGTTCCACATGCTTCAGAAACTGGATACCCAATCCTTTTCCTTCATGGGCGCCTTCAATCAGCCCGGGAAGGTCTGCAATCACAATTTCCCGTTCGTCCGGAGGATTCCCCAAAAGGAGAACCCCGAGATGGGGGTGCAATGTGGTAAAGGGGTAGGAAGCAATGCGCGGGTGGGCTTTCGTGACTCTGGACAGGAACGTCGATTTTCCCGCATTGGGAAAACCGACCAGTCCGACTCGGGCCATCACTTTCAGTTCGAGACGAATCCGGAATGACTGGGACTCTCCCCCTGGCTCAGCAAAATCCGGGGTCTGGCGGGTTGCCGTGGCAAAATGCACATTCCCGCGTCCCCCCCTGCCACCTTTCGCCACGACAATCCGGGCATCCGGCTGGGTCAGGTCGTAGAGAAGCTCTCCCGTCTCTTCATCCAGAATTTGGGTACCGAGAGGAACTTCGAGGACAAGAGACCGCCCATTGGAACCATGCTGCTTTTTTCCGCGGCCAGCCTCCCCGGGTTGGGCTTTCAGGATCGTCCGGTGCTTGAAATCCAGAAGGGTCGACTTGCGGTGAGTTCCAACAAACACAACATCCCCACCCCTGCCTCCATCTCCTCCGTCCGGTCCTCCACGGGGAACATATTTTTCACGGCGGAACGACACACAGCCATGCCCACCTTTACCGGACTCAATTGCTATCCGGGCTTCATCGACAAACTGGGGCATGACCGTCCTGTTCCATAAAAGTCGTCAGTTTGTCGAAATTGCTTCCGTCGAAAGGGGAATGATGTGAATTTTCTTTCTGTCGCGTCCCCAGCTCGAAAACTTGACAGTGCCTGTTTCTTTGGCAAAAAGCGTGTAATCCCGCCCCATCCCGACGTTGTCTCCGGGATAGAACTGGGTTCCTCTCTGACGAACAAGGATGTTCCCCGCCAGAACCTGCTGTCCGTCATGACGTTTGACTCCCAGACGCTTCGATTCACTGTCTCGACCGTTCCGGGTGGACCCCACCCCTTTCTTGTGTGCCATGCTACTGTCTCCGTTCTCTTATCCGATTATTCCCGCTGGCTCTTCCGACACCAGCCGGTAAAAAGATACATCAAACTTTTCAGGCCGTCCGGACAATTTCAAGAATCTGAATCCGGGAAACGTCTTGCCTGTGGCCTTGCTTGCGCCTGTAGTTCTTGCGTTTTTTCTTCTTGAACACGATGATTTTCGTATCCCGTTCCTGGCGAAGAATCCGCGCTTTCACCGTGACCGGGAGAACCTTGTTGCCCTCGGCAAAAAGAGTTCCCTGTTCGTCAGAAACCATCAGAACATCCCCGAGCGTAAACTCTCCATCGCCGGGAACACGTTCCACAACCAACACCTGCCCGGGCGCCACGCGATACATTTTCCCGCCTGTCCGGACAACCGCAAACTGAGACATCGTCTTTCCACCTTCTCTTAATTTGAAACCAAATCGCCATCAAAAGGACTTGAGCCTGAACTGAAAAAGTAAAAATAGATGTTACCAAAAATTTTGCTTCAAATGCAAAAGCCCCCTGAAATCCCGGTGGAACATCAATTGCCCGGGAGGGGATAAAAGTTGCCTGAATCTGAACGTCCTAGTAAAATGTCTCTATTTGAACACCCTGGACGTCTTTCGCATTTCTTCCGGTTTGAAACTGACTTTTCGTTTTCCGGTCACGGATGCCTCTCTCTAGACTGCATGACTTATAACCCAAGAAAGGTGGGAAATGTCTTCCTTTCAGGACCCATCAGACGAAACCAGCCTGGCAAACAGGTTCCGGGATTCCGGTATCCAGGTCACCCCCCAGAGGTTGATGATCGCCGGCACTCTGTTTCAGAGCGGAAAACATATCAGTGCGGAAGAGCTTTACCTTCTGGTCAGAGAAAAAAATCCCCGAATCGGGTTGGCCACAATCTACCGGACTCTCCATATTCTCAAAGAAAAAGGTCTCGTTGAAGAGCACCGGTTCAACGATGAATTCAGCCGCTATGAAGTCAAAAACTCTACCCACCATGATCATCTCATTTGCATTGAATGCGGGACGGTTGTTGAATTCGGACAACCTGTGATCGAGCATTTGCAGGATCTGGCCGCCGAAGAAAAAAACTTCACCATCGTCTCCCATAAACTGGAGATTTACGGCATATGCAAAGACTGCCGCGACCGGAAGACCTCAAGGAAGCGATAGAAACCGGGGAAGAAACCCTTCGGAATATCTCAGGTCCCTAACCAGGCAAAAGGATGACATCTGGCGAACCTGCCGCACGAAAATGGAGGGCACCGCAGGAAACTCCCAGAAAGTCGGCTTCGGGAAAAGAAGGCAAAACGGATCGAATCTTTTTCCCCTTTTCGTCCAGACTCCAGAGCGCACCTTTTTCCCCGACGAGGATGATTGTTCCGCTTCCCGTCTGACAAACCCCATACAAATCGGTCTCGACCGGAAGAGAAATCCTCTGAAAAGACTCCCCCTTGTCAGAGGAAAAATAGACCAGACCATGATCTCCCGCGACAAGCAGATCTTTTTGGTTGCCCCAGATGGCATTGAAGGATGGTTTTTGCCGGGTGACACGAGGAACGGCCAGAGTAACGGGAGACCAGGTCCGTCCTCCATCGTGCGTCGAAAACAGAGTCTGGTGCCAACCCGCAACCCACCCTTCCCGGCGATCAAGAAAATGGACGGCATAGAGATTCTGGGTTGTCGGAAGGGATATTTTGGACCATGAATGGCCTCCGTCCCGGGTTTTCAGAAAGGTTCCCCGTTCCCCGACAATGAAACCATGCAAGGGATCCGGAAAATCAATATCCTCCAGAAATCTGTCGTGCACCGGCGTTGGGACCACGGACCAGGACATTCCTTCATCCTGAGAAAAAAGAAGGGTTCCCGAATCCCCTGCAATCCATCCATGCCGGGGGTCCGGAAAAATCACCCGATAGAATTCGGATTTGACCGGGGAAGGAACTTTTTTCCACTTGCCGGACGCCTCATCGATCCGCCAGATAATGGACTGGGCTCCAACGGCAATGACATGCCCCGGATCCGGACGGGCGATGGAAAAAAGAAGACCGATGTATTCCGATTTTTTTGAATTGGAATCCTGGTTCCCAGAAGGTGCAGGGGGCAAGGGCTGGACAATGCGGAACCCCGAAGAGGGAGGCAGGGACAAGACAGGGATGCGGGAGGCGGTTTTTTCCGAACACCCCTGAAACAAGAAAAGACTGAAAAGGCTTCCGACAAGAAACAAGGCCCTGAGGGGCGGAAAAGGGGGTATCGCCGGACAGATCATCTGTTTGCCGGCTCCAACGAACATTCTTCTGCGATTTCTGGAAACATCATTTGTCCAATTTAACACAGGTTCCCTGCCCCGTCATCCTCCCTCTCCAAAAACGGCCGGCATTTTTCAATGAATATTTTGTTCTTCCTTGTACTGTTCTCCTTCTTCCTGGCTTCCGAAGGGCTTGAAGTGGTATTCGAAGATCGTCTTGAACACAAAAGGAGCGCTGGCCTGGGTCAGTCCGGTTCCCACACCAACGTTCCAGTCAATATGATCGCCGATGGCAAAGTTCCAGGACTGGAAAATATAGTTTTGCTGGATATTGGCCGAACCAACCGGTCCTCCGAATGGAAGCATGGCGGTGACCGGCCCCAGAGCTCCGAACGCTTCGACTCCAAAGTTCACATTGTCCGCCAGGAGATAATAAAGGCCGCCGGCATACTCCATATCCGGCGGTATTCCCTCGGCCGCTCCCCCCGGATTCGCCGTCTCGAAGAAGAAGCTTGAATTGATATCAAAAACAAAACGTCCGACCTTTTTCTCCCCGATCAGGATTAGGTCAAGAAAAGACGGGTTGTTTGCGGCCCCTGTCGGGACCCAGTATTCAATCTGGATCGCCGGATCAATAAAATCCGGGATGCGCGGGAATCGGATCCGGGAGGTGATGGCCCGGGTCTGCAGATAAGAATAACCTTGCCCGGCCCCCGACATGAAGTCGACATAGGTGCCCAGAGTCCACCAGTCCGTTACGCCGAATTCCAGAACATACGTTGAAAAAAGGATGTCCTGGTTATATTCGGAATGATTGAAGGCCGCTTCCCCCGATTTGGACGGAAGGAGAACGCTTTGCCAGGTTCCAAGACTGATTTCACCCTGCTCAGGAGTTTCATAAGGATAAATGATAAAATCGTTGAAGGACGTTGCCCGGGACTTTTGTGGCGTCAGAAGCAGAAAAAGAAAGAAAAAAGATACGAATAAAAAATTCGACGATCTCGTGCCGGTCTCCCCGAAAGCCTTTCTCCAGGCGGGGGCGCTGCGCATTACCTCCAGCATGTTTATACCGTCAGGATACAAGAATCCCCCTTCCCATCGGCCGATTGACGGGGCCAAAAATGCACGAGGCATCGGGAATTAGCATGAACGATCCCTCTTCAGGCAAAAAACCGCCTCTCCAGGGATGGATGTCGATCAAGAGGAGCTTCGAAATAAGTTCTATGGAAGTCCGAAAAGAATAGCATAATTTTTTTTTCTTTCAAGTGCTTCTGGTCTTCTCTTCTTTTGAACAATTATCCTCGGTAAACGATTAAAATTCGCGGACTCCCGATTCCCCTCACCCGGATGACTCTCCCCAACAGGGCACCCAATCGTGTAAAATCATCTTCAATGAAATGTTGCGGCATTCGCATTGCCAGGGAGGTCTTGCTTGTTTGAAAAAAGGGTTTGTCTGTGTTTCTGATATCCGTGACGGCAACGTTTGCCGCCAGCCATATCCTTCCCGGTTACCCCGGCCTTTGCTCCAAGCTTCACGGACACAACTGGACCGTGGAGGTGGCGTGGTCATCTCAGGGACTGGATCCTCTCGGAATGGCGCTGGACTTTCATGAGGCCGAAACCCTTCTGGGCCCTCTCATAAAAGAACTTGACCACTCTCACCTGAACGATCATCCCTTTTTCCGCGAACGCCTCCCGACGTCCGAGCAGGTGGCCTTTTTCCTCTATACGCGTCTGAAGGAAATCATGTCCAGTCGGACGGATTCGACTGTTCAGCTCGACCAGGTGGCTGTCACGGAAATGGCTCCCTACAAGGCCATTTACCGGGAGACATCCGGATGATGGACAACCTGTGTTCTCCCCTTCTCAAGGTTGACAACCTGACTGTCCGGATCGACACACCCCGCGGGCCCGTCTTTCCTGTGCGCTCCTTTTCGGTTTCCATCGATCAAGGCGACCTGCTCGGAATCGTCGGTGAATCCGGGTCTGGAAAAACAATGGCTGGACTGTCACTTCTCGGTCTGTTGCCGGAAAGTGCCCGGATCCGGGAAGGCTCGATCCGGTTCGACGGAATGGA
>JAMCRA010000014.1:0-2862 GCA_023380285.1 Bacillota bacterium
ACCAGCCGGTCAAGACCGAAGGCAATCCCCCCGTGGGGAGGAGTCCCGTATTCAAGGGCATCGAGGAGAAACCCGAATTTGTTTTTCGCCTCGTCGTCGCTCAGGCCAAGGGCCTTGAAAATCAGCTTCTGAACCTCTTTCCTGTGGATCCGGATGCTGCCTCCACCGACCTCTGATCCATTGAGGACCAGATCATAGGCCTGGGCATGGACTTTATCCGGATCCGTTTCGATTAGGGGAATCTCTTCCGGGACCGGAGATGTGAAAGGGTGGTGTGTGGAGACAAACCGCTTTTCTGTTTCGCTGTAATCAAAAAGGGGAAATTCGGTCACCCACGTAAATGCCAGCTTCTCGGGATCAATCAGCATCAGCTTCTTCGCCAAGTGGATCCGCAGATTGCCCAGGGCGTCTCGGGCGACGTTCGGTGAATCGGCTACAAACAGGAGAACAGCGCCTTCGCGAGCATCCATTTTTTTATTGATGGCTGCTACCTCATCCGGCGTAAGGAATTTAAAAATCGGTGAAGTCCAGCCTTCCGGGGTAATCCTTGCCCAGGCCAGACCCTTTGCCCCGTACTGAGCGACATAATCCCTGAGCTCGTCCAGATCCTTGCGGGAGAGAGAGGTTCCGTTTTCTATAGAGATAGCCTTGATTACGCCGCCGCCGGAAACGATCTCCGCGAAGAGCTTGAATCCCGAATTCATCAAGATATCCGTTAGGTCGTGAATTTCCAGACCAAAGCGCATATCGGGACTGTCTTTACCGAAGCGGTTTATCGCCTCCACATAGGAAATCCGGGGGAAGGGGAGGGACAGCTCTTTCCCAAGGCAGACCGAAAAGAGGTGGGCCATCATCCTCTCCATGATCTTTATGATATCCTCTTGAGTAATGAAGGACATCTCCACATCGATCTGGGTAAACTCAGGCTGCCGGTCGGCCCGGAGGTCTTCGTCCCGGAAGCACTTGACGATCTGATAATAACGATCGAAACCTGAAACCATCAGCAACTGCTTGAAGATCTGCGGCGACTGGGGCAGGGCATAAAACATCCCCTGGTTGACGCGGCTGGGAACCAGATAATCGCGGGCACCTTCCGGGGTACTCTTTGTCAGGAACGGGGTCTCTACTTCGATGAACCCTTCCTGGTAGAAAAACTCCCGAGCAGCAGCAGCGACACGGCTTCTCAGGATGAGGTTTTTCTGGATTTCGGGACGCCTGAGATCGAGATAGCGATACTTGAGTCGCACGTTTTCTGAGATTTCAGCCGTATTGTCGAGAAGAAAAGGGGGGGTCTTCGATTCATTGAGGATCTCAAGATCACTGGCCATAACTTCAATCGCTCCGGTTTTCAGATCTGGATTCTCCATCCCTTCCGGCCGCTTTCGAACAAGACCCTTTATCGCAAGGACAAATTCAGACCTGATTCGTCCAGCCTCGCTATGGCAAGCGAGGCTGATTTCCGGATTGAACACGACCTGCACAAGTCCTTCCCGGTCTCTGAGATCGATAAAGATCACTCCGCCATGATCTCTTCGCCGGTGGGCCCATCCCATCAGGATCACCTCTTCACCGACATGGGTGGCATTCAGGTCGCCGCAGTAATGGGTTCTTTTTAAAATCCTCAAAAAGTCAGACAATACTTCTTACCTCGCTATCTTCATGATGGTTTCTTCAAGCTTATCAAGTCCGATCTCTTCCTGGCTGCTGGTATGCATATTCCTGAAGAGAGCCCGGTTCTCCGAAACCTCCCTTTCACCGATAATCAGAACAAAGCTACTTTTCAGTTTGTCCGCCCTCTTCATCTGACTTTTCAGACTCCTGCCGGAATAGTCCGTCTCTACGCGAATTCCCCTCATCCGCAGGCGGTTGGACAGGAAAAAAGCCTTATCAACAGCTTTGTCGCCAATGGCAGCGATGAAGAGGAAAGGACTGTCCGCTGGATTCTTTTCCTTATCCGGGATCAGGGCTGCCAGACGTTCCATGCCGATGGCAAAACCGATACCGGAAATATCCGGCCCGCCAAGATCCCGGACGAGATGATCGTATCGTCCGCCACCCAGTATGGCATTCTGTGCGCCAAGGGATTCCGTTTTTACTTCAAATGTCGTTCTTGTATAATAGTCGAGTCCGCGCACCATTTTTGCGTTCACAGTATAAGGAATCGCAAAGAGGGTTAGACGATCCTCGACCTGTGTAAAATGTTCCCGACAGTCCACACAGACAAAATCCATCAAGCGGGGGGCCTGCGAGATGATCTCCCCGCATTTTTCCACTTTGCAGTCGAAAACGCGTAGCGGATTCGTTCCAATCCGACGCCGGCAGTCTTCGCAGAGTTCCTTTTCTGTGCCGCGGAGAAATTGGACGATGGCCTCCCTGAAAGTGGGGCGGCATTCATCACAACCGAGGGAATTGATTTCCAGAGTGAGGTTTTTCAACCCGAGGCGGTCGAGAAAATGCATCAGCATCAGGATAAGTTCGGCATCGGTGCGTGGATCATCCGGACCGAGAATTTCGACGTCAATCTGATAGAATTGGCGGTAGCGGCCCTTTTGTGGCCTTTCCCTCCTGAACATCGGACCGATGGTAAAGAGCCTTGTTACGGATTCGACTGCATGGAGTGTGTGCTCCAGATAGGCGCGAATGACCGAAGCAGTGGCTTCCGGACGGAGTGTCAGTGACTCTTCGCCCCGGTCGAGGAATGTGTACATCTCTTTTTCGACGATATCTGTGGATTCACCTATTCCCCGTCGAAAAAGTTCGGTTTTTTCTATAAGGGGAATACAGATCTCACTGAATCCAAAAGTACGAAAAACATTATAGGCCGTATTTTCGATATGCCGCCACTTGTCTGTCTCGGGGGGG
>JAMCRA010000014.1:2872-7040 GCA_023380285.1 Bacillota bacterium
AGAGGTTTGACTAATGGATGATCTCCATTAGTCAAACCTCTCCGAAGCTGAATACCATTTAAGGGGGATTCTAATAGCATATCGATCCGACAAACGCAACAGAAATGACCGGTCATAAGGGAATGGATACGATCAGGAATTGCCGGGTCGGAAAACACTGCTTTGGAGGTCATTTCCGTTTGTTACAATAGTTACAGCACCATTCAGGTCGGTCCGATAGATACGGGACTGAAGGCGCTCATACCTTCCCAGGGTCTCCGGATGCGGAAAGCGAAAGACATTATCGAAGCCACAACTGATGACGGCAATCTGCGGTCTGACCTTTTCGAGGAAAGGAATTGTACTGGAACGAGAAGCGCCATGGTGAGGTACAAAAAGCACATCACTTGTCAGATCGACAGGAGAGTCGACTAAGCGCATTTCTGAGGTTTCCATGATATCACCCGGCAGGAGAAAGGTCCGACTGCCGAAGGAGAATTTCATCACAACAGAACGCTCATTGATTGGATCGGAAGGGATGTATGACCTCTTGAGTGGTACAGGCGTGTCCTTTAGTGAAGTGGCTATGCTAGGGCGGGAAGTTGAAGGTATTTGAGGATTCAAGATACGGATTTTGACTCCGGAGATATTTATCTCAGGAGTCAAATCCGATATGGTTCTCAGAACAATCCCCCGATCCCGGATGATCCGAAGGAATGAGAGATAGACAGGCGAATCTGATCCTTCTCCGTTCGTCCACACTTCGCCTACATGAAAATTTTCGAGGACAAATAGCAGACCTCGAAGATGGTCTGGATGGGCATGAGTCAAGACAACGATATCGATGCTGCTGATCCTTTCATACCAGAGAAACGGCGCCAATACATATTTCCCGACGTCAAAGGTCTCATCAAAAAAACCGCCCCCGTCCACAAGTATCCTCTTTCCGCCGGGAAGTCGGACCAGAATGGAGCTTCCTTGACCCACATCCACAGCCGTGAGACTAAGTTTTCCCGTATGAACTCCCTTTAAATGGATCCAAATTCCGTCAACTATGAAAAAAAGGATGAGAAAGACCGGAATAGCTCTGAAAAGCAAGGCTGTTCTATTCAATTCTATCATTCTGGCTTTGCCCCTCAACTGATCCAACAAGAAACCTGCCGAGATCAGAAGAAGATAAAAGACAACGATTTCCAGAGGTGTGGGTGTGGAGACAAAGACCGACGACCAGGGCAATGACGCCAGTCTTTCTATGAGAAAAAGGGATATTTTTACAAGAACCATGGAGATATAAAGGATGATTTCGGTTAGATAGTGTGAAATCGGCGCGGTAAAAACGATGAGCAGACACAAAGGGATGGCCATCACACCAAGAATAGGAACGACAAGAAAGTTTGCGATAAGGGTCACGAGTGACAACCGATTGAAATAGAAAAGTATCAGTGGAAGTGTGCCGAGCGTGGCACTGAGAGAGGCAAAGAAAAACAGGACCATGGTGCGCAGGATTTTCTTAAGATGCTTGAGAAGCCATTCCTTTCGAGTCAAACCTGGGGAGTCCGATGTAATAAGAGATGAAGGGAGGAGATTCACCAGTCTGGGTGTCAGAAAAAGGAGCGATATCACAGCAACAAAGGAGAGTTGGAAAGAGATGTCAAAAAGAGAGTAAGGATTGACAATCAGGATGAAAAAAGCGGCTAAGGATAGGATATTGTACAGATCTCGTTCACGATTGGCCATAATAGCCACCATGAATAGCACCACCATGACGGATGCCCGGATAACGGAAATTCCTGACCCTGCGATGAATGTATAGAGAATAACGAGAATAATCGCAAAAAGTGTCGAGATCAGAACCATGTTCCATCGCAGCAAGAGATACTCTGAAGATTTCAGGAGTAGGCGAATCACGAAGAAAGAAAATAGAGCCACAATACCGATGTTGAATCCGGAGATAGCGATGATGTGTGTGGTACCTGTCCGGTTAAATTTCTCCCTGTCCTCCTTCGGTATTTCTTTTTGATCACCGAGGATCATCGCCTGGATTATCTTTCCTTCTGTTCCGGGTGCTGTGTCCCGGATAGTTTTTCGAATGAATTCACGGAACCGCTCCAACCAAATACGAAGCGGATTCCCTATTTCCCTGCGGAGAACAACAATTCCTGCCGTTTCATTTATAAACCCACGAACCAGTATCCCCCGGAAACGAAGATATCTTTCATAATCAAAACCGCCGGGATTGGCGAAGTTACGGGGAGCCCTCAGTCTCGAATGAAAACGGATGGAGTCTCCATAATGGAAGGTATAAGGCTCCCGGACATTAAGGAGCACACGCCCCCAGACAGGGGTATATTGCCCGTTGTTAAGTATTCTGTTGACACAAACAACCAGTTCAGTTTTTTCGGGTGATACTTGAGGATTCTCGCATATGACACCTTCGACTTTAACTTTTTCAGATCCGATATAATGATTGATGTGGCTTTTATTGATATGAGGGTGGAGATACATATTCATCTCCATGATACCCAGTAAGAATAATGAAAAAAGAAGAGCAGGATAAAAAAACCGTTTCGATTTCATCAGGGTCACGAGAATAAAAGACAGTGTTGCGGTCAGAGTGACTTGAATAAGCAGGGCGGGTATTTTAAAGAGATAGCTGAAGAAAATACCCGCTATGAAGGCTATTAATAAAGGGATAATCGGTCTGGACATGCTCTACCAACGTTTCACATACAGCACGGATTTATAGACAGCTATGTGATGCTGTATAAAAATAATTAGGATATCTGTCAACATCACAACTGTTCGATTTTTCTTACCCCTCATATCATGTTTCACCATGATAAAATTGAACCATTCGCTCATCGGTTTGATATCAGCAAATTTTGGATGAGGCCGCAACCGTGTTGACTTTTTCTGCGAGTGAAAGTAGCTTACGCATAGCATAAATACAATGTGGCGGATTCAGCATATGAAGAATAGTGTGAATCGAGAACAAAATGGCCGATAATTCAAAATACCCTGAATACCTGACATCACCCTTTCGTTGGCTGATGTTGGCGAGGGTGATGATCGTCACTTTTCTCCTGGGGTTGGCCACATTCATAGAAATCATGAAGCTGGAGTCACAGTCGGCAATATCCGTTTCCATCCTATTTAACACGATTCTTCTGACATATATCCTTTCCATAATTTACCTTTTGCTTCCGAAATACCTCCCGAATATCATTACGAATATATACATTCAGAGCATCTGTGATATCGCATTGGTTACAGCGATGGTGTATGCCACCGGAGGCGTCCGCAGCATCTATTCTGTTTTCTATCCCCTTGTTGTCATTTACTCAGTCATTTTTCTGGCAAGAAAGGGTGGTTTTATCATCGCCTCGATTGCAGGTATTTTTTACGGTTGTTTTGCTGATCTGGAATTCTACGGGATGATATACCCTTTCTTTGCTGATCACCTATCGGATTATCCGCTAAATGCCGGTTATGTGTTTACCAGGATCATTACCCATATCCTTTCCTTCTATCTCATCGCCTTTCTAGCGAGTTTCGTCGTCGAGCAAGAGAGGAAAACCAGGACCCTTCTTGCGGAAAAACAGGGAGCCTTTGAACAGCTCGGTCTTCTCCATCAGAGTATCATTGAGTCCGTGGATACGGGCATTCTGACCGTTAACCTTAACGGGCAGATAAAATCATTCAATCGAGCCGCCACCGAAATTACCGGTCTGTCTTTTCGTGAAATAGAAAATCGTAAATTATCAGATTTTTTTATATATCCTCCCCCTCTGCAAAGCAAATTTGATGAAAATGGGCAAAGATCGCTGACAAAAACCCGCTTTGAAACAGCCTTTATAACCTCTGAAATGAAAAGACTGATTCTCGGCGGCTCTGTTTCACCGCTAAGGGATCCCTCTGGTGTAATGATCGGAAACATCATCGTGTTTCAGGATCTGACGACCATCAATGAAATGAAAGAGTCATTGGAAAAAAGCCGAAGACTTGCCTTCATCGGCGAGATGGCAGCAGGTCTTGCACATGAGATCCGGAATCCGCTGGCCTCCATCGGTGGCTCGATTCAGATGCTACGAGGTGACTTTGCAAGTAATGAAACCAATGCGAGATTAATGCAGATTATCCTTCGTGGAAAGGATCAGCTGGAGAGCTTCCTGAAGGATTTTCACCATGA
>JAMCRA010000015.1 GCA_023380285.1 Bacillota bacterium
TCACTCTTTCGACTAAAGAGTCTGTCAGCAGTCTTCTAATCGCCGTTACAGCAGCAGCAATTTCAGGAATTGCCTCAAAAGTGCCGAGTTCTCTCATCCGGTTCAATGTTTCCGTCATGTCTTTGAGAGGGAGGTTTTCTATATGCCCCATCATTTCAGAAGCTCTTTCCGCCTGCAGGGCAACGCGTTCAACCAGCGTATCCACTCCCATCAACTGAATTGCTCGGACAGCTCCTCCCAACTCGGCCAGAGAACGAAAAGCACCTGTTTTTTCTGCTAGATCGACCTCGTCAAAGACTTGAAGTAACCTCGGAGCGCTCTTTTCAATTCTTTCCATCAGCAGAAGAATTTCCGGACTCGTCAGACGGTCAAGCAAAAGCGAGGCTTTTTCGACAGAATCAGCAAGGCGCTCTATGATTGAGTTCGTTTGAATATCCCAAACTGCCTTCCCGGCAATCTGGGCTTCTTCCAGAACCTTGACTCTGTCAAGCAGACTTAACAATGCCTTTTCTGTCTCCAGATCTCCTATTTTTTTTCCCAGAGCACCTATAGAGTCCGATTTTTCCATTTTTTCCACTCCCATCAAAGTATTCCACGTGCCGTCAACCAGTATAGCCTGTTGTATGAAAGCTTCATCCAATGGACTGCGGATGTGGGAGGAGGAGGGGTTGGAGGAGTCGAATAATTGAAAGTAATATATGTTGCCTGATTTTTTCCAGTTTCGATAAAACAAAAGACTTTTCCATCATACATACGGGAAGCCTTTTCACCGTGGGCGACACTGATGACGTTTTCAACAAGAATATCGGCAGAAAAATGGGCTGTCGACCCCGCCTTGGAAATCGGGAGATTTGTTGTGTCTCCAACAACAAAAATATTTTCATGCCCTTCCATCTGCAATGTCTGTTTATTTGTCGGGATCCACCCTCCTTCCCCAAGGTTGTTATCGAGAATCACTTTTGCCCCCCGATGGGGAGGAATAGTGATCAAGAGATCAAAGGGGACAGTCGAACCTTCCAGACTGGTCAAGGTTTTCTTTTCTGCATCCACTTCCTTCATATTAAAAAACGTTTCCGAACGGATCGCCCTTTCTTCAAAAACTGGCACAGCCCATTGAGCCACATTCGGGATAGTGTGCAGAGCTCCAACCGGATAGGTATAAAGAATCTCCGATTTTTCACGGATTCCACGATGTCGGAGATAGTCGTCCAGCATGAGGGTCACTTCAAGGGGCGCCACGGGACATTTGTGGGGCACTCCCATTGCAACGACTATCTTTCCACCCGAAAAATTCCGCAAGGCATCCCGCAGCTTCAGAGCGCCCTCCTCTGTGTAAAACCAATGTCCAGCTTTTTCGAGGCCGGGAATGAGGTCCGGACGAGGCACAGATCCCGTCGCGATGACCAAGACATCAAATGGGTACTCGTGCTTGGAAGAAGAAATCAGCTTTTGGGAAGGAAGATCAATTTTTTCAATCGGATCCAAAACAAAATTGACAAGAGGATCCAGAAGAGATTTCTGAGGTCTCTTTATTTCTTCAGGACGGACAAGATCAAAGGGAAGATAGAGCCATCCAGGCTGATAATGATGAGTGTCCGTGTTTCCCAGAAGTGTCAAAGAGGTGGAGCCGGATTTGATTTCTGACGGGATTTTGCGCGCAATCTGATTTGCCACAATTGTTCCGGCAATACCACTTCCTAAGACGACAATTTTTTTTGACATCTTCAGCCTCCATTAAGTAAAGAAACAATCCTCGGAAACATCGCCTCCGCTGGAATTCCCGATAAAAATACGCTACCGTTTAAACTTAGAAGAAAGATTGTTTTCTGGAACGGATAAACCATTTTTCCAAAAGAGGAATCTGGAATGGATATGACTGCCTGTGGTGCGAGAGGCGGGAGTCGAACCCGCACGGAGTTTCCCCCGCCAGATCCTAAGTCTGGTGCGTCTGCCATTTCGCCACTCTCGCTGTATGTCTGGAGGAATTCTAGCGAAAAAAATGAATAAAATCATGCACGAAAAGAGTGGCCTTTTCTGGAATTTCCTAAGTGGTATCTCATTGCTGGCAATTGACTTGTACGTTATCTCTTATGGAATCCGCACAGAGACACCTGTTCTTAACTTTCCACTCCTTTTTCTCTTGCATTCATTGGCTATTTTTGTTGTTCTCCCCTCTGTCCTTTTCAGCAAGATTCCCCTCCGGGGAGGTGTTCGAAAAGGAGAAGTTCTCATATTCGTTGGCGGCTTTACTCTTCTCCTCGGATTTCTCTTCGTCCCGAGATCTCTCGTCGTTGCAGAATCCGGGCTCATGATTTTTCTTGGAGTCTGGGTCATCAAAAAAATCCTCAAAAAACACTATCTTTCTCAATCTTCCCTTGGCAATATCTTTTTTTGGGGCTTCCTTTTGACCATTCTCACTGGAATTCTTCTGGGACTCACCCTTGCTCGACCAATGATTGATCCGATTCCATTTCGAGGGATTCTCCTTCATGGATTTACCGGAATTGCTTTTACCTTGACCGCTTTTTCGGTGATTTTCTCCAGCAGTAACAATCGGCATCTCTCTGATACACGGTGGATATGGGCATCTGCGCTGTATTTGTCAGGCATTACCTGTCTTTTTACTTTACCATTGATCAAGAACATCCAGTTCTGGATCATCCTATCTCTTTTTTTCCTCCTTTTCACATTTCTAACGGGATATCAGTTCCTTCACGATCAGTCTTCTTTGGGAATTTTGTTTATAGGAGGAGGGATCATGATATTGCTGAGTTCCGGCTGGAAAGCTTCTCCCGGGGCTTCGATGACATTTTTTCTGCTGGCCTGGCTTTATTTGTTGGGAGGCATGTCGCTTTCTTCAAAAAAAGTGGGGAAAGTGACGGGGACCATTGGAACATTTCTTTTTCTTTTTGGTGTGTGGAATTCCCAAAAAGAGCTTCTCTATATTGGCTTCCTGGGCCACTTCATTACGCTTTTATCCTCGGTGACGATTCCCTTTTTTCACAAGCTCGATCACCGGGTTGAAAAATCAAGCCTTTAGTTATGACAGACCATCCTTCTTTCCCGTGATCATTCGGAATCGTTGTCTTCCGGAACGGAGGTTTCCCAAACTTCAATATCATAGGCATGAACTTTTTTGACCTTGCAGGAAACAATGCTCCCCGAAGCAGCTTCTCCACTTAAAACGAGGACTTCTCCGTCTATACCGTCCGGAGCCATCCCCGGAAGACGTCCTGACAGAATCAAGGGAGATTGCTCAGAAGGCCCCTCGATTAAAACAGGCATCACTTTTCCCAACCAGTCCTTCTTTTTTTCGAGGGAAATGGCTTTTTGAACTCCCATTAGTCTTTTTCGCCTCTGTGTCTTAAGTCGTGCAGGGATCTGTCCGTCCATATCAAAGGACGGGGTCCCTTCTTCACGCGAAAAGGGGAAGACACCGACATGATCCAGTCGGGACCACTTCAGGAACTCTTCAATTTCCAGAAACTCCTCTTCTGTTTCACCAGGAAAACCAACAATGAACGTTGTTCTGAGCGTGATATCCGGGAGGATTCTCCGGATTCGGTCGATAAGCCGCATGGTAGATTCCCTGTTCCCGGGCCTGTTCATTCTCTTGAGAACCGTTCCGCTGACATGCTGAAAAGGAATATCGAGATACTTTAATATCGTGGAAGAATCCCGAATAACTTTTAAAAGGCGGTCCGTAACCTGAGTCGGGTAGGCATACAATAACCGCACCCAGGGAATCCGACCAATTTTGTCAATTTCCTCAAGCAATCTCGGGAGCCCTTCCCCATCCTCCAGATCACTCCCGTAACGGGTCAGATCCTGTGCAATCAGAGTCACTTCCCGCACACCTTCATCTGCCATCATGCGCACTTCTTCCAGAAGGCTTTCCCGTGTCCGGCTGACTTGAAGCCCACGAGATAGAGGAATCGCGCAGAAAGAACATGTATGGTCGCATCCTTCCGAAATCTTCAGGTAAGCCCGATGATTTGGGGTCAGTCTTTTTCGCCTGAAGGGGATTGAGGAAGGCAGTATGAGAGGAGTGGAAGGGAGAGAGGTTTTGCTTTCGGGAGAGGAGAGAAGTTCTCCGATGGAAACCTCTTCAGATGGGGAAAGAAGCATGTCGACTTCCGGCAAAAGCCCCGGAAGCTCCTCCCGATATCGAGAAACCAGGCAGCCGGTACCAACAAGAATCTTGGCTTTCCCGTTTTCCTTATACTGGGCCATTTCAAGAAGAGTGTCGATAGACTCCTTCCTGGCATCAGTGACAAAACTGCAGGTATTCACCACAATAACTTCCGCCTCCTCGAGATCCGGGATTACACGGAACCCTTTCTCCGACAAAGAATGAATCATTGTCTCCGTGTCCACAAGATTTTTGGGGCATCCAAGGCTGACAATGCCGACGGTTTTCGCTTTCAGACCCTTGGAGTCGCCGAATCCTTTATCAGGATTAAGTAATCCCCCCTCCTCTTTGATATTGATCACAGAATCATCCCTCTTTTGCCGGGACATATGGAAAACCTCCGACAACTTGATTATCATGGCTTCAGTTTTGACATCCTTCCCAGGGAAGGACACCGGCTCCCGGACGTCCCGGGGTATTCATTCCAGAGAAAGGCCAATTTGATGAGATGGCTTGTCATTATCCTGATATTCAGCGTTCTTGGGGTCGGATATCTTGTTGTACAATCTGGACAGAATGCACAGAAACTCGGAAAAATTCAGAGTCAGGTTTCTACACTGCAGTCTCAGCTGAATAAAGAAAAACGTGATGCCATCAAATCCTTACAGGGAGTCAAAAGGTCCTTGCACCTCCACATGGCAGAATCCTCTATCGAAGATGCTGTGCGGGACATTCTTGACCAGAACTATGGACAAGCGGATTCCGCAATACAATCAGCGCGGGACAATATTAAAAAAGCCCGTTTAGAAAAAGATATCCAAAAGAATTTATCGGACGCAGATAAACTTCTTGGTTTGTCCCTTGAACAGGCCAGGAAGCTGGATCCCAAAACAGTCTCTACCTTGAACGAGGCAGACCGGGACATCCGAAAAGAGATTGCCGGAGCTTCAAACCAATGACGTAGTCAAGCCGGCATTTCATCCTGACGACGTTTGAAAATGCATTGGTAAGGAACCTCCGGATTATTCATCACAATGACCTGAACAAGCTCCCAGCCGTCTTCCCCGATAAAATTCAGCTGGTTTTCCACTTGCTCCCGGCTGACGCCAAACACCCGGTATTCCCAGGAGGCCATTTGTTAACCCTCGCCGTTTCCTGCCTCTTTTTCAGAGGGAAGCAAGGCGGCAAAACGATTTTTCTTCTGATAAACACGACGAAGACGTTTCTTGATTCTTTTCAGGTTCTTGTCTTTCGGCTGCTGGGTCTTCTCAAGACTGCTCCGGATTTCTTGCTGTTTTTTCTTAAGTCCATCCCGGCGGACATTTAATTTCTCGATTTTACCCTTCACTATAGATTCATCCATTCAACTCTCCTTTTGACATCATGTTAAAAAACCAGATTAAGCAGCTTATCTGCTGCTATTGACGCACGACAAATGCTTCCCCCAGATCTGACCGAAGGGTTCGGGCATAATCTCGCGCACGCGAAACGGATTGAAACCTGCCAACCCTTACTCTGTAAATCGTCCCGCCGGGATAAGTCGATTTTACGATGTGTGCGTCGGGATAGCGATGAATTTTTTGAAGGTAATTCCTTGCTTCATCATAGGACGTGAAGGAGCCAACTTGAACTTCAAAATTGCCTTCCGCCAGCTTGTCCTCTGGAGAAGCACCGGACCGGCCATTTAACACTGTCAGCCGAACAGGGGCCGTCCCTCTTCCAAGCATGCCGATCGCATTGGCTGCTTTCCAGGAGAGATCGATCACACGTCCCCGCACAAAAGGTCCCCGATCGTTAATGACAACATCCACAGAACGGCCGTTCTCAAGATTCTCGACACGTACACGTGTCCCCAGAGGAAGAGTCCGATGGGCTGCCGTCAAAGCATTTTTTCGAAAAATAGCCCCGCTCGCCGTCCTTTTTCCGTAAAACGTCGGACCATACCAGGAAGCAATTCCCGTTTCCTGTCCATCGCGAAAGGTCTCACCTGCTGAAGGAGAATTTCTCCCCCACGGCCCCTGCCTTTCTTCCCCCGAGAAGCCGGGGGTCCCCCACGGTGAAGTGTGGTAGGCAGAGGAACAGCCTGACAAAACAAAAAATGCCAAAGACACCAGAACTCCCGGTCGAAAAAGAAAAACCGGAAAGACCTCATGCCTCTGTGGATTCATCATCTGCCGCAGGGCGGATTTTTCGGAAATCAACCCAGACATCCAGAACCCCAATGATTCCCAACAACAACAAGATTAAGGGCTGCAAGAGAATAAAGCTCGCGGCAATGATCCAAAATAGTCGCCCGAACTTTCGACTTTTTGCATACGATACAATAACCCCCGCCCCTTGTCCTACATACAGGATGGAGAGGCTGAAAAACAGATTGATTCCCGCGATACGCACAAGATGGGAGGGAATCGCAATCAAGGCCAGCGAGAGAATAAGAAAGAAAATCATTGGATCCCAAAGGACCCAGCGGTCGATCCCATAACCAAAACCCGCAGCTGTCTTTCTTGACAAAATTCCCTTGACCATCCCCATCAATATCAGTGCTGTAAGAAAAACGGTTGCCACAAAAACTCCAGGAACAAGGGACAAGAAAGACAAGAACAGCTCTGGCTCCATTTTCAGAATCAAGTTCTGGTCCACAACCGGAATCGGGGATGGGGAATTCTGAAGATAAAGATGAACAACCTGATCAAATGACTGATAAAGCTCTTGCCGCAATCTTTCCAGAATCTTTCCCCCTGTCCGAAAATAGAAAAAACCCAATACGAAGGAGAAAAAGGCAATCATCTGGAGAGATATCGCAAAGAGAGAGGAAGAAAAGTTCTTGTGCCGACGGACGAGCTCCCCGGCTAAAACACCAGACATCCCTGCCCAAGCGATATACAACAATAAAGAAAGGGGATTCCGGGTGAGAAGTTCAACCACGAGTCCGGAAAGAACCATCGCACCAACACCCAGCTGATATCGATGGTACGCAATTTGTGCCAACGCCAGAGGGACCCCCGAAAACATGGCGACAAAATATCCAGCCCTCGGAAAAAAGAAGACCCCTACAAAGAGCGCTGCCGACGTGGAGGTCGTCAGAAGAAGTGGCACAAAAGGGAATGACGTTTTCAGGTCTACTTTTCCTCGGAAAAAGCAAAAAAGGCGACATTTCGCCCTTGCTTGATCGCTGCCGCAAGCCCCCTCTGATGTCGGGAGCAGGTTCCCGAAAGTCTCCGCGGAATAATCTTTCCTCTTTCCGTCAGAAATCCTTTCATCGTATTGATATCCTTGTAATCGATTTCGAGTTTTTCAATACAAAACCTGCACACTTTTTTCCGCTGAAATGACCTTGCCGGGGAACTCATTGTCTTACCTCCTGCCACTCTATAAAAGAGTAATACCGTTTATTTGTGATGACTCATGACGAAAAACATTAAAAAGGAATATCTCCGTCACTCTCTGCTTCGCCCGAAAATCCCTGAAAACCTGTTTCTTCCTGAAGAGAGCTCGTGGGAGAAGAAGAAGATCGTCGATTGGGACCGACAAAGGTGATCGATTGCGTCACCACTTCGACCTTGCTCCGTTTCTGGCCTTCCTGCTCCCATCGACGTTGCTGCAAGCGCCCTTCGACAAGAACCGGAGACCCTTTTTCCAGATAGTTTTTCACCAGGTCAGCCTGTTTTCCGAACGTGACCACATCGATATAGGAGACATCTTCCCGGGTCTCGTTTTCCTGTCGATACCGATTATTGATCGCCAGTGTGAAAGACGCCACAGGAGCACCATCCCGGGTAAAACGAACTTCCGGATCCCTGGTCAGATTCCCCATCAGGATGACCTTGTTGTAGTTACTCAAACAGCCTCTCCCTCTCTCACAGGCCTGGCATGTTCCGATTTTTCTTCTCCTGTCCCTTCCGAGGATGGAAGGACAAGCTTGTTCTTCCGGACCACCATTGTTTTAATGATTCGCTCATCCAGACGGGCTTGCCGGTCGAATTCTGCAATATCTTCAGACTTCTGGAATTCGATAAAAAACACAACATATTCTGCCCGGCGCTCTTTTTTCAGTTCATAGGACAGACGCCTTTTCCCCATCTTCTGGACATGATGAACCGTTCCCTCGCGGGAAACAACAAGAGTCTGAAACTTTGCGAGGACCGACGCAATTTCTTCATCTGATAGGTTTGACTTGATCAGGAGTACACACTCATAAAATGCCATCAGAAACCTTTCCGGGACATTCTCCCATTACACGTGGAAACGGAAATACACTACATCTCCGTCTTGAATGGGATACTCTTTCCCCTCAAGACGAAGAAGTCCTTTTTCCTTGACGGCCTTTTCGGATCCTAAACGGTCCAGATCGTCAAATTTCATCACTTCTGCCCGAATAAAACCCCTCTCGATGTCCGAGTGAATTTTTCCGGCAGCTTTCGGAGCCAGCGTGCCCTGCGGCACGGTCCAGGCTCTCACCTCATCTTCTCCTGCGGTCAGAAACGTGACAAGACCAAGAATACTGTATCCCATATGAACAATTCTTTCGAGCCCCGACTCCTTCATGCCGAGCTCATCAAGAAATGCCCGACGCTCTTCAGGAGGAAGAGCCGAGATTTCTGACTCAATGCGGGCAGAGACAGTGAGAAGCACAGCGTTTCTTTTCTCTACCGCTTTCAAGAGACGATCAAGGACTTCTGACCCAATTTCCGACAAGTCATCCGACACATTTGCAACATATAAAACTGGTTTCTGTGTGAGCAGTCCCAGTGTATTCCTAAATTCCTGTTTCTCAGGCTCAAGGTCCAGAAGTCGGGCGGGCAATCCTTTTTCCAGATGATTTTTTATTTCCTGCAGGGACTCTTTCTGGGATAAAAGATCCTTGGAGCCGCTTTTTGCAGTTTTTTCAAGCTTTTGCAGACGTGT
>JAMCRA010000016.1:0-2653 GCA_023380285.1 Bacillota bacterium
ATTACTGGCCTATCATGTGGCTGAGGCTGGAACTGAAGGAGAGGAAGCCACAGAGGGTATCAAACGATCAGCCTCAGGTTATTTAAAACTAAAAAAATAGCTATTCCACCGTCACCGATTTAGCCAAATTACGTGGCTGATCAACATCAGTTCCTTTAGCAACAGCCACATGATAGGCCAGTAATTGCATGGGTATTGTATAAATAATAGGCGCAATCCATTGCCCACACGCAGGGACATGAATTAAATGAGCCCCATTAGCAGGCCAAGCTTGTGAATCATCTACAAAAACAAAGAGTTCCCCGCCTCGAGCGCTGACTTCATGTAAGTTGGATTTTAATTTATCCAATAATTCATCATTAGGCGCTACTGCCACAACAGGCATCTCATTATCCACCAGTGCTAACGGACCATGCTTTAATTCACCCGCAGGGTAAGCCTCAGCATGTATATAGGAAATTTCTTTCAGTTTTAAAGCGCCTTCCAGAGCCACAGGGTATTGAACACCTCGCCCCAAAAATAAGGCATGGGCTTTATTAACAAATAAAGCAGCCAATGACTCAACTTCATCATTAATCTTTAATACTCGTTCACAGCTGGCTGGTAATTGCTGTAATTGAGCGAGCACTTCTGCGGCTCTATTATCACGGCAGAGCGCGGTAGCTAGCATTAAAAAAGCAGCCAGCTGGGTAGTAAACGCCTTGGTAGAAGCAACACCAATCTCTACCCCTGCGCGGGTCAAAAAGACGGCATCTGATTCCCTTACAAGACTACTAGTTGCTACATTACAAATAGCAAACGTGGCTAAATAATTCATTTTTTTTGCTTTATGAAGCGCTGCGAGCGTATCTGCTGTTTCTCCGGATTGAGACACGGTGATAAAAAGCGTATTGTCACTAACAACCACATCTCGATAGCGATACTCGCTAGCAATTTCCACTTGTGTGGGTAACCCTGCGAGAGATTCCAACCAGTATTTTGCAATAAGCCCTGCATGATAACTTGTGCCGCAAGCCACAATATGAATTTGTTTAATATCAGCAAAAATAGCGACAGCCTTTTCACCAAAACTAGCCCGCACAATATCCAAGCTTGATACGCGTCCCTCTAACGTATCACCCAGTACTTTGGTTTGCTCAAAAATTTCCTTTAACATAAAATGTCGATACGGCCCCTTGCTTACGGCATAAGAGTCATCATTTAAAGGTTTTAAATCACGCTGAACTCGTTGATTTTTATTATCATATATTTCCACATCCGCAGCGGTGAGG
Organism: Bacillota bacterium; assembly: GCA_023380285.1. The sequence continues at coordinate 1,272 of JAMCRA010000016.1, forward strand.
CGAGCGCTATCACCTTCCTCGAGATAAACAACAGACTGAGCAAATGAACGCAGCGCCATAGCATCCGATGCCATAAATTGCTCATCAATCCCAAACCCTATGACTAATGGGCTGCCTTTGCGAATAGCAACTAATTCCTTAGGGTTGTTTTGATGCATAACACCTAACGAAAAAGCACCATCCATTTGCGCGGCGGTAGCTTGGACTGCGAGCAGTAGTGATTTACCTTGTTGATAATGATAGTGTATAAGGTGGGCCGCTACTTCGGTATCGGTTTCTGAGGTAAATTCATAACCCATTTCTTTTAAATAATGCCGTAACTCATCGTGGTTTTCGATAATGCCATTATGAACAACAGCGACTTCTCCATGGGAGAGATGGGGGTGAGCATTAAGTTCACAAGGTTTACCATGTGTGGCCCAACGCGTGTGGGCAATGCCCGTAAAGCCTGAAATAGCCGTCTCTGCCATAGCATCGGCAAGAGCCTGGACTTTGCCTTGGATTCGAAGGCGTTTTAAACGCCCTGTATTATCTATGACTGCAATGCCTGCGGAGTCATAGCCGCGATATTCAAGACGGCGTAAGCCTTCTAACAGCACTTTACTGATGTCTCGATGTGACACGGCTCCCATAATCCCACACATAGATAACTCCCTGAATAATTAATTATGCTTTTTCATAATGCGTGAACGATCCCGCTGCCATTCACGATCTTTAGTGGTGGCACGTTTATCGTGCGCCTTTTTCCCTTTGGCTAATGCAATTTTTATTTTTACCCGGTTTCCTTTCCAGTAAAGCGATAAGGGAACGAGGGTATACCCTTGACGTTCAACACTACCTATCAATTGGCTCAACTCACGCTTATTTAATAATAATTTCCGTGTGCGTATAGGATCCGGGTGCAGATGCGTTGCCGCTGTGGGAAGGGGCTGAATTTGAGCACCTAATAGCCAAGCTTCACCATATTTTACAATCACATGCGCATCTGACAAGTTAATTTTGCCTGCGCGCAAGCTTTTAATTTCCCAGCCTTGCAGCACGAGCCCTGCTTCGTATTCATCTTCGATAAAATAATCAAAGCGCGCTTTTTTATTCACCACAATCGTGGCGCTTTGAGTTTTCTTGGTCGTCATAAGACAGTTATTCTAATAAAAAAATGGATTATAGCGTATTCGTGAGGGAACTGCAGCCTATAACAGGAAAACCTTGATTTAGGCTAAAGGGGCTGTAATAGGGCGGGTGCTTGAGCAGGAATACCGCCCTCGGAAGTCCCCGTTGCTTTAAGAGGGGAAGGATAATGCGGTGTTTCAGACGGAGCAATAGTTCTGGAACGATGGGCGAAACCTAAGTCCACAAGATTCTCGTAGGCAGTTTAATGGTAC
>JAMCRA010000016.1:2663-3155 GCA_023380285.1 Bacillota bacterium
AGATGTTCATAAGCCACTATAAATTCTCGTAGGTTGTATTCAAATCCTGCTGGGCTTTTCCTTCAAGCGTATTAATTGGCGGAGGCTCTGTCATTTTTGCAAGACCAGTACCTATACCTGCTGCTATTACTCCACCTAATATGGCAACACCAATAATTGCAAAAATACCTGTGCTAATTAACGCGGTCCCAATAAGAGCACCTACCCCAAGCCCTAGTACCATTAAACTGCCTACGACAAGTCGAGTCGTTTGAGTATTCCGTTTTGATTGGCTATATTCCAGGTCTATCATGGCTAGATCATGCTGTGGATTTAATTTCCATCCGGATAAAATAAGGCTTTTTTCGTCAACATTCGATTCAGCCAGATAGGCATGAATATCAGGGTCTTCCGCTATCTGTGCACGGCTAAATTTTCCATTGTTGTTATCTAAATTTATGATATGGGAATGTGCTGATAAGAAGCCATCATGGCCATGTACGTAACGCACAT
>JAMCRA010000017.1 GCA_023380285.1 Bacillota bacterium
AAGGACAAAAAGAAGTTCGTGTTTTTTGACGGACCTCCGTTTGCCAACGGTTTGCCGCATTACGGGCACATTATGGCCAATGCCCTATGAAAAGTTAAAAGAACTCACCAGAGGCAAAGTTGTCAATCAACGCACTATCCAACAATTTATTGAAAAACTCAAGATACCCGCTGATGAGAAAAAGAGGTTGAAAACGTTGACGCCTTCAAAGTATATTGGCCTGGCTACGGAACTTGTTGACTCTTACCCTTATGATTCTCTCTGACCGCGATATTAAAGCCCGCATTTTGAAGGGCGACATTGGCGTCGAATCTCCGGACAACGACCATTTAGGCAATATCCATGCTTCGTCCCTGGATTTACGCCTGGGCAAGTACTTCAAGATTTACGATCATACAAAATATTCCGTTCTGGACCCGCTCCAGCCGGAAACCTTCAAGGATATCGCCCGCCTGATCGAGGTTGATGATGAGCGCGTGCCGTTTATCGTTCAGCCCGGTGAGTTTGTCCTCGGCGTGACGATGGAGAAGATCAAAATTGCCGACGACCTGGTTGCCCGCGTGGAAGGACGAAGCTCGCTTGGCCGTCTGGGAATCATCATCCATTCCACGGCCGGATTTGTGGATGCAGGTTTCGAGGGCACGATCACGCTTGAGATCACGAACATCAACCGCATGCCGGTGTCTTTGTATCCAGGTATGCGAGTTTGCCAGCTGGCTTTTGAGGAAATGAGCTCGCCGGCGGAAGTCCCGTACCACAAGAAGGGAAGTTCCAAATACCAGGGACAGGTGTATCCGGAAGAAAGCAAGATCGCCAACGACCCTGAGTTCCTGAAAAAGATCCTTAAAAAAGCTTAAGGGCCGTGGAAGTGAGGTCTTAAGAGAAGGGGAGTCACCCCGTCTTTTTTTCGTTTTTGGGGTCGGCCAGCGGAGGTTCGTTCATGATTCTTTTGAAAACATCGGGATCGATTTTGGGGTAGACCCCGGTCTGTTCGGGTATGTAATGATCTTCCTCCAGCCTTGATTTCAGTCTCCGCCAATCGATGCCGGCGGATTCAAGGAATTCTTTGCTGAAATAGATGAGGTCGCTTTCGTCCGGTTCTCTCATACTGACTCCTTCAATGATACGGACGCATCCGTTGGCCGTATTCCGGTTCGTGACGGTCTTGAGGCCGCCACGGTTCGGGAAATAGGCCTTATCCCTGAAAGGGCGGGCATGCTGGAGGAGCCCTTTGAGATGATAGTAAAAGTCCCCGTAACAGTATTGATCACTTTCTTCCGGGGTGGAGGAATGATCGTTTTCTTCGGGTCCATGTATCGACATAATTGTTTGGGTTAACAATTAAAACCGATATTAACCCTGATTATAGCAGTTTTTTGTAATTCCGCAATATCAGCGGATGCGAGCCTGTTCTTTATTCTGGCGGATCCTGTAAACGATTTCTTCCTGCGTTAAACGGAGACGTTTGCGGACATTGTTGATTTCCACGAGAATATCATCTGAGGGGGTTGACGGTCTTTTGGGTGTTGCTTGCGGTCCGTCATTGCTTTCGATTCCGAGGAAGGCGGCGGTAACTGGATCAATAAATACCTCCCAATCATCATCGATTTCCCATATTTTTGCGGCGGAACCTCCCATGACGTTTTCAGGGATAGGTTCGACAAGTTTCAGTTTTCCGTCTGATGAATGCATGTTCGACAGAAGGCAGATACCGTCGATTTCAAACATTTTTCTCATGAATTCAGGAGGAACGGGCTGAGTCTGTTTTTTTTCATCATAGAGACCGTGTTCCCTGATCAGTTTACTTTCGTCCCTTCTTTCGATTCTTGGAATATATGCATAGAATTGAGATTTGATCCCCGCATCCCCCGCCTTTTGGGCCTGTTCTTTCAGGCGGTAGGGATCTGTTTTGATGCGGTAGGCATTTTTATCCAGTTTTTCCGTGACGACGTAGCTGTCTTCACTCATTCTTGGTTCTCGTTCCTGCATATATTTATAAAATATTATATGATGTGGGGCAATTTTTATTTTTTGGACGGATATTAATTTTTTTTAAAACGGAATGCAATATTTTTTGAAGATCAGGGCTTTGGATTGCTATTTTAACCTTTATTTCTGCGGAAATCCTGCTAGAATATAAGGGTCTTATTTTTCACGTTTATGTTTAATCCGGTTGATGCCAGGCAGTCATTTCCCCAGATGGAAGAAAAGATTTTGAAGTTTTGGGAAGAACGGAAAATTTTTGAAAAATCCGTCGAAGCAAGGAAGGACAAAAAGAAGTTCGTGTTTTTTGACGGACCTCCGTTTGCCAACGGTTTGCCGCATTACGGGCACATTATGGCCAATGCCCTCAAGGACGCCGTGACGAGATACTGGAACATGAAAGGTTACTACGTGCCACGAACGAACGGTTGGGACTGCCATGGTTTGCCGGTTGAGTATGAGATCGAAAAAGAGCTCGGATTGAGCGGAAAAAAGGACATTGAGAAGATGGGCATCAAAGAGTTCAACCTCAAGTGCCGTGAAAGCGTTTTCCGCTATACCAAAGAGTGGGAGGTTTTGCTCAAACGCATCGCGCGCTGGGTAGATTTTTCCCAGAGCTATGCCACGCTCGACAATAATTACATGGAGTCCATCTGGTGGGTGTTCAGCCAGATCTGGAAGAAGGGGATGGTCTATATGGGACACAAGAGTATGCACATCTGTCCCCGCTGCGAGACTCCTTTGTCCAATTTCGAGGTGAGCCTCGGCTATAAGGACGTGACCGATCTTTCGGTGACCGCAAAGTTCAAGCTTGTTGATGAAAATGCCTATGTATTGGCCTGGACGACCACTCCATGGACGCTTCCGGGAAATGTCGCGCTCTGTTTCGGTCCCAACATCGAGTACGTGAAGGTCGGCGTGAAATACGAGACCGGCCATGAGGAGGTCTACATTGTGGCGAAAGACAGAGTTGAAGCTCTTTTCAAGGACATGAACTATAACATCCTGGGGAAAGTCGATCCCAAAAAAATGGAAGGACGGCATTATGTTCCTCTCTTCAATTTTTACAAAGATGATATCGCCAAAAACCCCAATGCTTATAAGATCGTGCTTGATTCGTACGTTTCGACCGAGGAAGGGACGGGAATCGTCCATATCGCGCCCATGTTCGGTGAAGACGACTACCGCGTGGCTTCCGGATATGATCTGCCGTTGATCCAGCATGTCCTCATGGACGGTAATTTCAAGGGCCACGTCACCCAGTGGGCAGGGAAATTCGCCAAAGGGCAGGACCAGAATATCGTCGAAGACTTGAAGAAACGCAAACTCGTTTTTTCGTCCGGGAACATTCGGCACAGTTATCCGCATTGCTGGCGCTGCGATACCCCGCTCCTGAATTACATGACAAAATCTTTCTTCATCAAGGTCAGCGAGCTCAAGCCGCGTCTGCTCAAGAACAACAAGAAAATCCACTGGCAGCCGGAGCATATCCAGCAGGGGCGTTTCGGCAAATGGCTGGAAGGCGCACGTGACTGGGCGATTTCCCGTAACCGTTTCTGGGGCTGCCCGATTCCGGTATGGCAGTGCGAAGGGAAATTTTTTGACAAACCCGGCCATGATTCCCACGAGATCTGCATACAGTCAATCGAAGAACTGAAAGAGAAAAGCGGAGGGGAGCTCCCGATGAGAGACGATGAACTGGATCTGCACAAACCGTACATCGACGAAATAACCTTCCGCGCCAAGGATTTTTTCCATGACTGCGAATACAAGATGAAGCGCGTCCCGGACGTGCTTGATTGCTGGTTTGAAAGCGGATCCATGCCGTACGCGCAGCTCCATTATCCTTTTGAGAACAAGCAGGAATTTGAGGACAACTTCCCGGCGAACTTTATCGCAGAGGGCCTGGACCAGACCCGCGGATGGTTTTACACGCTCCATGTCCTGTCCTCCATTCTTTTCGACAAACCGGCTTTCAGAAATGTCATCGTGAACGGCATTCTGCTGGCGGCTGACGGGGAAAAACTTTCCAAGCGCAAAAAGAACTATCCTGACCCCAACGTCCTTTTTGACACGAAGGGCGTGGATTCGACCCGCATGTTTCTTTACAGCAGCACGGCTCCTTTGGCCGAAGACGTGCGGTTTTCGGAAAAACACGTTGAAGAGATCGTGAAGAAATTTACCCTTCCGTTATGGAACAGTTACAGTTTTTTCGTGACGTACGCCAGTATTGACCAGTGGCATCCAAAAAAGAGCAGGAAAGATTTTGAACCCAGACACAAGCTTGACCAGTGGATCCTTTCCGAGCTTCACCAGCTCATCCGGACCGTGACGGAACAGATGGATGATTTCAATCTGACGAGAGCTACCCGTCCGATGATGGATTTCGTGGATAATCTCAGCAACTGGTATATCCGGCGCAGCCGCCGCCGTTTCTGGAAATCGGAAAACGACACGGACAAGTTTGAGGCCTATCAGACCCTTTATACCGTTCTGGTGGAGTTCTCCAGACTCTTGGCTCCGTTTATGCCTTACCTTGCGGACGAAATGTACAGGAACCTGACGGGCGAGGAATCGGTCCATCTTACGGACTGGCCGAAATTCAAGGAACAGCATATCCAGCCGGCCCTCAACGATGAAACCGCGATTGTCCGCAAGATCGTCGCGCTCGGACATGCGGTACGCGACAAAGCGAACATTAAAGTACGACAGCCTCTGGGCCTGGTGCGTCTCGGTTTGCCCGTCACGGTGAATCATAAATTGGTCTTGGCCCAGAAAGAGGTCATCTGCGAAGAGCTGAACGTAAAGCGTCTGGAGATCCTGAAGGACGTTCAGGATGTCGTGAAATACGTGGTCATGCCCAACGCGCGGGTGCTGGGTCCAAAATACGGGAAGGATGTGCAGGACATTATCCGGAAAGCCAAAGCTGGGGAGTTCACCCTGGCGGATGACGGCAAGGTGAGGGTCGGAGAGTTTGTCCTTGAGCCTGAAGAGGTACAGATCGGTTTCCAGGGGCAGGAAGGCTATGACGTGGCGAGCGCGGACGGCGTGTCCGTGGTTTTGGATACTGCGGTGACCGATGAACTCAAACACGAAGGTTTTGCCCGGGAAGTCGTGCGTTTTGTCCAGGATCTCCGCAAAGAAGCGTCTTATAATGTCGATGACCGGATTTATCTGCTCGTGGTGGCGGAAGGCGAGGTTGCCGATGCCGTGACCAAGTTCGCCGATTATATCAGCCGTGAAACCCTTGCCATCGAACTCCAGCAAAAGGGAGACATGGAATGGGACAGGGAAAAGACGGTGGATGTTGAGGGTGCAGCAGTGAAGATTGCGGTAAGGCGCGGTTAAGGTTATAATCTTGCAGAATTTTCTTTTTTTATGATTAAAAAAATCCTTCTGGGCATTGTTCTCAACGGTTTGGCACTGTTTGTGGTTGCCAAGCTGTTGTCCGACCTACAATATACTGGCGGGTTCATGTTTTTCCTCATCGGAGGTGTGATCATCGGCGTGCTCAACACTTTCGTCAAACCGCTCATGAAACTGCTTTCTTTTCCGGTCGTCATGCTGACGGCGGGGCTGTTCAGTTTCGTCATCAACGTCATCATCTTCTGGTTGACCGTCAAGGTGGTCAATGGTATACATTTTTCCGATGTCACCGTTACCGTAGGCAGCGTATGGACGTATTTTATCGCTGCACTCATCTTCGGCATCATCAACTGGGTTCTTCATATCTTAGTTCCTAATAAATAGCTTTCGTTATGCTCCACACCATTTTGAAATATTTTGAATTCGTCGTTTCGATTCTTTTGATCCTGGCCATTCTGGTTCAGAACCGCAGTTCGGGTCTCAGCGCAACCTTTGGCGGGAGCGGGACCATCCACGTCAAGAAGCGCGGCGCCGAAAAAGTGCTTTTCAATACGACCATCATTCTTGCCGTTTTGTTCGTGGCGAGTTCCGTCCTGGCGCTGTTCGTACGGTAGTAAGGTTTCCAGCCCTTTTCTTTGTTTATGCAACGACTGTTGAAGATATTCGTCAGAGTTCTTCGTTCGTACAGTGTTGAAGAGAAAATCATCAGTATCATCGTTCTGGGGATCGTCGTGTTTACGGCGGCCCAGGCTTTCGTAGACCTCTTCAAGAACCCCAATGTCTTTTCGACGGACGGCAAATCGTATACCGAAGGCATGGTGAGCGACCGTCCGGTGATCATCAATCCGCTTTATGTGGATTTCAATGAGCCGGCCCGTGACATTTCCAGTCTCGTTTTTGCCGGTTTAAGCAAGTATGATCCTTCCAATCATGCTTTTGTCGACGATATGGGCGTTCTGAAGATTTCAGAGGATAAGATGACTTACCATTTCACGTTGAAGCCGGGCCTCCTCTGGCACGACGGCCAGCCTCTCACGGCTGACGACGTTTATTTTACTTTCCATGACATCATCCAGAGCCCTGCTTTCCAGAATCCCGTCCTGAAACTTGATTTTGACGGCGTCGAAATCAAGGAGATTGACGCTCAGAATATTGAGTTCAAGCTCAAGAAACCGAACGCTTTTTTCATTACGAACATGAATGTTGGCATCCTGCCGAAGCATGTCCTGGCCGATACGCCCGTCGATGAGCTGCCGACTTCACAGTTTAACGTTAAACCCGTGGGGTCGGGACCTTATAAAGTCGATCCCGCGCTTGAAATTTTCGACGACGGAAGGGAGCACGTGACCCTGAAAGCTTTTGACGGGTATTTCGGCGAACATCCCCGCATCAATCAGATTCATTTTAATATTTATCCTGATTTTGAGACCCTGCAGAAGGAGATCGGGACGGTCAACGTTGTCGCAAAGGTCCCGACGGCCAGCATGGCTGATCTCCAGAAACTCGGCCGTTTTTCGTTCATCAATTATGAGCTGCCCCAGTATACGGCGGTGTTTTTCAATGTCGAAAACAGCGTCCTGAAGAACGACAAAGTGAGAGTCGGCCTTATGAAAGCCGTGGACAAGCAGCAGCTCCTCCAGCAGTTCAGCGACAAGATCGAGGTTGATACTCCGCTTCTGGATCTCAATCAGCAGGACTGGATTTATAAACCGAATCTGGATGAAGCCAAAGGAGCTTTGTATGATGCCGGTTATAAGCTCGTGAAGACGCAACAGCAGGTACCGGGAGGAACGCAGCAGGCGGCTGGTACCCAACAGTCATCCACACAACAGCCTGTTTCAGCTACCCAGCAGTCTTCAACAACACAGCAGCCTGTTTCTACCCAGCAGACAACATTGACCCAGCAGTCGTCAGACTCGAGCCATCAGTCTTCCCAGCAGGTCGCGCAAACCGCGCAACCGCAGTCTTCCCGGGTTGATAAGAACGGCAAACCCCTGAAGTTTGTTCTTTTGGCCCGCGCGTACGATCCGGGGTCAGCCCTTGAGGAAGAGACCAAAAAAACCACTGATTTTCTTAAAAACCAGTGGGCACAGCTCGGTTTGACGATCGACGTCCAGATGGTTGACGGGGACACCTACCTCCAGAGGCTTCAGGCCCGGGATTATGACATGGCTCTGGCCGGCCAGAGCCTGGGATACAATCTGGACACCTATTCCTACTGGCATTCGAGCCAGGCCACTCCCAAGGGGCTGAATCTTTCCAATTACCGAAGTTTCGGCGCCGACCAGCTTATCGAGAACATCCGCGATACTTTTGACCCCGCCCAGAAAGACAAATATCTCAAACAGCTCGCGAAGGTCATTGCCGATGACGTACCTGCGGTCTTTTTGTACCGCCCAAAATATACGCTCGCTTCCGACGGCAAGGTGCAGGGCATCGTTTTGCAGAATCTGGCGTTCGCCAGCGACAGGTTCGCTGCAATCGGCCAGTG
>JAMCRA010000018.1 GCA_023380285.1 Bacillota bacterium
ACCGCTGCTTTTGTCGCATGCAAAGCATCCTCGACACGCGCTTTCTTTTCTTTCATTTCAGTTTCGGTCGCAGCACCCACGTTGATCACGGCGACTCCGCCGACGATCTTCGCAAGTCTTTCCTGCAACTTCTCTCTGTCGTAATCGGATGTCGATTCCTCGATCTGCGCCTTGATCTGCTTCACACGAGCCTGGATCTTGGCATGCTCGCCGGCACCTTCAACAATGGTCGTATTGTCCTTGTCGATGCTGACGCGTTTTGCACGTCCGAGGTCAGAGAGTTTGAGGTTTTCAAGTTTCAGGCCCAGATCTTCGGCAATCATCTGACCACCCGTCAGAACAGCAATATCTTCAAGCATGGCTTTTCGCCGATCGCCAAATCCAGGAGCCTTGACCGCAGCAACCTGCAGGGTCCCGCGAAGCTTGTTGACAACCAGAGTCGCCAGAGCTTCACCTTCGACCTCTTCAGCAATGATGAGGATGGGCTTGCCCATTTTTGCAGTCTGTTCAAGGATTGGAAGAAGGTCTTTCATGCTGCTGACTTTCTTCTCATGAATAAGGATGTAGGGGTTGTCAAGAACAACTTCCATCCTCTCCTGATCGGTGACAAAATAAGGAGAAATATAACCGCGATCGAACTGCATCCCTTCCACAACGTCCAAGGAAGTTGTCATGCTCTTGGCTTCCTCGACAGTAATGACCCCATCCTTACCGACCTTATCCATGGCGTCCGCGATCAGTCGACCAATTTCGGCGTCATTGTTGGCGGAGATGGTGGCAATCTGTGCAATTTCCTTTTTGTCCTGACAAGGCTTGCTCATCTTTTTGAGTTCATTAATGATAGAAGTAACGGCGAGATCGATCCCCCGCTTCAGATCCATGGCATTTGAACCTGCGGAAACATTCTTGACGCCTTCACGATAGATCGCGTGGGCCAAAACCGTGGCAGTCGTCGTTCCGTCCCCGGCGATATCGCTCGTCTTGGAAGCCACTTCTTTCACAAGCTGTGCGCCCATGTTCTCATAAGGATCTTTGAGTTCGATCTCCTTGGCCACCGTAACACCGTCCTTGGTGATCGTCGGGGCACCGAACTTCTTCTCGATAACAGCATTACGTCCCTTGGGTCCGAGAGTGACTTTCACCGCATCGGCAAGGGCTGTCACACCCTTAAGAATTGAAGAACGCGCACTTTCACTGTAGCTCATCTGCTTAGCCATGGTACAAACACCTCCAAATAGGAAAAACGTCAACCAGATGATATGACATGCTTTTACAAAAATCAGGCAACAAAAACACCCAGAATGTCTTCTTCTTTCAAAATCAGATACTCGGTACCATCCATTGTGATTTTGGAACCGGAATACTTGTCGAACAGGATAGAATCACCAACCTTAACAGACTTCACATCGTCCCCGACACTCTCGATTTTTCCTTTCTGCGGCTTTTCCTTGGCCGCATCAGGAATGTAGAGACCACCCTGGGTTTTTTCTGCTTCCGCGGAATAGCTCACAAAAACGCGGTCTTTCAACGGCTTGAACTTCATGCGAAAAACCTCCCTGATTCGATAATGAACATCTCTTTGGAGTGCCTTAGCACTCACCCTCGTAGAGTGATACCACTATAACAAACAGTCGGATATTTGACAAGAGTCAACCCCTCCCTGCTTCATACCGTCGACTAAAAAAAAGCTGGCAAAGTTATTTGAAGCAACGGGTGCTTCTAAACTTTGCCAGCTCAATCATCGACTAAGGATGAAGATCAAAGGGGCCTCTACCCGGCAGACGGATAAGAATTCGGACGGACAAATCCGACGGACTGATTTCCAGTCTTCAGGTCTCGGTCAAGCATTTTAAGAGCCGCCTGAACCTGATTGTCTTTCTTTAACGGAATCCGTCCAATGGGCAGATGGAACTGAATGTGACCCAAAGGGATGGAAACTTTTGACTCTGCTCCGTCAGGATTAAGAAAATGATGTTTCAGATTGACTTCTCTTGGCACCTTGATCGATTTTACTCCGCGAGGAATAATTTGCTTGACGATCACATCCGGCGAAATTCCATAATCCTGGATAGAGCGTCCGCTGGGCGTGAAATAGCGTGCAGTCGTCAGTCGCAAAGCCGATCCGTCAAAGAGGGGGAGAATTGTTTGCACGGATCCTTTTCCGAAGGTCTGTGTTCCCAAAATGGTCGCTCTCTTGTAATCCTGAAGGGCACCGGAAAGGATCTCCGCCGCTGAAGCCGTCTCCGTATTCACGAGAACTACGATCGGGAAGTGAAGATAAGGTCTGGGATTACGGGAGTGAAATTCATGAAACTGACGGCGACCTTTCATGGAAACAACAACTTTATTTTCCGGAAGAAAGATGGAAGAGGCGTCCACAGCATCGTTCAGAAGGCCCCCGGGATTGTTTCTTAAATCGATGACAAGTCCTTTCATCCCTTTGGAAATCAATCCGGCAATAGCTTCCTTCATCTCTTTTGCCGTGTCTTCCGAAAATTCCTGGACATGGATATAACCGATCCTTGATGTCAGCATGCGTTCGTGAACCGTATGTATCCGGATCACTTCCCGGATGAGGACAAAATCTTTTTTCTGAAATGAACCTTTTCGGCGAATGGTCAGGTTGACAGAAGTCCCGGCCCTTCCCCTCATCATATGGACAGCATTTTCCAGACCAAGCCGTGAAGTGCTTTTCCCATCGACACTTATGATTTCATCTCCAGCCTTGATCCCGGCCCTGTCCGCCGGCGACCCCGGGATCGGAGCCTGAACGAGAATGTTGGTACCATTCGTCGTAATTTTGATTCCGACCCCACCGAACTTACCCTTCGTATCGATTTCCAGTTCGTGGTATTCCTGAGGGGTCATATACTCAGAGTGGGGATCGAGGGACGCCACCATTCCCTTGATGGCGCCAGTCAAAACTGGCTTGGGGGAAAGTGGGTCTACATAATCTTTCTGGATCAACGCATATACCATCGAAAAAACCTTCAGGGAGCGGTCCGTTCCGCCATCGGCAAAAACTGCATGACCAACACCCCCGACAAGAATTCCGATTGCCAAGATCAACAAGACATTTCCCGTTTTCATTATTCTCTTCCACATATCAAGCACATACCCCTTCCCGTATGGGAAAAACATCACGTCCCACCCTTATTGATTTTGGGCAGAAACACCGAATATAAAGAAAAACTTGTTAGGGCAAAGATTATCATGACAAAGTTCGATGAGCAAGAAATTCTCCCGGTTTGTCCGGATCGATAAGGCCAAGCCAACGATCAGTCAGTGAAAAACTGGTCCATGGCCAGACATTGCCCCCCACCTTGATTACTCTCTTCTTTTTCCCAAATATGGAAGAGGATTCACCGGATTTCCGAAATGGGTCAGTCCGAAAAAAATGGTCGAGTGGCCATTGGTTCCCCCTCCTCCAGCCGTTCCCAGAAATCCGCCTTTCCGGATAATTTGTCCTTCTTTCACCCCGATCGATTTCATATGTCCATAGAGAGAGTAAACATGATGACCGTGATTGACGATAACCAGTTTTCCATATCCCGAATAGTGTCGGGCAAAGAGAATTCGTCCGGTTTCAGCGCTTTTGACCGGGCTGCCTGCGGCAGCAGCGATATCGACTCCGTCATGATATCGGCCAAAAGACTCTATGATTTTCCCGTTTACCGGCCAGAGAAGCCCTCTGATCTTGAGTTTGACCGGAGAGAAATGATGAAGATGACGATGCCGGTTCCTCAGCTCGACCAATCGAAGATGGTGGATCAACCCCAGCAGTTTCTGTGTTTTTGAGAGAATGAGTTCATTGTTTTTTTCAAGGCCCGAAGTTTGCTCCTTCAGAGCTGCAATCTGTCTATGGATCCGGTTCATCTGCTGCTTTTCATCTGCTTCTTCCCGTTTCCGGCGAGATTCCTTGTGAAGTATCTCCTTTCTTTTCCGGTACAATTCATCCATCTTTATCGATGTAGAAACTTCAAGTATCCTGTCCCGGGAAATTTTTTTTCTCATCCGTCTGAGAGATGTGTCCGAAATCCAGATACCCAGCATATCAATTGAAGACTCCGGTGTTTGGTCTTTAAGAACAAGATAGGCTGTAACCGCGTTCTGCAGAACCATCACTTCCTGTATCCCTGCAACAGCCTGATGAGATCGAAGGGCCATCTTTTCAGACCGGATTTCGCGATTGAGACGGGATAACCGTCGAGAAAACCGGATCTCATTCATGTGGTTCTGCTCGATTTGCATATGGAGCTTTTCCTTGTCCATTCTGAGTTCGAGCATCTTGAACTTTAGATCGTCGCGCTTGTTCAAATATTTCTTCTCGAGTCTTTTGTTCTGGATAAGCTCTTTCTTCAGTTTCTCGTATTCTTTTTTGTGCTCAGAAATCTCGTGCCGCAACTTCTTCTGGCTCGGAGGAGCTCCTTCCGCTCGAAGGACGAGAGGATCGGAAAAAAAGAGGATTGCTCCGTAAAAGAGGAGAAAAGGGACTAAAGTCAGATGCGAGAGAGAGCGGAGGAAAGCCACCCGAATGCTCCTGTCATGACAGGAAAAAGAAACCAATCGAGATCACCCGTTTTCCCTGCAAGCCCGGTGTTATAGAAAAATGGGTCAAGTCCGTCAGGATAAAGAACGGGATGTAGAACCATGAGAGAGAGCAGAGCGATCAGTCCGGAAAAAAATCCGGCAATCACCCCTCCCCAGAGGATGGGAGGAGAAGCTTCCTCCGGTGCAGCGTCCCCAAGGTCTTCCGGAGTTGCCTGCCACATAAGTTTTCTTTCTGCACTTTCTTGCCGGGCAACATTTTCAAGCGTTTTTTTCGGTGACCATTTGAGATGAAAGATTTGAATCCAATAAAAAAATAGTGCAAAGAATGTCAAAAGAGAAAAAAACAGACCGACATCCTTGAGCTTGTCCATCATTTTGTTCAAAAAATCAAGTCGGGATGCCCACGCTTCATTCAGTTCGAGCATCAATACATGAGGATCCTGCTCCAGAAACTCCTTTAGGGAGTTTATCTGGGGCAGAAGATATGTCCGATGTCCAAGAGAGTCCTGTCCGTATGCAATACGGACCGACAATATGTGCTGAAATCGGTCAGGGATTCTGACGGACTCTCCATCTTTCATGGCAGGAAGAAATCCTGCTATTTCTTTGGAGGAAATCAGACGGACCGATTTTTCTCCCGTTACCTCAGAAATCTTGTCCAGAAGGGCATTTACGGCTTTGTTGTCTGTCGTGTGTTTCAGGACAACGATCATGTGGATTGCAGGATAAAGTTTTTCGGACTGGTCTTTTGCCATCAGAAAAAAAGAAGTGATCCAGAGAAAAAAAGCAAAGGGCACAGAGGAAATCAGGGTAAACACAAGAAAACCTGGACGGGTCATAAAGGACATAAATGACTACTATGCCAAGTTGTCAGAGTTTGAAGGAAGGTTGAAAGCTTCCGTAGAATGAACTGTTTTCTCACAGAAAGGTGCCAGAAAAGTCTTGCAAAAAACAGAACGATGAACAGAAGAAACACCCAAAAGAAGAAGTCCATCCCTGTGTTTTGCCGTCCCATACCCCTTGTTTTCCCCAAATCCATATCCTGCATAGGTTCTGTCCAGATCGGACATCATGCTATCCCTGTATACCTTTGCGATAATGGACGCTGCAGCGATCGAGAGAATCTTTCTGTCTCCGCCGGTATATGCTTCCTGGCTGCACCCGAGCGCCGGAATGACATCCCGACCATCGACCAGGACCATGTCTGGATTTTCCGGTAACCCTTCCACCGCTCTTCTCATGGCGAGGAAAGTTGCTTGGCGAATGTTCAGGGCATTGATCTCTGAAACCGTTGCTTCACCGATTGCCCAGGAAGACAGATGAGCGATGAGCTTATCGTTTAGCTCCTCCCTCTTTGCAGGAGACAGGAGTTTTGAGTCGCGAATCCCCATGTTTTCAAAAATTCCTAGAGGATCAGGGAGAACTACAGCCGCTGCAACGACAGGACCTGCCAGGGCTCCTCGACCCACCTCATCGACACCCGCCACCCGGCGAAAACCTTTTTCCCGAAAATGTCTCTCAAAATCCGACGTTGGGGAGTTCATGCAATCGCTTGCATCAGATGTCTTTCTTGCCTGCAGTCTGGCCGCTTTCCCCTTTTTTGTTCTCAAATAATAAAGTTTGGCCCTTCTGACTTTTCCCACACGGACTCTGTCGACTTTCACAATTTGGGGAGAATGCAAAGGAAACATTCTTTCCACGCCGACTCCAAAAGAGATCTTCCGAACAGTCATCATGGAACGCGTTCCTCCGCCCCGCAAAGCGATCACAACCCCTTCGAATACCTGAACGCGTTCCTTCTCTCCCTCGACGATCTTGAGATGGACCCTTACAGTTTCCCCGATTCTTACATCAACAGGGTTTTCCTTAAAATACAATTGCTCTACTTGATCCAGAACGTTCATTTTTTTTCACCTTTCCTTCGTATTGTGTGGTTCTCTCGGAATCCGCTTCCGAATAACCGGACTATTCTATTCCAACAGCTCCGGGCGTACCCTTAACATTTTCTCCCGAGCCTTTTCCCGGCGGAATTGTCCGATACGAGCATGGTCTCCCGAAAGCAGAACGTCGGGAACTTCCATCCCTTCAAAAACGGGAGGCCTTGTATATTGGGGATAGTCAAAAAAATCCCCCGAAAAAGTTTCGTTCCGGACGGCATGCGGATCCGACAGAACGCCTGGCAACAAACGGACGACAGAATCAATCATCGACAAGGCAGGTAGTTCCCCGCCTGTCAAAACATAATCCCCCACCGACCACTCTTCTATCGTATTCCCCAGAAGGATGCGCTCGTCTATCCCTTCGTAGTGCCCTGCCAGAAAAACGATCGGACGGGATTCAAGCGACCAGTCCCAGGCATCTTTCTGATGAAAAACTCTCCCTTGGGGACTCGGGTAAACAATCCGTGGCTGAACCATCCCTCCCTGTAGAGGATTTTCCACCGGATTGCATAGGCTCTCACGTGCAAACTGAAGAGCTCGGAAGACTGGTTCGGGGCGCAGAATCATTCCCCCGCCCCCACCATAGGGATAATCGTCTGTCGACCGATAACGTCCGTTTCCAAAATCCCGAAGGTTCAATACAGTGAATCGGACAATGCCTTTTTCCTGTGCCTTTCGGAGAATGCTGGAATTCAGCATTCCCAAAACCGGTTCAGGGAATAGGGTTATTACGGTAAAGGTCCGACAACTGTCCACTTCACAAAAACCTCTCGCTTTATCCGATCAATTTTCGGAACAAGCGGATCTACCAACGGGCAAAGGACTTCTGTCCCCTGGAATTCAATCCCGATAAGGTCCTGTCCCGGCCTCTCATAACAGGAAATAACACGACCCACATTCGCACCGGATACCACATCAAGAACCGACATGCCAATCAGTTCGGAGACCCAAAAAACTTCTCCTTCCCCCTCGACGGATATTCCCTCCAGGGAGGCATAGAGTCCCCATCGGGACTTGGTCTTGACCTCTTCCGGAGAACTGATTTCGACCGCCTTCATAAGAAGGGAACCATCACCATGCTGGATCATCTCTTCCACAGGAAAAGGCTCAAGACATTCTTCGGAAGGTCCGCAATAAATATTTCTCAAGCCTTCCTCAATGATTTCCATCAGACTCGGCGAAGGGTCCCGGACAAAAAAAAACCTTTAACCCCATGAGGACGGCCGATTTGACCAACAAGAGTAAGATTTTTCAAATCTTCCAATTTCTACTCCTGTTACTCCAGAATTTCGAGAACATAGCGTTTTCCAACACGCGTCCCCGCCGCATTCAAAAGGACTCGCATTGCTGATGCCGTTTTCCCGCCTCGCCCAATGACTTTCCCCAAATCAGCGGGAGCAACTTTTAACTCGATGACCACAATTCTTTCCGCATCAGTTTCATTTACAACGACCTGTTCGGGAGAATCAACCAGGGATCGTGCAATCATTTCGATCAGAGCTCTCATGAATGAAAACCCTCCTGATGCGGATGAAACTGCTTGAATCAGGTGTCTTAGGACTGGGGTCGGGAAATCTTCCGAATCAGTCTGCTCACAGTTTCCGACGGCTGAGCACCTTTCTCAACCCATTCATCAAGCTTCCCGGATTCAAACCGGACTTCATCATTGTTTTGGGGATTGTAAGAGCCGATCACCTCCAGAAATCTTCCGTTTCGAGGTGAACGGGAATCTGCCACCACAATCCTATAGACCGGTTGCTTCCTTCTTCCATGTCGCGCCAATCGTATACGTACGGACAATCTATTCTCCTTAAATTTTAAAGAGTGAACTATTCCTGCCTCTGCCTCAGAAAGGAAGCAGGGACTTCAAAGCCCTCATGCCATTTGGTTTCAGGGCTGTCTTCATCATCTTTCGAATTTGTTCAAATTGTTTCAGAACCTGATTGACACTCTGTACAGTGGTTCCAGAACCGGTTGCAATTCTTCGGCGACGAGATCCGTCCAGCTTTTCTGGATGAAGTCGCTCCATCCGGGTCATAGATAAGATAATAGCCTCTGTCCGCTTCATTTCTGATTCCACTTTTTCAAAGTCCACTTGGGATTTAAGCCCCGATGCCCCAGGAATCATAGATATTAGCTCATCGGCGGAACCCATTTTTTTCATGCTTCGGATCTGTTCCAGAAAGTCCTCGAGAGAAATCTGGTTTGCGGAAGCTTTCGCAACTATCTGGCGCGCCTTTTCCGCCGATACAGCAGACTGGGCTTTTTCAAGAAGA
>JAMCRA010000019.1 GCA_023380285.1 Bacillota bacterium
TTTACATATTTTTCGTGCTGGTCGATCTGAACTTCAAAAAGACGGATCGAAAGAACAAGAAAACCGGCGCCGAGCAAAAAAAGGAGGGCAACCAGTCTCTTTCTTGGCGTCGAAGCCAGCCGGAAGAAAGAGCCTCCACCGGGTATGAACCGTCTGTTTAAGCCGGAAGACGAACCGGATCCGGACAAGCCGCGAACACGCGTATACTCCAGCACATTTTCACCTTTTTAGCCGCTGGCCGACGACCGCTCTTTTCATTTTTCAATAAGCTCGCATCACCGGACAGGCATCCAGCCCCTCAAAAGCCGCGTGCCATATATGCCAAGAATCAGGAAAGTAGCCATAATCCCTGTGTTGACCTCTGTTTCTGTGTCCTGGAAGATCCGGTGCAGTGACTGGGGTTCACCCAATAATTCCTTGACTCCCCAGATGCCTCCAAGATAAACGGTCATAACCGACCAAAAAGCCAAAATCGCATTTCTCGGATGATCCCACCGTATTAGCGGGTATAAAAAATAAATCAGAAAAGACGCCCATTCAGCCCGAAAAATCCATCCAACCCATGAGCCCATATTCAAAACGGAAACCAGAAGACCTACAGAAAACCCCATTATGAAGACACCCCATGGGGTGACATTGCGCATCACAAAAAAGAGGGTCAGCAGAAGCCAGTCCACACCCGCTTCCCAGAGTCCGCCAGAGTTTTGAATCGACCCGCCTCCCAATAAAAGAATACAAGCGACGCCGATCCTGCTCCAGGAATTCTTCACTTTTCCTGTTTCCATTTCAGGGACGACCGATCCCATTCACGAGGAGGCGTAAGTACATAAACCACCGAAAGGTCTGAAAAATTTTCCGTTGCCACAACGTCCAGTTTCTTGAAAAGCAGACCAGGGGAAGGCCGGATGTTCTTGACAAAACCGATCGCTTCTCCGGGAGGAAAAAAACCGTCTTCCCCGCTCGTAACAACTGCCTGGCCTTTTTGAACAGGTGTCAGAGAAGGAATGTATTCCATTTCCATGGGATGCCCCACTCCCATACCTCGAAGAACCCCTTTTTGCTCACTCCCGGGAAGTAGACCTTCCATAGCAAAAAAGGAGTCTTCCAGCCATAGAACCTGGGAAAAGTCCGGAAACACTTTCACAACAAATCCGACCACACCTTGCGGTCCCATTACACCGTCTTTCCGGTGAACCCCCTGATCCTTCCCGCAATCGACGAGAAGAGTCCTGTGTCCCAAGGTAGGGTTGTCTGCGAGCAAACGGCAGGAAATCCCGCGACTCGCCACGCGATTTTTGAGTTCGAGAAGGGCCCGGAGCCGTTCGTTTTCAACCAAAAGCGATTCTGCCTTTTCAAGACGGGTCGATAGAAGGACTATTTCCTTCCGGAGCATTCTGTTTTCTTTTTCCGCCTCCATCAGATGAGCATATTCCCCCCAAAAGGAGGATGTGGTCCTGTAACTGTCCTGGAAAATCCCAAGAATTGATCTTATCAGCAGCAATGGAGGACGAACGACAATTTTTTCAAATAGCGCCGGATAAAATCCCAGGAACAGGAGAAGAATTCCCATCAGGGAAAAGA
Source organism: Bacillota bacterium (assembly GCA_023380285.1). The sequence continues at coordinate 1,582 of JAMCRA010000019.1, forward strand.
TTATGACAACCATTTTTCTTGTCAATCTTTGCAAAGCTCCTGGCCTGAAGACAAAAAAGCTAATCCCGGATGGAAACCTTTTTCAGGACATCCAGTTCCTCGAGCGTTTTACCTGTCCCCATCACGACAGTTGTCAGAGGATTGTCAACTGTCACGATAGGCAGGTGAATCTCGTCCCGGATTCGCATATCGAAACCCCGGAGCATCGATCCTCCCCCCGTCAGAACGATTCCCCTGTCGATAATGTCCGCAGACAATTCCGGAGGGGTGTTTTCAAGCGTTTTCTGGATAGTCTGGATAATGCGGGAGATCGTGTCAGACAGGGCTTCACGGATCTCTTCCTCGGTTACTTTCAGGGTTTTCGGCAAGCCATGAACGAGGTCTCTGCCTTTGATCACCATGGACCGAGGTTCGCTCTGGGCACAAGCAGACCCGACCTCCATTTTGATCCGTTCACCCATGGCATCGCCGATCAATAGATTATGTTTCTTCCGGATGTAGTGGATGATGTCTTCATCCATCTGATCCCCCGCAACCTTGATGGATTCGCTGTAAACAATACCCCCAAGAGAGATGACTGCGATATCCGTTGTCCCCCCACCAATATCAATCACCATATTACCCGAAGGCTCCATGATGGGAAGCCCCGCTCCGATAGCCGCTGCCAACGGTTCTTCTATGAGGTAGACTTCTCGGGCTCCGGCAAGCCTTGCCGAATCTTTCACGGCCCGTTGCTCAACCTGAGAGATTCTCGATGGAATGCACACAACCATCCGTGGACGGACGAATGTCGATCTCTGATGAACCTGATTGATAAAGTAGGAGAGCATCTGCTGGGTCACGTCCGGATTGTCTATGACACCGTTTCGCATGGGACGCACAGCCACGATGTTGCCTGGAGTCCGCCCAAGCATCTTTTTGGCTTCATGCCCGATCGCAAGAATCTGGTCCGTCTTCTGGTCGATCGCCACGATTGACGGCTCATTGATGACAATCCCCTTGCCTCTCACGTACACAAGCGTATTGGCCGTTCCAAGATCGATCGCAAGATCTTGCGACAGAAATCCGAACAAGCTGGCCAGCAAAGACAATGGAGCCTCCTCAAGAACTATTGAAATCTGTTGGACTCGGGCATTGAGAATCTTCACGCCGCCACAGGTGGTCGTTCCTCCTTAACCACCACGCGTGTCTGGGCAAGGTCGTCCCCAAGTCTCCTGGCCGAACGTTGACCGACCATCAGAAGAAACTCCAGTCCGACAATGCACACAAAAAGGAACGGTCCTGCATAAGGGATCAGGGAAAAGAGAAAAGCTCCTCCGATCGTCAGGTTCCGAACCGTTGATTCAAAAAAACGGCAAGGAGCTTCTTCCTTTCTTAGAACCTGAAGTCCTGTCAGACGCTTTCCCAGGCTTCTTCCTCCTGGAAGACCGTCAGCCACCAGAAGATAGGCAACCCCCCCCGCGTCGCCTACAAGAGGAGCATTCAGCAACTCACCAACTTTTTCGAAAGCTACTGCCACCAGGAGGTCGACAAATTTCGACAAAATTCTGTCGAAAAGGAAGGATCCCCTCTCTGAAATTTCCAGGAATCTCATCTCGATCTCCGGAGTCTGCCCGGACCGGGTTGCGGCTCCGGAAAGACTGTAAGGAAAAAGCTACACATAACAATGTAAAATTGCAACGAAAAATCAATTTCAAACCCGAATATGAGAAATTCCTCCAGCAATATTTCGGAACTCAGGAGGACATCCCCACACCTGCTGCCCTACGCAGACGCGCTATCGCTTCTTCGTAGGGAGGGTTCCGGAAAACAGCTGTCCCGGCCACCAGTACATCAGCACCTGCAAGGACCACCTCGGACGCGGTGACGGGAGAAATCCCTCCATCCACTTCGATACGGAATGACAGATTCGGACGGCTTTCACGCATCTGTTTCACCCTCGAGATCTTTTCCCGCATTTCCCCGAGGTAGGATTGCCCACCGAACCCGGGATTCACCGTCATGACCAGAACAAGATCGACCAAGTCGAGAACATCCTCGAGGAGGAACGCCGGAGTGGACGGATTTAGCGCCACTCCTGCCGAAAATCCCATTTGACGAATCCTGCGAAGAAGACGGTTCAGATGGACATCCGATTCCTGATGAACGATAACCCGATCCACTCCGGCTTCTTTCAATTCATCAAGATACGTGTCCGGGTGCCAGACCATCAGATGTGCTTCGAGAGGGATGCTGGAGAAAGGACGGATCGACTCAATGACTCCTGGCCCGAATGTCAGATTCGGAACGAAATCCCCATCCATGACATCCAGATGTATTAAATCGGCCCCGGAAGAAGAAATCCTAGTGACTTCTTCTCCCAGACGAGAGAAATCCCCTGCCAGAAGGGATGGGGCAATAAGAATTTCTTTTTGAAAAGATCCCTCGCTCAAAACGCGTGCCTCATGGGGGACGGAGCTGAGGGAACCATCCGTTCAAGCCTCCGGATTCGTTCTTCCGTTTGGGGATGTGTTGAAAACAGGGAAAGAAGTCCTCCCCCCTTGAATGGTTCCAGGATAAAAAGATGCGCAGTGGATGGGTTCGCGTTCATCGGCTCCTGCGCAACACCACGTTCAAGTTTCGCCAAAGCCCTGGCAAGGAAAAGAGGATTGCCGCACAATTTCGCTCCTCCTTCGTCCGCCATGAACTCCCGGGATCTTGAAATAGCCATCTGGATCAGAAAACTTGCGATCGGCGCCAGAAAGATCATGGCAATATCGCCCAGCCCTCCCCCTTCCCGCTCCTCTCTTTCTCTTCCCCCGAAAATAGCAGCCCACTGAGCCATATTGGCAATCATCGTAATCGCACCGGCAATCGATGCCGCTATCGTCGAAATGAGGGTGTCTCTGTGAATCACATGAGTCAACTCATGTCCCAGAACACCGGAAAGCTCTTCCGGTGTCAAAAGATCCAGAATACCCGTCGTCACAGCAACCGCTGCATGTTCGGGGTTTCTTCCGGTCGCAAAGGCGTTTGGGGAAGAATCATCAATAATGTAAAATTTCGGTACCGGAATACCTGCCCTCCTTGCAAGAGCGACAAGAATATCGTGGATTTCCTTGAGACGGGGTTGCCCTAACATTTCGGGTGTCACTTCCGTCGCTCTGTACATGGACAGGATGATTCGATCGCTAAACCAATAGGATCCGGCATTGATGAGCAGAGAGAAGCCCAGGGCCAGGATCATCCCCGCATCTCCCCCCCAGTGTTTTCCAAGAAAAAGGAGGACTCCCGTCAACGCACCGAGAAAGAGCACGGACTTCACGGAATTGATCATTGCACCCCTATACCTCCGAAGAACATTTTCGATTGTCCGGAATCTGCAAAATTCACGTCGAATTCAGGAACGTTCCCGGCAAGGACCGGTGTCCCCTTAAAAATTCCTTTGATAGCATCACTTTTCCCCCCGCCTTCTGGACTTCCCGAACGCAATAGACCCCGGTGTCACAGCCGACGAGTATCTCCTGATTCGGCCCTTCACACACCATTCCGGGGTTGCCGGCGTTCGCGAATCCGTCTTCCCAGACGCATCCGGAAAGAATTTTTAGAACCCCCAGCGCGGAGTCGCAAAATGTTCCTGGCCACGGGGTCAAAGCCCGTACATGGCGGTCGACATCCTCCGCAGACCATGTGAAATCCAGTTTTCCAGTCTCTTTGCGGATCAAGGGCGCCAATGAGGCATCTCCGTTTTGAGGAACCGGGTGAATCTCCCCTGAGAGATAAGCCGAGAGCCTATCCAGAAGAAAGGGTGGGCCTTGATTCATCATTTTTTCCGTCAGGGTCAACGCTGTTTCCATCGAATCCACTGATATCGGCCAGCGGTCCAGAACAGGTCCCGTGTCCATTCCTTCATCCATTTTCATCAACGTCAGCCCCGTGACGGACAATCCTTTCAGGATAGCCCACTGGATCGGAGAGGCACCGCGCAGTTCCGGCAAAAGGGATGCATGAATGTTCAGACAACCGAAACGGGGAAATTCGAGCATCTCCTTCGGAAGAATCTTACCATAAGCTACAACAACAATGACATCGGGAGACCACTCCCGCAAGGTTTTCCAGTCTTCCGCATTTTTAAGAGAGACGGGTGTCATGACGGGGATCCCATGTTCTTCTGCAGCTTTCCGGACAGGAGAAGGAAAGACCTTGTAGCCCCGACCAGCCGGTTTATCCGGGCGCGTGAGGACTCCGACGACAGGATAACCTCTCCGCACCAACGCATTCAGAAAGGGAACTGCAATCCCGGGAGTTCCCATGAAAGCCACACGAAACCGTCCAGGGTCAAAAGACATACTTGCCCTTTCTTCCCTTTTTTTCGATCGCCCGTATTTCCCTAAGAAGGCGGAGCTTGTCCCATCGCGTCATCCGTTCGGACAACAAAACCCCTTCCAGATGGTCCATCTCATGCTGGATCAAACGGGCAAAAAGTCCTTCTCCTTCCAGAACCAAATCCTTTCCTTCCAAGTCGACACCCTTGATCTCTATCCGGAAGGCTCTCTCGACCGGAACAAAAATCCCCGGAAAGCTGAGGCAGCCTTCTTCTGCGGTAACAGTACCTTCTCTTGCTGAAATCACAGGGTTGATCACCGTCACGGGGGTCCGATGACCGGGATCGGCACGCCTGTTCATATCGAAAACAAAGAACCTCTGATTGCATCCGACCTGCGGCGCGGCAATCCCGATCCCCGGAACCATGTAAAGCAGTTGGAACATTCCGCGGACGAGATCAGACAATTCCTGGTCGATCCGGGTAACATCGGTTGACTTGACCAAAAGACGGGGATCGCCATAAGACAAGATTCCAGTGGGTTTCAATCGGGGATTCCCTGCCTTGTTACCTTCTGATCTGTCTGTTTTCCCGGATCGTTCGGACGAATTTTTCCCGAAACACGAACTTGGAAGACCTTTTCCGCACCAAACTCATACTGATCCGGATGGGCAAAGCGGAAAGTGACACGATGTCGTCCCGGAGGCAAATGGTCGATCACGATTCGGACCGGAGCATCTCCCCCGATACTTCTCACGACAAGCTTGACTCCGTCCAGGCGGACATCGACAAGACTCTCGCGACGGTTTCCAACCCAGAAAACGGCCGTACTTCCATGGGGATCACGCGTGTCGTCCATCCTGACATCGGGAACGGGGTTGTCTTTCGGGACTCCGGCATCCGCCGGAATAGCGACAAGGTGGGTCCACAAGAAGCAAAAACCTATCGTCAGGAATGGGCGGCGACGAGCCATCGATGAACTGCCTCAATCTCTTCCAATGTCAACGTATGTCCTTCCGGATGGGAAAACCATTCTCCCTTCCAGCCCAGACGGGAGAATCCGCGAAAGCTTTTTTCCCCCAAGGCATAAGGCACAACAGGGTCTCCCGTTCCATGCCCCATAAAAAGCTTCTGCCGGCTCTTTCCGGTCCAGCGATCTTCCAAAAAGTCCGGATCGGGGTCGTATGTTGACAAAGCCAGGATTCCCCCGAATTCTTCGACGCTTCGGAGACCCGCCTGCAAACAAACAAGACCACCCTGAGAAAAGCCCGCAAGAAAAATCCTATCGACAGGAACGCCATTTTCCTTTTCCGACTCAATCCATTTCAAAAGCTGGTCAGCCGAATGATTCATACCGTCCCAGTCCGGATCCTTTTCGATGCGGGGAGAAGAAACGTCATACCAGGCTCTCATCCGCAATCCCTGATTGACCCTCACCGGACGAACCGGAGCGTTGGGGAGAAGAAAGCGGAGATGTCCTTCTCCGGACAGTCCGAGATATGGGAGGATACCTGTCAGGTCCTGGCAATCGGCGCCCAAGCCGTGCAACAAAAAGACAGTGCCGGAAAAGGGAGCGGGGCAGACCTGCTCCCATCCGCCATCCGAACCGAAGTCAAATGGAGTCCGTTCTCTCATCTCAGGAAAAGTCCCCCTGAGGCGAAGGCTTCACGGACAACTGTATCCGGAGCTTCTCAAGGGTGTCCGCGGAAGGCAGGCAAACCGTTCCCCGACAGACCCATCCGGTCGTTCGATCCTCCGGAAAATGTTTTCTCATCCCTTCGGGCAATTGGAAAGACTGTCGGATGGCTTCGGTCAGATCGACAACAAAAGACTCCGGATCCAATTCCTGTTCGATCTTCTTTTTCCAGTCTTGCGCCTGGGGACCCGCGAGGAGGACCACTGGCTGAGAAGCGGAATAAGTCTCCAGAGCGGCGGTCATCGTCGTATAACCGGCTGGTTGTTCCTTCATGTGCGAAAAATAGAGTCGAAGGCTCCGGTCTGCAGCCGTAATGTACGGAAGGTAACCCGCCAGACTGCCCAGCCACAGAAGCGACTGGGTTGCGACGGCATTTCCCGAAGGGAGAGCCCCGTCATGTCCGTTTTTGGGTCGATGTATCAAGGTTTCATGATGCTTACCTGTAAAATAGAAGCCGCCGGACTCTGCATCATGAAATTCATCGAGAAGGACATCGGCAATCTTTGTCGCAAACGCGAGGTCCTCCGGACGAAAATCGACTCTCAGAGATTCGAGAACGGCGGAAAGAAGAAAAGCATAATCATCAAGATACGCTGGAAGCGGCTGTTTTTTCTCCGAAAAAACGGCCATCAGAGTTCCGTTTTTCCACATTTGAACGCGCATAAAGTCCATGGCCTTTCGACCGGCCGCTATCCATTCGTCTTTTCCGAGAAGACGGCCTGCATAGAGGAGAGCTTTTGCCATCAAGGCGTTCCACGCGGCGAGAATCTTGTCGTCCAGCCCGGGTCTCACGCGCGAGGATCGATAGTCGAACAATTTTTTCCGGGAAGAGTTTATCCTCATCTCGATTTCGGATTCCGGCAAATTAAACTGCTTTGAAAGCTCGCCGATCGAACGGGCCTCGTGAAGATGCCATGCATGCCCTTCGAAATTGGGAGGGCCAGAAAGCCCAAAGTACTCGGAGGAAACACGGAACTCACCATCCGTGAGAACGCGCCGCACCTCCTCGACCTGAAACACGTAAAAACGGCCTTCTTCTCCTTCAGAATCGGCATCCAGAGAAGAATAAAAAACTCCTTCGGCCGAACGCATCTCCCGAAACAACCATTCAACCAGCTCTTCCGCAGTTCGGGAAAAGACAGGATTTTTGGAAACTCTGGCTGCCAGTGCCAATGATTCAAGAAGGAGAGCATTGTCGTAAAGCATTTTCTCGAAATGGGGGATCAACCATCGATCGTCCACGCTATATCGGGCAAATCCGCCCCCCACATGGTCCCAGATTCCTCCCTCTCTCATCCGGGACAGGGTCAATGTCGCCATGTGAACAGCAGTGGGATCCTCCTGTCTCTGATAACGGCGCAGAAGATACGAGAGATCCATTGCGTGCGGAAACTTCGGCGCCCCCCCGAATCCTCCATATTCCGGATCGAACCGGGACTTCAGGCTATTCACGAGAGCGTCTGCCGGCGACAAATCCAGTTCGACTTTTCCGGTTTCGCCAACAGGGTTGGTTTGCCCCAGATATTGAAGAATCGGGTGATCCGATTTTTCGAGACCCTCCCGATGCTCCCGGTAAAAATCCCGAATCTGTTCGAGCACCTGCACAAATCCGGGAAGACCGAACCGTGGTTGCGCCGGAAAATACGTTCCGCCGGCAAAGGGAATCTGGGTCGGGGTCAAGAACATTGTCAGTGGCCACCCACCGTTCCTCCGTGTAATCATTGTGTGCGCCATCTGATAAATCTGATCCAGATCCGGACGCTCTTCCCGATCAACCTTGATATTGACAAAAAACTCGTTCATCACCGCTGCAACTTCGGAATTTTCGAAGGATTCATGTGCCATGACATGACACCAGTGACATGCGGCATATCCAATTGACAAAAGAACGGGCTTTTCTTCCCGACGGGCCTTGTCAAAAGCCTCCGGCCCCCATGGATGCCAGTCGACGGGATTATCTGCATGTTGCCTTAGATAAGGGCTTGTTTCTCCACTCAGCCGGTTTGCCACGATCACCCCTTATATAATGTCCCTCATCCAGACTGGCTGGAGGGGCGCATCGAAAACAAAAATTACTCGACGATAAAACACGATTGTTGCTTATCCAATGTATGTCAAACGGATCAGACCCGTCAAAACTTTAAGAGTCCCCGGATATCCACCAGTGGTCTTTGAAGAAGCACCGAACGAGACACAAAATTTAGGCCGGACTCACGTATCCGGAAAACTCATGGGGAATCCAGGATTGGAACTCTAGTGGGACACTTCTTGATGATATTCCTTATGGTAAAGCGTTTCTCCCCTTCT
>JAMCRA010000020.1 GCA_023380285.1 Bacillota bacterium
CGAAGAAGGCGTATCTTTTTTTGCGGAGAAAATCTTCCGGCACATTGTCCGGCAGAGGTTCGGACAGGATTCCGATCCGGAGAGGACGTCCGATATGCCGGGCGAAGCTCCGGAGAAAAATTTCGTCCTCCTCGTTTTCCTTGCCACGTGTCCGGTGGTTGAAATGGACGAGGGTCAGTGAGTGACGATTTTCGAGAAAGAGGTGCAGGAGAAAAGCCAGAAAAACAGAATCGGCCCCCCCTGAAATGGCCACATGAAAATGCGGGGGAGACGGATGGTTGTCAGGGTGGATCCCGTTGTCCCGGAGGAAAGATTCGAGCCGGGGCAGATAGGGTGATAGAAATTTTCCGGTTTCAGTCCCCTTGGGGAATTGGATTTTCACGGAAATAGTCTTTCGATTGCTGAAGGTCATTCGAAATTGCCGAGATGAGGGCTTCCGGCCCTGGAAAAGCTTTGTCTCCCCGAAGAAACTCCAAAAAATCCACCTGAATATATTGACCGTAAAGAGTGTCGGAAAAATCAAAAAGATGCGTCTCGATCACGGGTTGCACAAGTGGTGTGAAGGTTGGTTTTTTCCCGACATAAGAGGTCCCGTTAAACCACCCTTTCGGTGTTTTTGTGCGGGTGACATAGACGCCGGAAGCGGGCAGCAGGCGATCGGGCGTAGGATGGATGTTCAATGTCGGAAAACCCAGTTTTCGGCCTCTTTTTTCCCCTTCTTCCACCGTTCCGTCGAGCTGGAACGGGCGGGTGAGAAACCGATTGGCCTCCTTCACCCGTCCTGCGCGCAAGAGTTCCCGCTCCTGCCGATTCGAAATTCTTCCGGTTCCATCCTCCACGGCGGGAATCGCTTTCACCAGAACCCCTTCGGGGGAGAGAACGCGTTGAAAGTCCGCGACAGAGCCTGCCCTTTTGTGGCCAAATCGAAACCCTTCCCCGATGACCAGGGCTTTCAGAGGGAAATAACCCAATAGAATGTCCCGGATAAAGGTTTCCGGTTCCATCCTCCCGAGGTCCGGGGTAAAAGGTGTGATCACGAGAAGATCAATGCCCAGATCTGCCAGGACCTTTTTTTTGTGGGGAATGGACATGATGCGCTGAAAAGGGATTTCGGGCGACAAAACCATCAGGGGATGCGGGTCAAAAGTCAGCACAGTGGCGAGAGTTTTCGTTTTTCGGGAATATTCGACCAGATCGTTCAGAAGTTTCTGGTGACCCTGGTGGATGCCGTCAAAGTTTCCGATCGTCAGCGCAATGTCCTGTCCGGATTCCCGGACGGTGTTCATTTCGGAAAAAGAGGAGAGAATGTTCATCGTTTGTCCGGATGTCCAGAGCATCTGCTTGGGGGCATGGGGCCGGATTATTCGGACTGGGCCAATAACCGGGCGGCCCGGATGGCAAAGTATGTCAGAATCATGGTGGCACCTGCTCTGCGGATCGACAGGAGGGATTCCATCATGGCCCTGTCTGTATCGATCCACCCTTCCTTTCCGGCGGCCATGATCGTCGCGTATTCTCCGCTGACCTGGTAAGCGCAAAGAGGGAGGTCGAATCGGCCAGCGAGATCGCGAAGAATGTCGAGGTAGGGGAGGGCGGGTTTGACCATCAGGATATCGGCGCCTTCTTCAACATCCAGGGAGGCTTCCCGGAAGGCTTCCATCCGGTTTGCCGGATCCATCTGATAGGAGGAGCGGTCTCCAAACTGGGGTCCGGACATCATGGCATCTCGGAAAGGACCGTAAAAGGCCGAAGCGTATTTGACAGCGTAGGACAGGATAATTGTGTCCGAAAATCCGTTTTTGTCGAGAACCTCCCGGATGGCTTTGACCCGGCCGTCCATCATATCCGAAGGGGCGACAATATCCGCACCGGCTTCTGCGTGCACAAGAGCCATCTTTGCAAGACAGTCCAGGGTTGTATCGTTGTCGATGTGTTCCCCTTTGAGGAGGCCACAGTGACCATGGGTGGTGTATTCATCGATACACACGTCCGTGATCACGACCAGATCCGGAAAGTCCCTCTTCAGCATCCGGACAGCTGTCGGGACGGGACCGTCCGGATCCAGGGCGCTTGATCCCATTTCGTCTTTTTTTTCGGGAATCCCGAATAAAATGATGCTCCGGATTCCCACCGACATGGCTTCCTTTATCAAGGGAGGTAGGTTGTCGACAGAGTAGCGGTAAACGTCCGGCATGGAGCGAATCGCTTCTTTTTTGTTCGTGCCATGAATGATAAACAGGGGAAGAATCAGCTGCGATGCCGATAGCCGGTTTTCCCGCACGAGCGACCGTATGGAGGAACTGCTTCTGAGCCTTCGAGGCCTGTCGGTGGGAAATGCCATCACATTCTCCTCTTGTCTTTCAGTTTGAAAAACGCTACGAAAAGTGTTGAAGAATTGTGGTCAGAACGGCTTCGTCCGTCGGTTCGGAAGGAAGAAGAATGTTTGTGACACCGTCTTTCCGGAGTGCGTCCGCTGTTGTCGGTCCGATGGCCAGTCCCGTTGTTTTCCGGATGGACTGGCCATGCTCCTTCAGAAGAGAGACAAGGTTCTTGTATGCTGAAGGACTGTAAAAAACGGCCAGGTGAAAATCCCGGTTTTCAAAACCGACGGATACGAGGTCCCTCAAGTAGTTCGGAAGCTCGGGAATCCTGTTTTCGTAGGCTGTAATTTGTTGAATCTTGAAGCCCATGGCTGCTAGACCGTCAGGAATTGCCCCGTCTCCCCGGTCTCCTCGTATGAGGAGACATCGTTGCCCGGAACACGGGATTTGGGAGCGAAAAAATTCTAGAACACCGTTCGCATACGATTCAAGCGGGGTTGCATCCGGGTGAATGCCATATTCTTCGAGGGTTCGTGTCGTTGAGGGACCCATCGAAAAAATCCGGCATCCGGAGAGGGAGCGGATGTCTTTTCCGGTTTCTCTCATTGCCCGGAAAAAATATCGAACGCCGTTCGGACTCAGAAACAGGAGCCACTCGTATTCAGAGAGGTTCTGGAGCGTTCTGACCACTTCCTCTCTTTCCATGCCGGTGACGGGCCGGATTTCGATGGTGGGACAACTGACGACCTCCGCGCCCAGTTTCTCAAGTTCGTCCTTGAGGGGCGAACCGGACTCCTTCTCTCTGGTCAGGAGGATTCTTTTTCCAAAAAGCGGTCTGTTCTTCTGCCACTCAAGACGCCAGGGTTTCCCGGCGACCCGTCCGACGACAATCGTGGCAGGAGGTCGGATCGGATTGTCTTCCAGAATGCGGATCATCGACTGGATTGTTCCTTCACGAATTTCCTGGAAAGCGGTTGTTCCCCACCGGATGGCCACGACAGGAGTGTCGGGTGGCATCCGGTGCTCGAGGAGGCGCGGGATCAGTTTTCGAAAATGCTCGACTCCCATCAGGATAACAAGCGTCTGGTCGGGAAGTGCGAGCGCATCCAATGTTGGCCCGGAGAGTTTTTCCGGATCGTCGTGTCCGGTCATGACCACAATCCGGGAATTTGTCTCCCGATGGCTCACAGGAAGTCCTGCATAGGCAGGGGTTGCCGTCACGGAAGTGACCCCCGGAACCACTGTATAGGGGATACCGGCTTTTTCAAGGGCCTGTCCTTCTTCCCCTCCCCGTCCAAAGACAAAGGGATCTCCCCCTTTCAGTCGAACGACAGAGAGACCCCTGGAGGCCCTTTCAATCAGGACGGCCTCAATTTCTCTCTGGGAAAGACGGGGATGTCCTCTTTCTTTTCCGACATCGATGCGTTCGGCTCCGGAGGGAGCATGACCGAGAAGGTCTGGATGAGCCAGGTGATCATAAAGAATGACATCGGCTTCTTCCAGGGCTTTTTTGCCACGGAGAGTGAGTAGTCCCGGGTCGCCGGGGCCTGCTCCGACCAGGGTCACATGTCCCTTGCCGGGTGTCCCCGGTTGTAATGTGTTCAAAGAAACGATCTCCTGCTGCTATGTTCGGTCCTTAGTCATAAGGAATATTGTTTTCTCTGTCGATTGCTGTTCAAACCCGGTTCTCTTCTGGAGCAGAGATGGGTTAAGACCTGATCGGAACACAAGAATACCCGGCGTCTGGGCCGAAATTCATCCTGCGCGAAATTTCAGAGAATGTGCCATCCGCATTTTCGGACGCTGATATCAATCCCTTTCGGGAGTAAAGAATCATTATCGAATGGCATGAAAGGCTTTTCAAGTGGAAAGGTTCCCTGTGATGGATTCCCCGCGCAAGACGAAGCAGGAGAGTTTTTGACGAACAAGAATTCCTTCGGGAACCTTATCGTGGTTTGTTTCAAGAAAACGGAAGCGGTCTGGACGAGTTCTGGGCTGGAGGAAAATTGCTCCGGGAGTTCTGCTGCCTTGCCAAAGTATGTCTGGTCAAAGAGCGATGTCGGGTGAAAGGGTTCAAAATTTTTTGTGTGCAGATTCTTCCGGAATTCTGGGGGACTTTGTTTTGAAGAGGCGTTGTCCGGGTCGGACAGATCAGGACGATTTTTTCAAAATACTGTTGAGGATTTCTTCCGCTCCGTCCGAGAGAAGTCGATTCCCGAGGTCGATGCCCATTTGATAAGCGTCATCAATTGTCACAATATCCCGGGTTTCCCGGGCATGGATGCGTCGGGTTCCGGAGATATCCAGAACACGTCCCTCTAACGATAATGTCCGGTTTTTTTCCCAGACAGCATAGGCGGCGATAGGAACCTGACATCCGCCATTCAAACTTTGCAGGACTCCCCGTTCAGCGGCGACAGACAGATGTGTCGATTCATCGGAAAGGGAGCGGACCAGTGTTCCCGTGGTTTCATCATCTGTCCGGATTTCGAGTCCGAGTGCGCCCTGACCGATGGCAGGCAAAAGAACCCGGGGAGAGATCCATTCCCTGACCCGGTTGGCATGACCGAGCCGGAGAAGCCCCGCTCCTGCCAGAATGATCGCATCTACGACGCCTTCTTCCATTTTTCGGATCCGCGTCCCGACATTCCCCCTGAGCGGAATAAACTCCAGATCGTTCCGGATTTCTCTTATTTGTGCAAGTCTTCGGAGAGAAGATGTCCCGACACGTGCCTTCTGGGGGAGACTTTTGATGTCCGGATAATGTGGCGACAGAAAAACATCCCTTGGGTCTTCTCTTGTCAGGGTAGCGGCAAGGGTCAGTCCCGGAGGGAGAAAGGCGGGAACGTCTTTCATGCTGTGGACTGCGAGGTCGATTTCCTTTCTCAGGAGGGCTTCCTCGATTTCCTTGACAAAAAGGCCCTTTCCTCCGACTTCCGAAAGTTGCCGGTCCAGGATGATATCGCCGGTTGTCTTGATAACGACGATTTCCGGGAGAACTCCTGACACGGATTCGATCAGGGATGCAACATGCCGGGCTTGCCACAAGGCCAGTTCTGAGCCACGGGACCCGATTTTTAACGGGGTGGGTAACATCAGGCGGGTGATTCTCCCTCAAGAAAAGAGGAACCGGGAAGAGAGACCGATCCCGAGATATTTTCTCCCGGGGAAGGTTCCTCCGCAGAGCGCGGCAGATCTGCGGGCAGACCATAGCATTTGGTGACCCATTCCCGAACCTCGTCCACATCCGGAGATTGGCGGATAGCCTGATAGGTGGGATGCAGAATTTTATTGATCAGGGAGCGGGTCAAGAGATCAACTTTTTCGCGTGTTTCCGGAGGGAGGTTGGCCAAAACGGCCTGATAGCGATCCAGTTCGGCGATTCGGAGAGATTCTGTGTGATTCCGTAGGGACTGGATCAGGGGGACCGTGGAACGATCCGCGAGCCAGCGGGCAAAGGTCGATAGTTCTTCCCGGACAATTTCCCTTGCCTGCAGGGCTTCATATTCGCGTTCCCTCTGATTGGCCTCCACCACCGTCTTCAAGTCGTCAATATTATAAAGAAAGATGCCTGAATAACGTGTAATCGCCGGATCGATGTTTCTGGGAACAGCAATATCGATCATGAAAAGAGTTCCGGCTTTTCTGCGGGAATGGACAGATGCCACCATCTTTTCATTGATCAGGTAGGTATCCGCTCCCGTTGAACAGACAACCATATCGGAATGGACCAGGGCATTTTCCAATTCGGAAAAGGGGGAATAAAGAGCCTGATATTCTGCCGCCAGCTCTTTCCCTTTTTTTTCGTCCCGCAGCATCAGTGTAAGGGTGCCCACGCCCATCTTGCGCATGTGGCGGGCAGTCAGCTGGGCCATGTCTCCGCCGCCGAGAAGCAAAACATTTTTGTCCCGCATGTCCTGAAAGATTTTCCGGGCCAACTGGCAAGCCGCATAGCTGATGGAAACCGGCAAGTTGCTGATCCCGGTTTCGGTCCGCACGCGCTTGGAGGAGGAGATCGCTCTCTGAAAGACCTGGTTCAGCATGGGGCCGACAAGGTGGAGGGACCGGGCCCTTTCATACGCTTCTTTCACTTGTCCCGTGATCTGCGGTTCTCCGATGACGAGGGAATCGAGACTTGCCGTGACTTCAAAAAAGTGAAGAGCCGCTTCTTGACCAGTCAAATGATAAAGATATGGACGAAGAGAGTGCCCTTGCAGGACCGGATGGGTTTCCTGGAGAAAGGAGAGAAAAAACTCGGGATCCGGAGAGACATGTGCAGTGACGACGAGGATTTCGACCCTGTTGCAGGTGGAAAGAATCATCGCCTCAAGAACACCCTCTCGCCGGGAGAGAGCCTTGAGCGCATCGTTCAGATGTTCCTTCGGGTATGCCAGCCTTTCCCGGATCTCGATCGGGGTTGTTTTGTGGTTGACCCCCGCCAGAGTCAGTTTCAGCAAATGGCATCCCCCCTGTTCGTCATGACGGTCGTCTTGGTCCGGGGCAACGACAGGTTGTTGTAGGTGAATTCAGAAAACGGAATGACCGCCTCCCATATAAAGATTCACCGCAAGGATCGTCATTGCAAAAAGAAAGAAGCCCGCTATCGAAAGATAGGCAGCCTGCTTCCCCTGAAAGTTCCTGCGCCTGCGCAAAAGCACAAGTGCAAGATACAGAAACCAGACCAGAAGGGCCCAGGAACCTCTTTGGCCCCACGGCCAGATGGTAGCGTATGTTCTGTATGACCAAATCATGACAAAGATCAGTCCGAGGGTCAAGAACAGAAATCCCAGTCCATTGAATTCCCGGTTCAGACGATCCAGAAATTCCAGAGACGGCAATCTGTTAAAAAAAAGATTGAAAATTTTTCTCCGGAGAAACATATCGAGCGTCAGATAGAAACAGGAGACAAAAAAGGCAAGCGCTGCAGATGCAAGGCCGAGGTCGATGAGCACTGAATGGAGGGAGATTAAAATGCTCGTGGTGGGGCTCCTGAGAAAAGCAGGGTCGGTGGAGACTCCCAGGACAAAAAGGAGGCTCAGAAAGGAGACAGGGAAAACAACGATGCCCAGGATATGAGCTTTTCTCTGGTGTTCGAGAATCAGGAATACGACGACAAGGGCCCAGGAAAAAAAGGAGACGGCTTCTTTGAGGGAAATCAGCGTAAAGTGGCCCCGCAATGTAAACAGAATAAAAAGCGAAAGAGTATGAAGAAGCGCTCCCCCGACACCAGCGGTGATTCCGGCCCAGGGAATGGCTTTATGACGACTGCTCAGCACATCCCAGAGAAGAAGGATAAATGCTCCGAGATAAAAGCCGGCCGCAATTTTGAGAAGCAAAACATCCAGGAACGTCAGGGGTTTCTCCTTCGGATAGCAAGGTGATTTCGTGTCTTTAGATCGGAACGGGACGTGAGGACATACGCCTGATAGCCGGATTTCTCATTCGTTCAACTTTGTGATTATAACATTGAGACATGAAGAACGGAATTCGCTTCTTGCCGCTGTCAGAGAGCTTGGGCTAGAATGGGCCATGGTTGAATCCCTCCTCCACTCACATGAAGGCTTGCCCGAGGCAATGTCCAGGCCGGACTCCCGACGTGCCCTGATGCGTGAGGGGGTCTTTGCAAAACCTTTTCGTCTTCCCCGAGATCCGGTTTTTTTGCCGGGCTGTGACGAAAAAACCTTGTCTCTCCTGGGAGAAGCGATGTTCGCTTTCTACCGGGAACTGGACTTTCTCTATTTCCAATCTCTCGAACCCGGCTCCCCCTTCTCTTTTGTCCATGAGGTCCTTGATGCGGGGAAACCGGACAGTCTCCTGCAATTTGCCCGTTCCAGGAAGTTCCGGAAGGATCTCCCTCTCGTTCTCCGGCCAGATCTCCTTCTGACACCTGCCGGACCGAAATTGACAGAGATGGATTCCGTTCCCGGAGGGATGGGGATCCTTCTCAAGATCTCACGTATTCTCCAGGATCATGGAAGAACAGGAATCTGGGGCAATGCGCACGGTATTCTGGAAGGCTTTGCGGCCATGATCAGGTCGCTCGATCCCAACCCCAGGCTCGCGATAGTCGTCTCGGAGGAGTCGAAAGACTACTGGCCCGAAATGGTTTATCTGGCTCGTTGTCTGGCGGATGCACACTTCCCGGCAATTTGTCTTCGCCCGCACGAGCTGAGGTTCGATGAGAACGGTTTGTTTTATCGCGACCAGAATTTGGCGGAACATCGGATCTCTGTCATTTATCGTTTTTTTGAGCTTTTTGATCTTCCCAACATCCCGAAATCGGATATTCTTCTTTATTTCGCAAAGGGGGGAAAGGTCAAGGTGACACCTCCTTTCAAACCCTGGCTGGAAGAGAAAGCGGGTCTTGCCCTTTTCAAAACCCCCAGACTTCGATCTTTCTGGCGGTCCCGGCTGGTGCCGGATCATTTTGAAGTTCTCGATAAAATGATTCCATCGACCTGGGTCCTGGATCCCCGACCGGTTCCCTCTCCGGCCATTGTGCCGGATCTGGTCATTGGAGATCGAAGCCTCTGGGATTTTTCCGAGCTCAGGATGTTGACTCAAAAAGAGCGACACATCATCATAAAACCATCGGGTTTTTCACCGTTGGCATGGGGCAGCCGGGGAGTTGTCGTTGGCCATGATCTTCCCGAGGATGAATGGCAGAAGTCCCTTGATCATGCTTTTTCATCCTTTGCGGCCTCACCGCATGTATTGCAACCATTTTTGAAAACGTCTGCGGTTCCCTGTCCATCCTGGGACTCCTCTACCGGATTGCCGACAGAGGAAAAAATGCGGGTGCGGGCCTGTCCTTATTATTTTGTTGTAGGGCAAACCGTCTGGATGGGAGGCGTATTGGCAACCGCAGTGCCCATGGACAAGAAAATCATTCATGGGATGGTGGACTCGATCCTCCTGCCAGCCGCCCACCCGGATTATCGCTCTCCTGATGCTCTAACAAACGACGAAGAGACTTTTGCTCCGGACAGACACCATACAGAACAGGATATGTGAATGGAAGAATGGCAACAGCTTCTTGTGGACGGAATCAACCGATCCAGTCAGATCCCTCCTCCCTGGAAATCCTCCAAGGAAGGGGTCGGACAGGGGGAAGTAGAAAAAACCTTTCCTATCCGAATCAATGCCTATTACCGTTCTTTGATTACAGATCCCGAAGGTCCGATCGGTCGACAGGTTATTCCGGATCCGGAAGAAGTTCTGGATTTTGACAGTCCCGTTGATCCTCTGGGCGAAGATTCGGACAGTCCCGTGCCTGCGATCGTGCACCGTTATCCGGACCGGGTCCTGTTTCTTGTCACGAACCAGTGTCCGATTTACTGTCGGTACTGTACCCGGAAACGGATGATCGGAACTCCCGAGGGAGTCGTCACACGCGGTGAGGTTGAGGAAGGAATCGAATATATCCGGACCCATCCGGAGGTCCGGGACGTTATCCTTTCCGGCGGGGATCCGCTGATGCTGAAGGATGATTACCTGGAATTCATCCTGTCGGGTCTTCGCAAAATTCCCCATCTTGAAGTCATCCGGATCGGAAGCCGGGTTCCTTCTTCCCTCCCACAGCGGGTGACCCCGGAACTCTGTGCCATGCTTAAAAAATATCATCCCCTTTTCATGAACCTTCACTTCAATCATCCCGACGAAATTACGCCCGAGTCCTCCCTGGCCTGCAACATGCTTGCTGATGCAGGTATTCCCCTCGGGTGTCAGACGGTCCTGATGAAAGGGGTGAACGATGAAGCCGGAATACTGAAGAAACTTTTCCAGAAGCTCCTGACGATTCGGGTGAAGCCCTATTACCTTTACCAGGCGGATCTCACAAGGGGGGCGAATCATTTTCGGACACCTGTTTCGACCGGAATCCGGATTATGAAAGAGTTGCAGGGCCACACGTCCGGGATGGCCATTCCTCATTTTGTGATTGATGCCCCGGGTGGTGGGGGAAAGGTGCCGATTCTTCCGCCGGATTATCTTGTTTCTATGGAGGACGGCGATGTCGTTCTTCGAAATTACGAAGGAAACGTGTACACTTACCCGGATGCGCCTTTACTGGATGAGCCTGCTGAAGAAGAGGGAGGCCAGGGATTTCGGGGATCCGGCGTCGGGACGGCGGGAGAAAGAAACGGTAAAGGCCTCGGAAAGTCTTGAATGAAGAGTCGGAAGGAGGTGATGATGGAGAAAACTGATCAGCAAGCGGTCCATCCGGACTATTCCTTTCCGGAGGAAGAGAGGCGGGGAGTCTATCATGCCATTTATACCCGCCGGGATATCCGGAAAGAATTTTTGCCGGATCCTGTTGATCCAAAGATCCTTGCCCGGCTCCTTAAAGCGGCCCATCACGCCCCTTCCGTCGGATTTATGCAGCCCTGGAATTTTATTGTCATCCGGGACCCGGAGGTTCGTTCTGTGCTGAAGCACGCCGTCGACAAAGAGCGACATGCGGCTTCTATCATTTTTGAGTCTCCGCGGGCCGAAAAATTTCTTTCTCTGAAGGTGGAGGCAATTCTCGAGGCTCCTGTCGTTATTGCGGTGACGATTGACCCTTCCCGTGACGGACCGCATGTTCTCGGTCGGCTCTCTGACCCCGACACGGACCTTTACAGCGCTTCCTGCGGCATTATGAATATGTGGCTTGCGGCGAGAGCTGAAGGGATCGGCATGGGATGGGTCACTATTTTTCGGAAGGGGGATATACAGAACGCTCTTAAGCTTCCGTTCCATATTCGTCCGATAGGTCTCCTCTGTCTGGGGTACGTCAGCGAGTTCCCTGCTCGCCCCATGCTGGAGACGGAAGAGTGGGCCTACAGGCAGCGCCTGTCACATCTGGTGGCTGTCGACAGATGGGAGAACAGAAGCGGCGAGTTTTGGGATGACCTGAGCAAAAGTCTCGATGAGCCAGAAGAGTTTCATTGGGAACGTTAAGCGATGTCCAGATCTCCCGTCTGATAGACGCGGGTGCGATCTTCGATCCATTCGAAGGCCGGGACGCTCTTTTTTCGCGTGTGCAGCCAGCTTCTCTTGATCTGGCACTGGGGCAGACGGCCTACAGAATTCGGTCGAGCTTTCTTCCGCAGGGAGACAGCGTCTCTCGTCTGCTGCCGGAGCTTTCTCTCTATCCCGTCGATTTGAACACCCATCCTTATCTGGAAAAGGGTGCCGTTTACCTGATCCCTCTGTCTGAACAGCTGTCTCTTCCCCCGGGAGTTGAGGGAAAGGCCAATCCCAAAAGTTCGACGGGAAGGGTGGATGTCTTCACGAGGGTGCTGACCGAAAAAACTCACCGGTTCGACGATATTCCCCCGGGGTACAAGGGACATCTTTACCTGGAAGTGTTTTCCCGCTCTTTTCCGTTGAAAGTGAAGCCTGGTCTCTCCCTCTCCCAGCTTCGGCTCTTTGAAAACAGGAAGATTCTGACGGATCTGGAATTGATGGACCGCCACCGCACATTCCCCCTTTTTTGGTACGACGGAAAAAACAAGGAGGAGACAGAAGAATTCCGGGACGGGGTGTCGCTGGGAGTCGACCTTTCCTTTGAGCCGGTTGTCGGCTACAAAGCGCGTCCGAACACCCGGGTCCTGGACTTGACAGTCCCGTCGGAAAATCCGGCTGAGCCCTTCTGGGAGCCGATCATGCGGCCTTCGTCCGGCGATTTGATTCTTGAGCCAGAATCTTTTTACCTTTTTGCTTCTCGTGCGAAAATCCGCATTCCATCCGATATGGCTGGCGAAATGGTGGAGTTTGATGCACAGTCGGGCGAGCTTCGGACACATTATGCGGGGTTTTTTGATCCTGGTTTCGGACTTGTCGAAGAAGGGGCCCGGGCAGTCCTGGAAATTCGTCCCCATGATGTCCCTTTTCGCGTCGTTGACGGCCAGAAGATTTTTCGTCTCCGGTTTGAATGGATGGAGAGCCCGCCCCGCCATCCTTATGGCCTTGAAATCGGGTCCAACTACAGCCGACAGGCTCTCAAGCTGAGCAAATATTTTGGCCGCTTTCCCGAGACTGTCTGATCGGCTGTTTCCTTATCGGTTGTGATTTGACAGTCTGGTGCACTGGTTTTAGACTTTTTCTAGGACGCATCCTGAACGAATGATCCGCCGGATCCATCGGAAGACGGAAGGTCCGGCTCATCTGCGATCCACCCTATCTCCCGACGGGAGCGACCAGTCCTATGAGCGACCATCGAAATTCTGAATCAGATAACCAAAACTCTATATCAGACAAAATGACCGGCAGTGAGAACACGATTGATTCCCGGATCCGGGAATTGGCGGAACTCATCGACAAAATATCCCATGATGTTTCGTCAGAAGACCCCAGGAAAGATTTGTACCGCCTGAAAAAGCGGATTTTTGACCTTGCTGCGGACTGGAGCCGTTGCGCACAGGAGCGGGAAAAAATGGAAGAAGTCCTGGAAAAGCTGAGCAGTCCGGCCTTCCGTTTGGGAACCTTGCTGGGAAAAGCAGAAGAGGGACTAGGGTGGGTTTCGGTGGGCGGAGCGGAGTACTGTTGTCAGATCGATCCCCGTATTCGTCCGGACGAGCTCGAAGCCGGCCAACGCGTCCGCTTGAATGAAGCGCTCTCAATTGTCGGGACGGAAAAACCGGACCCTTTTGGCACGGTTGTTCAGGTCAGCAAGGTCCTCCCTGACGGACGGCTGGAAATCGGTGGAGACAAGAACGTTGCTGGAGCTCCGGCAACAGTCGTCGGAAGGGCATCTTCCCTCCAAGAAACAAAGGTTCTGCCGGGGGATTCCCTTCGGCTCGACACCACCTCCCGGCTTGCGGTCGAATATCTGGGTGGACGTCAGGACAGCCATCTTCTGGAAGAAGTGCCCGATGTTTCCTGGGAGAATGTGGGCGGACAGAAAAAAGCCATCGAGGAAATTCGCAAGGCCATTTTGAATCCCTCGCTGCATCAGGATCTCTATTCCCGCTACCGGTTCCGTTCCCCCAAGGGCTTTCTGCTTTATGGACCCCCGGGTTGCGGAAAGACCCTGATCGGAAAAGCCACTGCCCATCAGCTTGCCATGGAAATGGAAGCCATGGAAGGGCGTCCCGTCAAGGGAGTTTTTTTCCACATCAAGGGGCCGGAAATCTTCAACATGTGGCTCGGCGAATCCGAACGCATCGTCCGCGAACTTTTCGAACAGGGACGTGAAGCCCGGAAAAGGGGAGATTTCCCCGTCCTCTTTATCGATGAGGCCGAGGCTATTCTCGGGACCCGTCGCTCGATTCGTTCCTTCAATATCCATAACACGCTGGTTCCCATGTTCTGTGCGGAGATGGACGGCATGTCCGGATCCAACGGTTTCATGGTCATTCTGGCCACCAACCGGCCGGAGATGATCGATCCGGCAATCCTTCGTCCCGGACGGATAGATCGGAAGATCCGTGTCCTGCGCCCCGACCGGCAGGCGGCAGAGGACATTCTCCGTCTCTATCTGACGGGGGATATTCCGATCGTAAAACAGTCGGACCAGGACTCTGTGGAACAGGCCCGGGACGTTCTGGTCGAAAAGTTTCTGGATGAGCTTTATGCCCGGACGGAATCAAACGCCGTTCTGGAAGTTGTGCTGAGAAGTGGCCGGAGGGAAATTCTGTACCGGTCGGATCTTTCCAGCGGGGCTCTTCTGGCGTCCATTGTTGATCGGGCCAAGGAAAAAGCCCTATTGAGGGAGATGGAAAAAAACGGAGAGAGTCCTTCGGGGGTCTCCCTGCAGGATCTTCTGTCGGCAACGGAGGATGAGTTTCTCGAAGGTGATATTGTGCCTGCCAGCGATGGTGCCGAAGACTGGATGTCTCTTCTCGATTTGCGTCAACGGGATGTGGCAGATCTCAAAAAGTTTGACAGCTCCAACCGTGAGAGAAAGGTTCTCGAGCGTCGGGCCATCGAATGACAGATTTTTCAGTCGTCATGGGAATCGAGACAGAGTATGGGATTGTCCGCAACGATCTGAAAGAGTCCGATCCCGTAATCGAATCGATGGAGCTCGTTCGGTCTTACCAGTCCGCCGATTTGACCGGGTGGCTGTATCAGGGAGAGGACCCTTCTCTCGATGCCAGGGGCTTCCGCGTGGACAATCTTGCCCAGGATGAGGAAGAGAAGGCCTTTACGAGGAGTGATTACAAAAGATTCTTTTCCTTCCATGAAATGAAAAGTGACCGGATACTCTCCAATGGAGGACGGTTCTACAACGACCACACCCATCCGGAATTTTCGACGCCCGAGTCT
Source organism: Bacillota bacterium (assembly GCA_023380285.1). Next base: position 14,574 of record JAMCRA010000020.1, read on the forward strand.
TCCAGCATCATGGAGCTGTTGCACTATGACCGGGCCGGCCTTGATATCCTCCGTCTCGCGAAAAAAGAAAGAGAACGTCTCCTGGGAGGAGATGGGCTCCTCTCCCTTTACCGGAACAATACGGATTATCATGGCCATAGCTATGGCTGCCATGAAAATTATCTCCTTCCCCGGGATATTCCGTTCGACCGGATCGTTCAGGTATGTGTGCCATTCCTGGTTGCGCGCACGATCCTTCTGGGAGCCGGAAAATATGGATATGAATCTTCCGAAAAACGGGGAATCGTCCGGTACCAGGCTTCCCAGAGGGCAGACTTCATTGAGACGCTCGTCAGTGTTGACACGATGCATGGCCGTCCTCTGGTGAACAGCCGGGATGAACCTCATGCCGACCGGACTCTTTTTCGGCGTCTTCACCTGATCCTGGGAGACGCGAATATGTCGGAATGGCAAACGGCCATGAAGCTCGGAATGACGAGACTGGTCCTGAGAGATCTCCTCCTTGGAGGCTGGAAGCCAAAAATCAGCCTGGAAGATCCGGTCGGTGCAATCCGCATGGTTTCAAGGGGACTTCGCGACCAGCCTCTTCTTCGTCTTGAGGCAGGGCAGTGGACGGCCATTGATATTCTTGAATATTATGCGGACTCTCTGGAAGACATGAAGGTGATCCGGGATCCGGAAGATCAATGGGTTCTGTCCGAATGGAGATCGTCTATCGAGTCGTTCAGGTCGGATCCGTCCCGTCTTTCGGACAGGATCGACTGGATCGCCAAAGAAAACCTGCTCTCCCGCTTCCGTGAGGAAGAAGATCTTTCCGACGACGATCCCTGGCTCCAGAGTCTGGACCTGGAATACCATAATATTGATCCAGAGCAGGGGCTTTTTTTTGCCCTGGAGGAATCCGGGGAGATTCTCCGTCTGTCGGAAGAATCTTCTGTCCGGGAAGCGATGACAGACCCGCCCCATCGGGGTCGCCCCCCGGTGCGGCATGCCATCATTCGGCGTTTTCCCGACGATGTCGTCGAAGCAGGGTGGGAAAAAATCCGTTTCCGCTCCGGAGAAGTGGTCGTCCTCCCCCTGTTTCAGACGTTTGGGGAAGAGGAAATTTCCCGATTGGTCGGGCATATAGGACGACTCTCTTCTCCCCTGGAGATTCCCGGGGTCATTCGTCACTATACGGAGCGGACAAACTCCTAAAAAGAGAGGTGGACATATGTTGAACGGTGAAGATGTCGTACGCTTTCCGGAAAGAAAAACGATTCCTGGAGACCCCGGACGGGAAATCCAGAAAGAGGCCCCCGTGCCAAAACGTCCGGAAACAAAAAAAACCGGGGATCGGCTGATGGACCGCATGAAAAAGGTGGACCCAAACCAGTCGGAACGTTACCGTCAGAGAACGGGAGAATAGATAAATGAAAGACTGGCACAATCGGGGTTCTTTTCTGGATCTCCTGGGTGAAAAGAGCCCTGGTCTCCCATCCGTTGCCCCCGGGCCCCGTCATTCTCCGGAAGGGTGGGTCGAAACCCGGGCCACGACAATACTTGCCTTTCATTTTTCGGGTGGAGTTCTGGTTGCCGGGGATCGTCGCGCGACGGCCGGAAACCGGATCATGACGAACCGGGTCGAAAAAGTTCTGGAGATTGACGGTTCCTCTCTGATGGCGATCGCTGGCTCTCCCGCTTTTGCGATCGAGATGGCCCGGATTCTGGAGCACTCGTTCAAGTATTATCGTCGAAGCCAGCTTGCGGAATTGTCTGTCGAGGGAAAGCTTCGAATGCTGGCCCAGTTGCTCAGGGAAAATGTTCCCATGGCGATGCAGGGATTCGGGGCCGTTGTGCCAATTTTCGTGACCCGGGACTCTTCCCAGGCAAAGAACCAGATTTTTTTCTACGACATCCTGGGAGCGCATTTTGAAGGGGCCCCCTTTGCTGTGGCGGGATCGGGCTCTGTCGAAGTACAGGGGATTCTCCGGTATCTTGACCGGTGGGGGATGTCCGGGAGAGGACTTGTCGGACTCTCCGAAAGGGAGGCTTTGGCGCTGGCCATGCGATTACTGGAAACCGCCTCTTTTTTCGATTCCGCGACGGGAGGGGTTCAGGCCGGAGAGACCATTTATCCGGTTGTGAAAATATTGGGCCCGGACGGCGTGCGCACCGTGCCCGAGGCGGATCTGGAAGCCTGTTACCGGACGGAGGTCGAAGGTGTTTGATGAACCCTACAGATGGGTTGAAGCTGTTTCCCAGAGGCGGGAATACATTGAAGAGCAGCTGCGACGATCTTCCCCGGTCCTGGGGGCATCGGTCCGTGAAGGCATTCTTTACCTCACGTTTTACAAGAGAATTCCGAAGGTCTATGAGATCTATGATGGCCTTGCAATGGGATCAATAGGGCATCCGGCGGATATTGAGTCGATCCGGATGATGTTGCTCAATGCCGCTCATGTGGAAGGGTTTCAGCGTTCCCCCAAGGATGTGACGCTCCATCGCCTTCTCCTTTTTTCCCTTTCGCCGCGCCTGAAAAACGCGTTTGAGGATATTGGCGCATCTCCGATACTGGTTCGCTCCCTGTTTGCGGAAGCGGGGAAGACGATGGAGGAAGACCGCTTGATGGCGGTGGACTTTGACGGCAATATCGAAGAAGAAAAGGGTTCTCTATCCGTTGCCGGTTCTTCTGCGGTGAAAGACCGGATTCAGGAGCGACTGGGGAGCCGGAAAGATAAAAAAGCGACTCTTGAGAGCGTTCTTCCCGAGCTTTTCGAAGCGTATCTTTATGGGGTTTATGAAAATCCCGATCTGGGTCTCGACCCGGAAGGAAACGTTATCGATCCTGCCAAAAAAAAACAGGCGATTCGCCGCGTTTTTGAGGAATATACGCCGAATGCATGTTTGCTGGACCGGAAAAAAGGGAGTCTTTTGCCGGTTTCCCTGTCGACGTTAATGGAAGAGTTGTCGAAATGAAAACCGTTGTCGGACTGGAAACAGAATACGGCGCCCTTCTCTCCGGAGCCTCCCAGGGGATGAGGGATCTGTTTCGTCAGGAAGAAATGTTCCAGAAAGTGCGGGACCATATTTTTCACGTCCAGCGAAAAGGTTTGATTGACCAGCATCAGCGGGCTTACGACGAACCCCCCGGAAATGGAGGGTTCCTCCGGAATGGGGGAAGACTTTACATCGACATGGGGCATGTCGAATATGCCACGCCCGAATGCCATACCTTGCTTGATCTTGTGCGCGCAGACCGCGGGGGGGACCGGCTCCTCCAGCAGGCTGTTGACGAGATGGGGTTATCCGGAGAGATTTCTTTCATCAAGAACAATATCGATCATCAGACACTTGCCACATTCGGTTCCCATGAAAATTATCTTGTTTCCAGAGATTTTCCGTTTACGGAAAGAGGGATGGAGCCCCTTGTCGCTTTTCTTGTGACGCGTCAGATTGTAACGGGGGCTGGAAGAGTCGGTGTTTCTTATGTGAACGATAGTCTGATTTCCCTGGATACAGAAAGACCTCCGGTTCATTTCCAAATTTCCCAGCGCGCTGACTACATCGTGAACAAATTCTATCAATGGGTTCAGATGAACCGTTCCATTGTGAATACACGGGACGAACCTTTGTCCGACCCGCTCCAATACCGGCGCATGCATCTGCTTCTGGGCGATTCCAATATGTCCCAATTTGCGACGGCCATGAAATTCGGGATGACGAAGATCGTGATGGACCTTGTCGAAGATGGGCTGGCGCCTGCCGTTGGAGTCCGTGATCCTGTCCAGGCGTGCCGTGCGATCTCTCATGATTTGTCTATGCGGTGGAATCTTCAGGATTTGGAAGGACGGATCCTGTCGGCTCTCGACATGCAGGAGATGTTTTTGGAAAAGGCTGTTAAAGCCTATTCGGGGCGTGACGAGGATACTGACTGGGTCTTGGAGGAGTGGGGAAAGCTTCTCTCGGATCTGGCGAAAAAGGATCCTTCCCTTGTCACTGACCGCCTGGACTGGGCAGCAAAGTACAACATGATCAGTGCGTTCAGGGACTCAGAGAATCTCGAATGGAATGATCCCTGGCTGGAAAGCCTTGACCTTGAGTATCACAATATTGATCCGGGCAAGGGGCTTTTCCACATTCTGGAAGAAGAAGGACGACATCGCCGTCTCTTGCCTCCATCCATATCGGAAACCGGAGCCACCTGTCCACCATCTTTCACGCGGGCTGAGGGGCGGGCTCAGGCGATTGACCGGATTCTGGAGAACCCGGACATGCTTTACATCATTCAGTGGTTCGGGATCCAGATCAATCAGGGTGATGTTCTGTATATGCTGGAACCATTAAAAAACTACCGGGACGAAGTGTCGGAGTACTTTCGAAAAAATCTTCCGCCCTCTGCGGACGCCTAGACGGGTGAGTCCGATGGAAGCGTGTCCTGAACAAAGGTCCGTTGCTTCACATGATACGCGAGGAATGGATCCCACATTGCTCCGGTTGCACTCATCACAATATCTGCCCCTGCTTCCCGAAAGTCCGGATAGTCTTCCACTGTATTGAACCCTCCCACTCCGATCAGGGAAAGCTGCGGAGCCCGTCGTCGAAGGGCTTGTTTAAGACCGCGGATTGTTTTCAGCGAAAGATTTTTGATCCCGCTACCACAAAGCCCCGATCGTTCTCTTCCCGGTCCCGGTAAAGCCGGCTTGCCTTCCGGATTAATGATTGTTCCTGTGACAGTATTAATAGCACTGATTGCGTCCAGATAGGGCGATGTGGCCTCGACAAGCCGATCCAGATGTTCCGGATTGTCGGAAAATCCGATTTTCATGATCAGGTGAAAATCCCGGCCCAGCTCTTTTCGGATTCGTTTCAGGATCTCTCCGCTGGCATCCGGATTTTGGTAGAGTTGACCTTCTTTCCCTTTGACGTTCGGACACGAAAAATTCACTTCAAGAATTTTCGCCCCGGTTTCTTTTGCCAAATGGGCGGTGTAGACAAAGTCCTGTGCAAGGTCCCGCTCTTCCCGCTGTGTACCGACGAGACTCAGGACCAGAACCTGTCCACTGGAAAGAGAAGAGAGGGCCTCCCCGACATCTCTCATCCATATGTCTGGATGCTGGCTCGGCATGCCAAACGAGTTCGTGATGGTGATGTCGGTCAGGGAAACCGGATTATAGGCCATTGTTCCGATGAGAGGGTGTTGGAGATCTTCCAGGTCAAAACTTTTGTGAAAGGGCACATACATGCAGTTTGGATCAGGATAAGAAGGATGGAAATGGCTCCGAACGGTCTTGTAGGTCAGAATATCGAATCCCATCTGCCCGTAGAAAGAAATCCATCTTGAGTTCAGAAGGGGGCCGGCGGGAATTCCGAGCCGGGAGGAGACTTTCTCTCCCATGAAATCGATTCTGGTATCGGTCTGGATGGGTTTTGGCAAAACCCCGCTGAAGAAAGGGCCATGCTGATAGTTCTCTTCATAAGACTTGCGGATATCATAGATGGGGGGTGGCAACATGTCGGGCTCCTTCGGAGTCAATGGTAGAGGACCGGACCAGAACAGGGATCTGCTTGTACTGCACATACTTTTCAAGAGTTTCCTGAATGGTCCGGGCGTCTTGCGGGTTGTCTGTCAGGGCCATCATGGTGGACCCCGCTCCTGAAATGATGAAGGAGCGCGCGCCAGCTTCCCTGGAAACTTTTTCCAGATCATCAAAGAAAGGGATGAGTTTTTTTCTGTAAGGCTGGATCAGGGGATCCTGAAGCATTCTGCAAAAAAGATCCGGGTTGCCAAGATGAACTGCGGTCAGCAGACCTGCGCTGTTGGCGAGGGCCCCGATGGCTCTGTCCAGAGGAACATCGGGGGGGATCGCTTTCCGTGATTCACTGGTTTTCAGGAGTGCGCGCGGAATCAGGAACACCAGAAAGAGTCCGGAAAATCCTCCAAATCGGAAGGCCTCCCGGAGACGGGAATTCGAAACAGAGATCCCGCCGAAGAGAGAGGCCGAAACATTGTCCAGAAAGTATCCTCCGCTGACAGAAGATTCGGATTGGGCCGCCGCGTCCAGAAGATCACTGTCCCCGAAAGGAGAGCCAAGAAGGAGTTGGGCAAGCATGGCACCTCCAACGGCTGAAGCGGCGCTGGAGCCGAGTCCTGAACCGGGGACGCCTTTTTGAATGGAGACGGTTAGCTTGAGATCTGGGTATCCGGCCTTGTCCAACAGATATCGGGCAGCAATCGTCGCGGTGTTCTGGGACGGGTCCGTCGGGAGACTGGTCCAGGCTCCCGAAATGCTCGTGATACGATCCGCTCCTTCCCTTTTCTCGAGAAATCCTGTCAGGGTGTCTCCCATTCCTGTGACAGCCATTCCGAGGGTGTCAAATCCCGGACCGATATTTCCGACAGAAGCGGGTGCGTAAACGGAGACGCTTTTTTCGACAAGAGGAGTTGACGGGATAGACCTGACGGAAGGACTCAACTGTTCAACCATTGTTGTCTGCGTCGGGTGGGGAGGGGATTTGGAGGTCCGAGACGACAACACCGTTCAAGAGGTGCTGACGAACGACCTGACGAACATCCTCCCGTGTTTTTAATCGATAGTAAACTCCGTCCGGATACACGGCAAAAACAGGTCCTTCTTCGCAGGCGTCCAGACAGCCGGATTTGTTGATCCGGAATGGTTGGGGGATGTTCGCCTGTTTCAGTTCCTCACGAAAAAGAGAGAGGACTTCTTCCGCATTTCGAAGTTGACAGGAGCCCCTCGGGTGTTCAGGGTCCCGTTTGTTTGTGCAGGCAAAGACATGATATCGGTAACGTCCCATCAAGACTCCTTCATTCAGCAAAAATATGGCGTTATATCTCTTAGCCTTCGACCTCAATTATAGAGAGGAGTTTTGTGTCTCCTCAATCTTACCAAAAATATTGAGTGAAGGCAGGCGCCGGGCGGGGGATTGAAAAAGAGAGGGGTAAAAGGGTGACGTTTTATCGAAAGCCTTGATCGTCATGAGATTCTGTGTCTTCTCAGTGAATGATCCTGGGAAGGATCGTTCCTGTGAAGAGACCGAGAATGGCAGCAATCCCGCCAAACAAGGCCATTTCCACTGCTCCTTTGTAAAGGGGTTCTCTTGTCAGGCGTGATTTGAAAATCCCGAGGGAGGCGAGGGACAAAACGGAAATGAAAAGGGATAGATTAAAGGATTTTCCGGTATTGTTTTCCAGAACATAGGGGATGACAGGGGGAATGCTTCCGAGGAGGAAAGAGAGACCAAGCCATGCCCCGTCGCGAAATGGGGTTCCTTTTGAGGAATCAAGAATGCCCAATTCCTCTTTCATCATGAATTCGTGCCAGACTTCAGGATTGGAAGTGATTCTGTTTGTAAAGAGCTTGGCTTCGTCCTGCGTAAAATTCATGCGTTCAAGAATTTCCATGACCTCATTCCGCTCCATTTGAGGGAGATCGTGAATTTCTCTCCATTCCCTGTCCCGTTCCCGCTGAAAAAAATCACTTTGGGATTTTGCGGCGAGGTAACCACCAAAGAACATGGACATCGACCCCGCAATGCCTGTCATGATGCCACCCAGAAGAACGGCACGGGAGGAAATGGCTGACCCCGTCAGACCGCCAAGAAAGCTCACGACCGTTACCATCCCGTCGTTCATCCCGAGAACGATATCCCGAATCCGGCGTCCGTGAGGCGAATGCCAACCTTCCGTATGATCTGAAGAGAGGAAATTCATCATAAGAGTGAGCTCCAAACATTGAAAGCAATAATAAACATGAACAGATTACAGGTTTAGTCTGAACAGACCTGATCAGTGTAATGGAACAAGGTGAAAAAATCCGGAAGAATTTCTATTAAGAGAAGAAAAAGACCCCATAAAATCGTCTTGACAACATCTATTGTCCGGCGTATTATCGCCCCCATCGGTGCGGAATTCGTATGCAGCAATACTGACGAAGGAAGTGCCGGGAATTCTGCAATTATTTCAACATTTATGTCATTACTTTGTGAGGAGGCTTTGGTATGGGAAGCTCCATGAAAGCTTTTGTCCTCTACGGTGTGGTGGGAGCCTTCACAGCGGTTGGAAGCGGAACCGTTGTCGGGTTTTGCCTGCAGGTCTGGTTGGGGGCACATCGATTTACAAGTTGGCGCGGTGATTACATCTGGGTCTACAATGTGATGGCGCTTTCCGCAGTGACCGGAACGGCAGTGGCTCTCTGGGCCCGATCCATCCACCGGAGCGAAGAAAACTGGTAATCACCGGAGTGTTTGGGCTTTGTCTTAAAGAATGCAAGTTCAGTATGAGGGGGTGACCGATGAACCTGTTAACCACATTGGCAGCTTTGTCTGATTCAAGCATGTGCTGTGGCCCGACGCCCGGCGGAAATGCCAGCGTGTCGTCGTTCGCTGCGCTGATGGGAACAGCAACGGCCTTATCAAGTCTTCTGTTGATGATTCAGTGCATGACAGGGATCGGTGCCAAGCCGAAATTCGATCCCACTCGGAAGAGGAAGTAGGCCTGTCTGGTTTAGACGGGTAGGACAGTGAAGCTGGTCTTATTGAAGGTGAGGAGCAAAGATGGCCTATCGTGAGTACAAGTTTGGCACGATGATGATTGCGACCCTGTTTGTGGTGACGCTGTCCATCACGATTTTGTTCCCGACATTGCAGATGGCCAAGATTCCGCCAACGGCAACCGCTGTCCAGAAGGCAAAGGACTACGGTACGGAAAGCGGCTGGACGGCCGAAGATCCGATGATGACCGGCGACAACCGGCCGACGATGATCGGAAAAGGGAAGGTGGTGTTCATCCGGGAAGGCTGCTGGTGGTGTCACACGCTGCTTCCGGAGCAGACCCAGGACTGGCAGTACTTCGGTGCACCTCCGACCGCTGCCGACTTTGTGGGCGAGAGTCCGACCGTGTTCGGTTCGGACCGCAAGGCGCCGGACCTGCTGCATGTGGGAAGCCGGTTGCCCATCAAGGGGTGGCATCTGGTTCATCATGCCAATCCTCGGGCAGTTCAGCCCAAGTCCATGATGCCCGCGTTTAACTATTTGCGGAAAAAGGACCTGGATGCCCTGGCGGATTACATGGCCAGCCTGAAGTAAGCCAGGCGAGTTAATGAATTGATGAATGGTCTTTCCGGTTATCCGGAATGGATGGTTCCCTGAAAGCTAGATTGATTTGCAATTATACCAATTGAATTATAAGGAGTCTTTCAATGGCTGACATTGATGAAATGTTGACCGAGCGCTTTGACGGGATTCTTGAAGGAACGAACAATATCCCGGCCGCTCTGATCCTCATTCTGACGATGACCGTTGTGACGGCTGAACTCTTGACCTTTCCTCTGTTCGGCGCACGTCCTCAATATCCTGGTCATCCGCATCACTGGCTTATACAGGGTGTTCCAGTTTTGAAAGCACATCTCAGCAAGACCCTAGGACGTCCATGGTGGGACCAGGGCTATGTGATTAACTCGACATATGTGGCAGTCTTTTATACCTGGATGGGACTCCTTTTGAAGCGGACTGAGGTTGCAAAAGATTTTTGACACGGTATTCCATTTCGGGGTATTCCCGAGGAGGTGGGCAAATTGTGGAATTTAAATAGCCCTTATGTGTTTTGGGTCATTACGATGATAATGTTGTTATGTGGCCTTGTGTATTCTTTCTTTATCGACGAAAGACGGCCTGAATAACGTTTTAGTGAATGTATTTCTTGAATTCCTAAGTTGTCAAAAAAAAGGCGGTCCTCTTATGGCCGCCTTTTTTATTGACCTCTGATTCTGGCGGTCCTATACTTGGTTCAGAGGCCCATATGCATATTAAAATGTCTGTTTCCATCGTTATTTTTACCTTCCTCATGGCTGCTGTCTTTGTCTTTATGGTCATGTCCCGATACATCATCGGACCTTTTTCCAAGCTTAAAAAAGGGGAACAAGTTATCGTTGTCCTCAGTTTTCTGGGAGTCCTTGTCGTTTTGTCTTTTGCTGTGATACAGCTCGTTCTGAAGATTCTGGTCTGACCGGTGGACGCATGAAAACGGGAGAAAGAGTCGTCTTCATTCTGGCCGGGCTGATGATAGGGGTCGTCATGATCCTCTATGTTCTGGGCCAATTTCATGTCATTAATTTCTGGTCGACGAATGACGTCTATGTTTTTAATAAAAAGACGGAAGCGGGCTATAAGGTGTACCAGAAATACGATTGCAGAAATTGTCATGTTCTTTACGGAGAAGGTGATTTCGCGGGGCCGGACATGGATGGAGAAGGCACAAGAAGGACCAGGGAATGGCTTGTCCAGTATATGGACAATCCCAGGAAGCTGGTTCCGAATACGAGACATGACGGAAAATTTGCGACGGATTTCTCGGAAATATCGGAATCAGACAAATCCAAACTATTAGATCTGATGCTGAGCCTCAAATCTTTGCCGGGTTCACCAAATTACCCAAAACCCCCGCAATGATTGAGGCGCATGCTCATCAGACGATGAGGAGACGTCATGAAATTACCGGAAGGAATTGTAGCCTATCTGTGGACGGCAACAGGTCTCGTTTCACTTGTCGTTATTGTGATCGGGATTTACTGGGCCTACAAAAACGGACAGTTTGATGAAAATATTAAATATGTCGTCTTCCAGGAAGAAGATGATGAGCGCAGGCATCATATTGAAGAGATGAAAGAACAGGAATCAAGGGACAGAAAGTAGTTTTCGGACGGAGGGTTCATTGCTCGATCTTCCACCAGTGATCAGAATTCCCCTGGCGATACTTTCCGGCGTTTTGTTGTTTGCCCTGCTGGACCGTATGTTTCATTTGACTGAGGGAGCTTTCCATCATCTCTTCGGAGGCGGCATCCTCTGGACCTATCTTCTGGTTCCTATTCTGGTTTCCTTTCTTGTTGGGTACTGGATTGGTCCTTGGGGGAAATTTCTGGCAGCTATTCCCCCCATGACATATATCCTTGTTGCCTATCTGATTGCATCCCGCCATGCAGACTATCACTCAATCGGAATTCCGACTGCCCCGTTCATGATGATTTTTTTTATTACCGTCCCGGAAGTGTCCTTTTCCGGTGGATGGGCAGGGGAAGTTCTCAGAAAAAAAAGGGATCAGCGCAGGCGGAGAGAAGCTCGTTTGCGGGAATCCATGTCGCAGAATGCGCCATCGACCTCTGAAAGGGGAATCAAGCCATGACGATAGAAGAAAGTGACAAGCTGGGGCTCAAATTTATTCTCTTTGGGGTCTTTTGCCTTTTTATCGGAACGCTGCAGGGATTCCTTCAGTCGACACCAAGATTAAGACATTGGGTCCATTCCACGGGACAAGCGGGCCATCTGGTCGACCCTCTGGCCCATGCCCATATCAATCTGATCGGAGGGGTCGTATCCATCATCATGGCAATGGTGTATTACCTGCTGCCGAGGATGTTACGGAAGGGTTTTTGGTCCGGGGTTCTAGGACAGGCGAACTTTATTCTGATGGTGGCTGGTGTGGCGGGTTTTTATCTGGTTCTCCTTGTCTTCGGCATTCTGGAAGGAAACCGGATGCTGGATGAAGGTGTCGTCTACCCGATCGCGCGCTCCCATTATCAACCCTACCACCGGATAGGGTTCGTTTTTTCTGCATTATTAATGGGTTTGGCGCACTGGACATTTATCCTGAATGTCTTCGTGACATATTTCAGGAAGGAAAACGAATCCCTGGTCCACTCTGTCAACCCTCTGAAAGAAGGTACGAAAGCACAATGAGTGATGCGGAAAAAAAAAGCCCGGTTCATGAACAGGAGACCCCGATCTCGGATGATGATCTCTCTCTGGAAGAAATGACTCCATGGGCTCTTCCCTGGAAAGCCATCTCGATCACGGTTGTTGCACTGGTCCTTATCGCAGGTGCCATTCAGATCGTTGGTCTGGCGTCCAACCGAATCAACAGACTCTCGAAAGAGAGTGTTCGCACACATGGGAAAGAGCCCGGCAATTTTCGGCCCATGGGCGGTGTGGTTCCAAGGCTGTCTTCCAATCTTCCCGTCGTGAAGGATGCAAACGGCGGAATGAATGCGAGCCTGATGCCCACAAAACAAATCGCTGTTCAGACAAAAGCGGGAATGTCCGTACCGAAAGGGTTCGTTTACATTCCGCCGGGTCCTTTCCTGATGGGGGGGGACGATCCTTTTGCGAATTTTGACGAAAAGCCCGTGCATAAGGTTTTTCTGCCGGGATATTTTATTCGAAAAACCCTGGTCACGAACAAGGATTACAAGAAATTCATTGACAGCCAAAACTATATTGCTCCACCGGGGTGGAAGAACAGGAATTATCCTCCTTCAAAGGGAGATCACCCGGTGACGTTTGTCAGCTATTACAATGCCGTCGACTATAGCAAGTGGGAAGGAAGCCGGCTCTGTTCGGAAGAGGAATGGGAAAAAGCAGCAAGGGGGACCGACGGCAGAATGTGGCCCTGGGGAAACCAGTGGGACCCCCGGCGTGCCAATGCCAATTACACGGTTGGAGATACAACCCCGGTCAAACGATATAGTGCGGGGATCAGTCCTTACGGGTTGTACGATATGGCTGGAAATGTCTTCGAATGGACCAGTTCGGACTATGCGCCTTATCCCGGAAATACGGCCAACAAAGCCCGTTATTTTGCGTATAAGGTTGATGCAACCGGGACTCTCAACCGCGTCCGGGGGAAGGTTTATAAGGTTCTTCGGGGAGGTTCATGGAAGAGCGATCAGTATAGTGCCCGGACAACAGCCAGGAATCCGACCTGGCCTGATTATGCGTCGGATTTTTTCGGGTTCCGGACCTGTAAGGATGCTCCAAGTCAGTAGAAGAAACCTGAGTGTCCAAAAAGCAAGGAGAGCGAGATGGGAAGAGAAATGGCAATCAAGGACTACACCATGAAATTCTATTATGCGTGTCTTCTGTACGCCATTATCGGATTTTCCTGGGGATCGATCATGGGAGGCGTCGAACAGTTCCGGACTTTTGTGCAGGCTGGGGCAGGGGGACCTTCGGATTTGATCGTGCTTGGACATACACATATCAACTTGCTGGGATGGGTCGAAATGGCAATTTTCGGGACAATCTATTACGTTGTTCCCCGTTTATACCAATGCCCTCTCTATAGTTACCGGCTGATGAGGATCCATTTCTGGACGCACAATATCGGCCTTGTCGGGATGGTTCTTGCGTTTAGCATTGCCGGTTACAAGGGCGGCATGATTCTGCTGCATGGAAATGTGGCGAATATCAAACCTGTTGAGACACCGTATATGGAAATGGTGGGAATGTTCGGTATGTTGGTATTGTTTGCGAATTTTGTCTTTGCATACAATATTTACAATACAGTCCAGGTCGCGAAGGGAAAAAAACAGATTCCAGTGAGCGAGCGGGAAAATGACAAAGTGCCAGTTTTCGAAGCGGCGATGTGAAATGCTATTTCGAGCGAAGTATCAGAAAGCATCAACTGTTGTGGCCGTTTCTCTGGGGACAGCCGGTTCTTTTTTTGGTGCTTTTCAAAGAGATGCCTTTGCCTACATGCCGCGATATGTTCATGTCACCCTCGGCGTACCCTGGATTGCCTATCTGATCTTTATGCTCGGAGTCCTGACGCCGCTCTTTTTGTATCTGGGTGTTTCCTGGTACTGGCGGCATGAAATTGAAGCCAACAAACTGGGCAAGGATGACAAGACGGAAGAGTAGTCTTCCGTAGAGCAAGCCGGGAGTGTGCGGAAGGCTTCCGGAGAACGTTTGGTCTCACAATGCTCTTCAGGTGAGGAGTTGCGATATGTCTGCGACAGTTAAGAGTCCCTCTCTTATTCCGATGCCGACTGTTCAGAAGAAGACAGGGTTTCGGAAATATCTTCGTGTTACGACAGCCAGATACGTCGTCCAGGGCGTTTTTCTGATCATTCTCGCAGGTCTTCCGTTTACGGGTTTGTTTCGGATCGATCTTGGGTCCGGGCGATTTCTGGTAGACGGGTATCAAATCTGGTGGAGCGACTTTTTTCTTGTTCTGCCGTTCTGGCTTTTTTTAATTTCCGGTGCAGCAACCGTCTATTCGGTCCTTGGAATGGTGTATTGCGGATGGGCCTGTGTCCAGAACACCCTCTCCGAGTTCGTTGATTTTCTGGTCAAAAAAATTTTCAAGCGTCATAAGCATGCCATTGGTCTCGATACCCTGACGAGTCGTCCCCAAAAACTTCCGTCCAATATCGGTGTCCGCGAGTGGGCAGTTTTTATAGGCCTCGTGACATTAATCTCTATCGGTACCGGAGTTGTTTTTGCGGGTTATTTCATTCCTCCTTCCCAAATCTGGCAGGACTTCACGACAGGAAAGAATCTCCGTCAACTGATGTGGGTGATGGGCGGCATCAGTGCGGTGATGCTTTTGAACTTGTTTCTGATCCGGCACTATTGGTGCAACTGGGTCTGCCCCTATCCTCTCTGGCAGCATTTCTTCAAGTCGGAAGGAACAATGAAGGTCGCCTTCGAAGATTCGAGACGCAGTGAATGCACCGGTTGCAATCTGTGTGTCCAATCCTGCATCGTCGATATTGATCCCAGGGACACCAAAAACTATACGCGTTGCATCAATTGCGGTGAATGTGTTGTCACGTGCGAGGACTACTCCGCGAAAAGGGGTGTTCCGTCCCTCCTGACATTCCACTTTAACGGGATCCGGATCGACGAGTCCGGGAAACGTCATATTAACAAGCTTTCCCCGGTTCTGACACGTTTTGTCATGGCCGGCTCCTTCAGTTTGATCCCGTTGTCTCTCTTCATTTACGGGATTGTGACCTATATGCCGTTCCACATGACGTTAAGCCAGATTCCCGGGCAACTTAACCAGTACAGTATTCGTCTGACGAACAAGACTCCTTATCCGCACCTGTACCGGATTCGTGAATCCGGATTGCCGGTCCGGTCTGCTTCCTGGCAAAGCAAGACGGTCAGCGTTCCGGCCGGGGGGCAGGTCGTCCTTCCTTTTGAGGTGGAAAATGGTGCCCGGATTCTGGGAACGGGAGTCCATCCATTTTCAATCAGCGTTCGCTCCCTGAATGGCAAACCGGGCAGGATAAGTCAGGATGCAACGTATTTTCTTCCCGCTTCCTGAAGTCCGGAAAAGAAAGCGGGCGGGTCGGTGAAATGAAAAATTCATGTCAGTTCAAACGAGGAGAACGGTCAGGGAATGGAAAAAGAACGGTACGTGCTGATTCCGGACAAAAAAGGTGCTCTCTGGAGCGGGCTTTTCCATGGGTCCGCCCTTTTCATGTCGGGAATTCTGAGTTATGAATACTATGGTCAAGGTCATCCGTCCGTTCTCTTCTATGTCTTTTTCTTTTCGTTCTGGCTTGCACTGTTTTCCGGTTACACGTCCGTTCTCAACAATTGTCTCTTGCTGACTCCCCGATCTTTGAAATCGGTGACGACGACAGACAAAAGTGTCATCCTGGAGTGGAAAAACGGAGATGCGGACGAAATTGTCCGGAAGCTGAATTTTCAGGGCGGGAGAACAATTCTTGGTGTGTGGGGGGATACCGTTGACAAGAGAAGAGTGCAGGCGACTATCCGGAGAAACTCGGTTACAAAAGAGCAGTTTACCAAGCTCCTGAAGGAGCTTGAAGGGATTCGGGATAGTGAAAAAAGCAAAAACTGAGGCAGAGGTGACCCCGGGATCTTCTCGCCCTCCTGTTCTCGCATTGGCCAAAAAGCATCCGTTGATGACCGCGATTTTTGCTTTTTGGGGATTTGGTTACACCTTTATGGTTCCCAATCTTTTGGGCGGCCATTTCCTCTACTCTTTTTTCCGGCTGGTCGGAAAAACACCAGGCGATGCGTTTCTCGGGTTTTCGATTCTCTTCGGAATGGTCTTCCTGTTTGCCGGAGTTGTTCCGTTTTTTATCTGGTATCTTGTTTGCCGTGCTCTGGAAAGCAAAGACTCTCCAGAGCAACATGGGGCTTGAAGGGAGTAAAAGGATCATGCATGGGTTTTTGGGCACGAAAGCAGATTTCTGGTGGGATCTGACGGTGACCTCTGAAACGGTTGTCTTCAGCTTTCTTGGACTTGGCGGATTTTTTGGAAGAAAACACCGGGGAACATTGCATCACAACACGATGTTGATTTCGGCGGTTCTGGTGGCAGCCTGGTTCCTGATGTATCTTGCCCAACAGTACATTGTCGGCATTATCGGTTTTGGGGGGCCGGATTTTGTAAAGTATCTGGTGTATTATCCGGTGATCATTTTCCATTCGCTCGTCTCGACTGCAGCTCTGGTATTGACGGGAATCGTGGTTTTCAACGGTTTTATCTCCAGCGCCGTTGAAGGGGGACAAAGGGTCCTCGTTAAAAATCCGCTGGTCCATCGAAGACTGGGATGGGTGACGCTCATCTGTTTTATCTTTTCCGTCATTACCGCCTATTCGGTATATGCCATGCTTTTTATCATTTACAACCCAGCGCGCACTCCTTCCTATGGATTCCGATCCTCGATAGGCGCCCTGTCCGGAATCGGATCTTTCCTCATCCTTGCCCTGATGGCTGTCCTTTATTATATCGGTCGGGTTCGAAACCGCAATGCCGTCCCCTGACCGCTCGGGCACTTCGGATTCCGACAAGACCCCGACTCCACTGGTGCATCTCTCCTCCAGGGATGTTCAGGTTTTTAATGGAAAACGGATATCCGTCGCGGTTCAAGAGTGGCAGGACTCCAGAAACAGGATTTATCGACATGAGACAGTCCTCTTTGGAGAGGGAGTCGCAGTCGTTCCTGTAGTTGAGGAGAAAATCCTTCTGATACGACAGTTCCGTCCTTCTGTGAAGGACTCTATTCTGGAAATTCCCGCCGGAAAAGTGGATCCGGGGGAAGATTTTCTGGCGGCTGCCCGGCGAGAACTTTCCGAAGAAACGGGGGTCGTTGGAGGACATCTTTCGTTTTTGACATCGATTCGGACGACCCCCGGATTCTGCAACGAACGAATCCATCTTTTCCTTTCCATGGGGGGCAGTCTGGAAGACAGCCACCCGGAGGAGGGAGAGGCCATCGAGGAAATTCTCCTTCTCCGTCCGGAGGATGTTCAAAAAAAAATACGGTCGGGAGAAATTACGGACGCAAAGTCTCTTGTCGGGCTTTTTCTTGTTCTGGAAAGATTGGGGGTATCCGGTTCGCCGGGAAGGTAAGGACCGGACGGGTGTGATATCATGAAAGTCATTGCAGGAGAGAAGATCAGAGTCGACGACTCTCTGTGTACAAACTGCGGAGAATGCGAGGAGATCTG
The DNA here is from genome assembly GCA_023380285.1 of Bacillota bacterium. Next base: position 31,842 of record JAMCRA010000020.1, read on the forward strand.
CCCGACTGGAGTTCTCTCTGTTCGGGGAGAAAAAAAGGACGCACTCTGTATACTCTGCCGATATTGTGTTGTTTCCTGTCCGTTGGCCGCGCTTTCTGTCACTCAAAAAGGATAGCCAATGAAGTCCCAACCGGTTTCCATCAGGCCCTTTCCGGGGACCCTAGCTGAAAACGGCACTTCATCCAGGGGACTGAATACATTTCCCCCGGGTGGATCTCCGTCCGATGCCCAGGCGATTCTCGACTCGCTCGAAGAAGGCGTTGTCGCAATCGGACTCGACAAGAAAATTCTCTATATGAACCGTGCCGCCCGGGAAATATTAAAAAACCGGGAAGACAGTCCGACTCCATCGGATTGTCGCAAGGTCGTCAACTCTTCGGAATGTCAGGCTCGATGCGTCCTTGCCAAGACGGTTGAAACGGGTGAACCCATTCGGAATATGGAAATATCTTTGGTGGATGCATTGGGCCGTCGAAGGGTTCTTCGCCTGAATACGGCCCTTCTCAAGGATTCTTCCGGAAAAGTCTTCGGAGGAGTCGAGATTTTTCATGACATCTCCCAGATTGTTGCCTTGAAGGAGGAGCTCAAGGGACGCTACTCCTTCGGACGGATTATTGGTCGAAGTGAAAAGATGCAGGAGCTCTTCGACCTGTTGCCGGTCATTGCCCAAAGCAAGTCCACAGTCCTGATCGAAGGAGAAAGTGGGACAGGAAAGGAACTGGTCGCGCATGCCCTGCACGAAAACAGTCCCCGACGTGAGGGACCTTTCGTCAAGCTCAATTGTGCGGCATTGTCGGAAGGGGTTCTGGAGTCGGAGCTGTTCGGACACGTCAAGGGAGCTTTTACCGGTGCCGTTCAAAGTCGACCCGGCCGTTTCGAGCTGGCCTCGGGGGGAACACTTTTTCTGGATGAGATTGGAGAAATTTCTCCGTCGATGCAGGTCAAGTTGCTTCGGGTCCTGCAGGAAGAAGAGTTCGAGCGGGTGGGAGGCACCAAAACGGTAAAAGTGGATGTTCCGTGTCATTGCTGCCACCAACCGCGATCTCAAGCAGGCGATGGAAGAAGGCAGCTTCCGGAAGGACCTCTACTACCGTTTAAGAGTGATACCGGTCACCCTGCCTCCCCTTCGGGAAAGACAGGGAGATCTTCCGCTTCTGATCCAGTCTTTTATCGAACGTTATAACGCGGAGTTGGGGAAAAATATTCAGGGATTGACGTCTGAAGCGATGAAAGTCCTCTTGAATTATCACTATCCCGGCAATATCCGGGAACTTCAGAATATCATCGAGCATGCGGCGCTTCTCTGCAATGACAGTCGGATCGATCTGCGTCATTTGCCGGGGGATCTCCTTCCCGCTCAATCACAATCTTCTTTTCTGGAACTGGCCATGATGGAAGAAAATCCTGTCCGTTATGTCGAAAAAGAACTGATCCGTTTGGCCATGGCCGAATCCGGAGGAAATGTTTCGGAAGTGGCGAGAAAACTGTCCATGGGTCGTTCAACTCTCTGGAGAAGGCTCAAGGAAATGAAGTTGGCATGATAAACGTTTGTACCCGAGCAGAATTTCGGGAAAAAACAAAGCGACATCGATGGGTGTCTTTTTCCGGCGAAATTCTCGCGGACAGTCTGACCCCGGTCCAGCTCTACAGCTCATTTCCCCGTGAGAAACGGGGATTTCTCCTGGAAAGTGTTGTCGGGGGAGAAAAGTGGGGGCGATTTTCTTATGTGGGATCCGGTGTCCGCTTTCGATTTGAGGGAAAGGTCGAGGATGGTCTTGTCGTCACCCGTTTCTCCAATGAAGGACATCCGGAAAGAAAAATTTTGCGGGGAGATCTTCTTGATCTTCTCCGGAAGGAACTTTCCCAGATGGAAATTGATCCAGGAGGCCTCCCCTCCGGGATGACCGGGAGTCTGGTGGGATATTTTTCCTACGATATGGTGCGGATGTTTGAGAGGTTGCCGACCTGTCTGCCTGTCCAGGAAGATTTTCCGGATCTGAGTTTTGTTTTTCCGGAATATCTTGCCGTTTTTGATCATGTGACCCAGAAGATTCGGGTGGTGAAATGGTATGAGATTGCTCCGGGTTGCGATCCGGAAAAGGTGTATGACGAGGCCGAATCAGATCTTGCGCTGTTTGTCCGTTCTGCCAGGGAGCATTCTTTCTCGCATGAGACCCAGGAGAGTCGGCGGCCCGTTGTGGTGACGGAGACTCCCGCTTCCGAAACGTTTCGGCAAAATGTGCTTGCCTGCCAGGAACATATTCGTGCGGGAGACATTTTCCAGATTGTGATCTCCAAACGGTTTTCCCTCGACTATGAAGGCGACCCTCTCCGCCTTTACCGTGTCCTTCGATCGATCAATCCCTCTCCCTATCTTTTCTTGATTGAAGACGGAAATCGGGCGTTGGTCGGGTCTTCGCCGGAGCTCCTCGTCAAAGTCCGGGGGGAAAAGATCGAACTCCGACCGATCGCCGGGACCGTCCGAAGATCCGGCACTCTTGAGGAAGACGAGGAAAACTCGCGGGAATTGTTGTCGGATCCGAAAGAGCGTGCGGAACATGTCATGCTTGTTGATCTTGGAAGAAACGACGTTGGCCGGGTTTCTCAAAAAGGGACGGTTTGTGTCACCGAAATGATGGTGCTGGAAAAATACTCTCATGTCATTCATATTGTTTCCCATGTGGAAGGTCTTCTGGAAAAGGGGAAGGATGTGTTTGACGTCATTCGGGCAACGTTTCCTGCAGGGACCTTGTCCGGAGCACCAAAAATCCGGGCAATGGAAATCATTGAACAGCTGGAGGACCGACGGAGAGGCCCTTACGCAGGTGCAGTGGGAACGCTCTCCCTTTCCGGAGACTGCGACCTTGCGATCGCCATCCGGTCGATTTTTATCCATGGACGAAAAGCCTTTTTTCAGGCAGGAGCGGGGATTGTCGCAGATTCTGTTCCCGAAAAAGAAGAAAAAGAAGTTCAGATGAAGGCCCAGGCCATGTTGCGTGCATTTCGTATCGCAAATGGGGAAGAGGGACCATGGCTCTTTTAATGATCGATAATTATGATTCCTTCACATACAATCTGGTCCAGTACTTCTGGGAGCTGGGCTGTGAAATGGATGTTGTGAGAAATGACCAGATTACGATCAGCGAGATCCAGAAAAGGGGTTATGCCGGGATCGTCCTTTCCCCGGGACCTGGAGACCCTTCCCAGTCGGGTGTGTGTCGGAGTGTCGTGGGGGATCTTTCCGGCAAATTACCGATTCTGGGGGTTTGTCTGGGACACCAGGTGATCGGGGAAGTGTTCGGCGGAAAGGTCGTTCGGGCTCCACGCCTGATGCACGGAAAGACGTCCATGATTCTTCATGATGGCTCAGAGCTTTACCAGGAGATGGATAATCCCTTTGAAGCAACCCGGTATCATTCTCTTGTTGTTGCCAGGGAATCCCTGCCGGCTTCCCTGCGGGTGACGGCATGGACCAGCGAAGGTGAAATCATGGGTCTTAAGCATACAGTTCTGCCGGTCTGGGGGGTCCAGTTCCATCCCGAATCCATTCTGACCGTCCAGGGAAAAACATTGCTCGCCAATTTTCTTCGATTGACGGAAGGTTCTCTTGTGGTCGAGGTTCCATGACCTTTTCGATGTTGCCCTTTCTGGTCAAAGGTGGGCAGATCAAGAGGTCGGTTATCAAGGAATGGATGGACGCCGCTCTTGAGGGTCGTCTGGAGGACTCTGAAATTGCGGCGGTCCTCTCCATCCTCTCCTTCCGTGGAGAATCGGAAGAGGAATTGGCCGGAACGCTGGATTCCCTCAGGGAGCACCTGGTCCCTTTCCCCGTTCCGGAAGGGATGGAAGGGGACCTCTTTGATACCTGCGGAACAGGAGGAGACGGTTCCGGAAGTTTCAACATCTCCACAACTGTCTCCTTTCTCCTTGCCGGTGCAGGGATTCCTGTCGTCAAGCATGGAAACAGGGCGATCTCCAGTCGTGCGGGAAGTGCGGACGTTCTGGAGGCTCTGGGAATCCGGATCGACCTTGATCCGAACGCGGCATCAGCACTTCTTTCTCGACAGGGACTGACATTTCTTTGGGCTCCCCTTTATCATCCTGCCCTGAAACTCCTGGCGCCGGATCCTGGCCGGATTTGCCACCGGACCATATTCAATCTTGTTGCGCCTTTGGCAAATCCGGCCAGGATCCGGCGCCAGATTGTCGGCGTGTCCTCTCTGTCCATGTTGCCAAAAGTGGCTTCCGTGCTTGGGTTGATGGGGCAAAAGTCTTTTTGCGTTTTGCACGGGGAGGGTCTTGATGAGGCAACCCTGGGAGGGACGACTTCGCTTGTGCGTTGCCAGGAGGGAACGTGCGAAGAAATGATCCTCCATCCTTCGGATTTCGGTCTTCCTTTTGTTCCTCTGGAAAAAATCCGGGGCGGGAGCGCTGCAGACAATGCCGAAATTCTAAGGAAGGTCCTGAACGGTACGGAAGGCCCTTTTCTGGATGTGACGTTGGCGAATGCCGCTCTCGGTCTCTGGACCTGGGGAAAGGTCTCTTCCCCCCGGGAGGGAGTCGAATTGGCAAGAGAAGTTCTTTACTCCCGAAAACCATTGGAGATTCTTGATTCATGGGTCGAAGTATCGAAGACCACCCCCTCCTGAGCCGGATCGTTCGTTCGAAGCAGACTGAAGTGGAGGCGTCCGAACACGTTCGTCCCGTGTCTCTCCTGGAGCAAGATGTCAGCACGATGCGGGAGCAACCCCTCTCGCCCAGGGTGGCCTGGGCCGGAGGCAAAAAGAGGCTCCGCGTGATCGCGGAAACGAAGAAAAAGTCCCCCTCCCGGGGAGTGATTCGCGAGCCGTATGATCCAATGGCAATCGTCTCCGGATATCTGATGAACGGAGCGTCCGGGATTTCTGTCCTGACAGATGGGCCTTTCTTCGGAGGGCATCCAGACGATCTGCGTCTTCTGAAAGAGAAGCTGGCGCGCGAAACCCGGGTGCCTTTCCTCCGAAAAGACTTTCTCATCCTTCCTTATCAAATATGGGAAAGTCGGTGTCTGGGGGCAGATATTGTCTTGCTGATCGCGCGGATTCTGTCTTTTGAACGTCTTTCGGAAATGATTGCCCTTTCCCGTCGTCTTGGACTTTCTGCGCTGGTCGAAGTCCATTCCCGGGAAGAGCTGGATATGGCTCTCGATGCCGGAAGCGACCTTGTCGGAATCAATCATCGGGATCTGGATTCGCTGGTCATCGATCTGGGGCTTTCGGAAAAACTGGCGCCACATATACCCAAGGGGGTTCTTCGCGTCGCAGAGAGTGGTCTCAAGACTCCCGAGGACCGGAAAAGGATGGAAGATCTGGGGTATGATGCCGTTCTCGTGGGAGAGTCGTTCCTGACAGCCCCCGATCCGGGCGTTGCCTTGAAGGAGTTTCTGAGAGATGTGGATTAAGATTTGCGGTATCACTTCTGCCGAAGATGCCGGGATCGCTGCGTCCGAATCTCCGGATGCCATCGGGTTCGTGTTTTATGCCGGTTCTCCCCGAAACGTTCTTCCCGAAAAAGCGCGTGACATTTCCCGCAATCTTCCGAAGGGCATTCTGAGAGTCGGCGTTTTCGTCAATCCCGATTGGGACTTTATCGAAAAAACAGCCAGTCTTTCTGGTCTCGACATGATTCAGTGGCACGGTCCGGCTTTTCCGGAAGACTGGTTTCTTCGCATCGAAAAGCTGGGTCTTCCCTGGATTGATGTTCGAAAGGTTCCTCCGGATGCGAAGGAGTGGAGCGGTCCCCTGGCTCCTTTTCGTGGGGCGACGCACGTACTCGTGGAGCAGTCGTCTGCAAGGCTTCCGGGTGGAAACGGGCAGTCCTGGAATTATTCCCTTGCAGCCGAGCTCTCCAGACATGTTCCCCTGATTCTTTCGGGGGGGCTGAACGAAAACAATATCGGGGAGGCCATCCGGAATGTCCGCCCGTTTGGGGTGGATGTCTCTTCGGGTGTAGAATCCTCTCCAGGAAAAAAGGACCGGCAGAAGATGAAACGATTTTTTGAGGAGGTTCGTCGTCATGGAAACACATAGCAAAGTGACGGCTCCGTCCTTCCGCCGGCCGTCATCCCTTCCGGACAAGAATGGCTATTTCGGAGAGTTTGGCGGACGCTTTGTGTCGGAATCCCTGATGGAAGCACTGTACGAGCTCGAAGACGCTTTCCGGACTGCCTGGAAAGACAACGCCTTTCACCGGGAAATGGAGGCGGTATACAAGGATTTTATCGGACGGCCGAGCCCTCTGTATTTTGCGGAAGCATTGACCGAAAAAACAGGAGGAGCTCGTCTTTATCTGAAGAGGGAAGACCTGAACCATACGGGTGCCCACAAGATCAACAACACCGTAGGACAGGCCCTTCTGGCCCGGAGGATGGGAAAAAAAAGGCTCATCGCCGAGACAGGGGCCGGTCAGCATGGTGTTGCCACGGCGACAGTGGCCGCCCGGTACAACTTTGAGTGTGAAATATACATGGGATCTGAGGATGTCCGGCGGCAAGCACTGAACGTCTTCCGGATGAATCTTCTGGGGGCAACCGTCCGCCCGGTCGATCAGGGGACGAAGACCCTGAAGGATGCGATCAGCGAAGCACTTCGGGACTGGTCCCAATCCGTTTTGACCACGCACTATGTGCTTGGTACAGCCTTCGGTCCCCATCCGTTTCCACTGATGGTCCGCTCCTTTCAGTCGGTGATTGGGCGGGAGGCCAGAAAGCAGATTCTGCGGAAGGAAGGCCGGCTTCCCGATGCGCTGGTGGCGTGTGTAGGAGGGGGGAGCAATGCCATGGGACTCTTTTATCCATTCCTTTCCGACCAGCAATGCGCTTTGTGGGGGATGGAAGCCGGTGGGCGTTCCATGAGCGCCGGGGAACACGCCGCGCGCTTTCAGACAGGACGAGTCGGTGTCCTGCAGGGCTCGAAAACCTATGTGCTCCAGGATAACGACGGACAAATCGAGAAAACCCATTCCGTTTCGGCGGGTCTCGATTACTCGGCGGTTGGTCCGGAGCTGGCGTACTATCGGGATTCCGGGCGGATCGTTTTTTCATCCGTGTCGGACGAAGAGGCGATGGAAGGCTTTGAAATGCTGTCCAGAACGGAAGGAATCCTGCCTGCACTTGAAAGCGCCCATGCCATCGCGGGTGCAATTCGTCTGGCCCGGCAAATGGACCGTTCCCGGATCATTCTGGTCAATCTATCCGGCCGGGGAGACAAGGATGTGATGGAAGTCGCTCGAATCAAGGGGGTAAGCCTGACATGAAAGCCGGGAGCGCAGAGCGCCGGTTGGGCCCGAAGAGAGTCATCCCTTACCTGATGGCAGGGGATCCGGACCTGAACGTGACAGAAAAGTTATTGCGAGCGGCGAAAAAAGAAGGTGTCTGGGCTGTCGAGCTGGGTATACCCTTCTCCGATCCGACCGCGGATGGTCCGGTGATTCAGGAGGCGGCACAGCGGTCTCTCTCTCCGAGCACATCGTTAAGAAACCTGCTTCTCTGGCTTGAAACGATCCCTGTTCAGGAGCGTCCTCCCATTTACCTGATGACATACTTCAATCTTTTTTTTGCGATGGGTCTCGAAAATTTTGTTTCTTTGGCCCAGAAGACCGGTGGTATTCGGGGGGCGGTCATTCCGGACTTGTCCTACGAAGATGCAGCATCTGTCCGAAAAACCTTTCATTCCGCCAAACTCTCCCTGATCCCGTTTGTCTCCCTGACGACGTCTGAAAAAAGAATGAAAAGGATTGTTGCAAGATCCGAGGATTTTATTTACCTTGTTTCATTGTTGGGAACCACAGGAAAAGAGTTGTCCGAAACCGGAACGCTTTCCCTGATGGTTGACCGGATCCGGTCCCAGACAGAATCTCCGGTGTGCGTCGGTTTCGGGATCCAGTCCCCCGCTGTCGCCGCAAAGGTTCTTCAGTTTGCGGACGGGGTCATTGTTGGTTCACGTCTTGTTCGTGAAGAGTCTGATCCGGAAAGCTGGACAAAACTCCTGTCCTCTTTCTGTACCGTCGCCCGTTCGGTAACAGAACCCTCCGGGGTTTTGTGTTGACGATGCATCGGTTCGGTCTCTTTTTCGAACAGGATTCTCAGGAGGTCATGAAATGGGTTGGCTGACGCGCTCCCGGCAGGTTGATGGGGGAGCGGAAGACAAAAGGCCGATGGATTCGGAGAAAAAGATCCGGATTCCCGAAGGGTTGTGGATAAAATGCTCGCTTTGCCGGCAGATCGTTTATCGGAAGGAAGTTGAAAAAGCGGGGAAGGTCTGCCCCAAATGCAACTATCATTTTCCTATTACGGTGGAAGAACGGATCTGTCAGCTTTCCGATCCGGGAAGCTTTGAAGAATTCAGCCAGAATGTCGAATCGGTGGACCCGCTTGAATTTACGGATAGTGTGAGATATACGGATCGTCTGAAGGCAGCGCAGAAAAAAACGGGACTTTCCGATGCGATCCGGATTGGTGAATGTTCCATTGTCGGTAAGCCCGCCGTTCTTGGAGTTTTTTCCTTCGGTTTCATGGGAGGAAGCATGGGCTCCGTTGTGGGAGAAAAAGTTGTCCGGGCTGCGGAAAGAGCTCTGGAAAAGCGCGTGCCCCTTGTTCTGGTCACGTCGTCTGGTGGTGCCCGGATGCAGGAAGGAATCTTTTCTCTCATGCAGATGGCAAGAACAAGCGCTGCGATCAGCCGTCTGCACCAAGCCTCCATTCCGTTTTTTTCCGTTTTGACCGACCCGACGTTTGGAGGCGTGACGGCAAGCTTTGCCATGCTGGGAGACATCATTCTGGCGGAACCGCGTTCCCTGATCGGCTTTGCAGGCCCAAGAGTGATTGAGCAGACAATTAAACAACAGCTGCCGGAGGGATTTCAGCGAGCCGAATTCCTCCTGTCCCACGGATTTCTGGATATGGTCGTGGAGAGAGGTCGACTGAAGGAGACATTGTCCCAGCTGATGTGCATATTTTCTTCCTCCGGTCCTTCATGCAAATCACTTCCTGTCGGGGGAGAAGGCAGGGAGTGATTGAAATTCGCCGATTTATCCTCTGCGACAGAGTATCTGGCATCTCTGACACGCCATGGCGTTCATCCGGAACTGGATTCGATTTCAAAAGTCCTTTCCGAACTTGGATCCCCGCAAGATAAATTTCCGGCCATCCAGATAACCGGCACAAATGGCAAAGGATCCACCAGCGTCATCCTGGATCTTATTTATCGTCGTGCTGGCCTGAGGACAGGACTGTTTACCTCTCCCCATCTCCTGGACGTGCGGGAACGCATTCGTATCGACGGGACCCTTGTCGAGACAGATGTTTTTCTGGAGGCAATGCAAAGCGTCTGCCTGGCCCAGGAAAAGACAGGGGTGACTCTGACCTTTTTTGAGACACTGACGGCCGTCTCCTTTCTTGTTTTCAGCCTTTCCCGTATCGACCTTGCGGTTCTGGAAGTCGGGATGGGAGGAAGATGGGATGCGACATCCCTCTGTGTTCCGGAGGTTTCCGTCCTGACCTCTTTGGCCAAGGACCATACGGAGATTCTGGGAGACACCTTGGAGTTGATTCTTCAGGAAAAAGCGGCGATCGGCCGTTCTGGAAAACCCTTTGTTGCAACTCTTCCTCCCGAAGTTCTACCGGAATGGGATAGGCAGAGATCTCTTCGTGGATTCCGTCCGCTTCTTCGGGGACAGGACTTTGACGGGAACTGGGAAGGAGAGGCAGAGGCGGGAGAGCGTGCCTTTTCTTTTTTTGGACAGGCCCTTTCCGGAACCTATCGGACCAGTCTGACAGCCGAATATCAGCTCCACAATCTCCTGACCGCCCTGGCAACCGTGAGCGTCGGTCCGTGGCCCGTCTCGCACGAGGCGGTTCGGGGCGCCCTTCCCCATCTGTTTCATTCGGGAAGATGGGAACCTGTGCCGGGTTTTTCCGCTTTTCTCGATGGTGCCCACAATCCGGAGGCAGCCGAACACCTCGTCCGACAGATTCAGACCGTTCGCCAGGAGAACGGGAAAGTCGCTTTCCTTGCCGGATTCCTCAGGGAGAAAGACTGGCGGTCCATGGTCCATATTCTCGCTGAAGCCGCTGATGCCTTCTTTCTGACTGTTCCGCCCGGGACGAATGGGGTTGAACCGTCGACCATTGCCTCTTATCTCACGGAGCAAAGGCCCGGTATTGATTGTCACGCGGGTTCCTTCAGGGAGATATGTCAATCGGCTTTCAACTGGGTCGCCGGAGAGCCGGACCGGATTCTGGTGGTGACCGGCTCCCTCTACCTTGTTGCAGGCGTCCAGAAATGGCTTGCGGGAGATGATTCTCCCCTGCATGCAGGCGAGCGCACCTCTGCCTCTCCTCCATCGTGATGCGGTCCGTCACTTTTTACGGGCGGATCCACGCACGACTCCATTTCATTTCCATTCTTCTGCTGACCATTTTCACCTGCTTTGTGAACGGCACATGGGCATTTGCTGCGGAGGGGCCTTCTTCGGGATCTCCAAACCCGGACAAGGTTTCGGTTTTGGCGGACCATATCCGCTTCAATCACCGGACGCATTTGATCCATGCCAATGGCCATGCCTTTCTGCAGAGAGGAAACCTTTATCTTCAAGCCGACCAATTGATTCTTGACAAAAAGACGAATGTTGTGTGGGCATCCGGCCATGTTCGTTTCCGGGCTCCGAAAACTTTGATGACGGGCCCCCGGATGAAAATGAATCTTGAAACCGGGCATGCCACCGTCTATGACGGAAAAGTCCAGACAACGCAGTTTTATAACCAGGGGAATATCCGTCAGGAATACACCTACTACATTCATGGAAAAACGATCGAAAGGGTGACGCCGGACCACTTTCATGTGATCGACGGAGGTGTCACCACCTGCGACTGCCTCCCGAATACATCCCCGACCTGGCTTCTGTCGACGGACAATGGGGATGTCTATCTGGGGGACCATTTCTCGAGCGTGGGGGACACTCTGGACATCAAGGGCATCCCGGCCATTTACCTTCCTTATTTTTCCTTTCCGACGGCTCCGAAAAAGTCGGGATTCCTCTTCCCCTTTGTCCAGTTCAACAATATTCAGGGGGTTGTGTTTTACGACTCCTTTTTCTGGAATCTCGATCCCTCTTACGATCTGACATTTACTTTTGATGAAATGTCGAATTTTGGCCTGGGAGAAGGGATCACGTATCGGCAGTCGATTTCTGCCAACCAGAACCTGAGTTTCAATATTTTGCAGCAGGGGGTGGATGATCCGGCACTGAATCTCCACAGCAATATCATGTCGACGACAGACCTGTATTCCTACATGGGTGAAAATACAACGGTTGTCGGAAACATAAATTATGTGAGCGCGCAGGACTTCTACCAGCTGATGAGCGCCGGCAGCACGATGACGTTCAGTCCGATGATGATGTCGAGTGTTTTCGCCAATTTTTATCAGGACGACAGTGAAATCAATCTGGCTGGCATTTATAACGAAGACATTTTTCCGGGTTTGAACACGAATGTCTCAAAGCTTCCTCAGGGGAGCAGCAACCTCTACGATTACCGTCTTGGAGATTCGCCGTTTTACTTTTCTTCCTTTCTCTCCGGTGTGATGTTCCAATCCGGGTCGATCTACTTGCAGAGAGGAGTCATAGAGCCCAGCCTGGACGGAAGCTTCTCTCTGGGAGATGGGGCACTTTTGATCTCTCCTCATGCCCGTGTTCTCGAGTCGGCTTACAGTACGACATACACGACGTTATCTCCCTACGCCCAGACGATTCCCAACTTTGGGGTGACCGCCGAATCCACCCTGGAAAGAAACTTCACCCTCCCGGCTTTTCTGGGCGGAGGGACCCTCACGCATCAGATCCAGTTTGATACAGATTATGAATATGCGCCCCAGAACAATGAGACTCCCATTATCCAGAGCGGGTTTACAGACAATATTCTCGGAATGAACACGCTCTATTACGCTGTCACGAACAGGTTCTTCTATAACGGTTCCCATGGTTCGGAAGAATTGTTGTCGCTCAAACTGGCAGAAGACTATCAGCTGGGAACCGAGCCCTATAATTCAACTCCCGTCGATTATGCGGGACAGCTTCTGCCGAATCCTTTTCTCCCTCTCAACCAGCCATTTTCTCCTGTTTATGCATCTGCCCATATCCTCCCCGGAAATCCGGTCTCCGTTTTCGGGGAGGGATTCTTCAATCCCCAGCAGGGGGATTTCCAGACGGAGGATACGGCGATTGTCCTCAATCAGGCTGCCCTGATGGATTCCCCGATCCTCTTCCAGTTTCAGATCGGACAAACAGGCATTCGTCAGGGTGGGGTTCCCATGATGGGCAATTTTTTTAGTCCGACGGCGATGACCGTTGCCTATGACCAGCCGGAGGATGTCAATTTCCTCGTACCGGCCATCAATTTTACGACCAAAATGGGTATTTTCGGGGGGATTGCCTATTACGATGATCTCGGGAGAGGCGCTTCCGCCGGTATTCAGATGGAGTCGTTCAATGGCGGGTACAACGGAAAGTGCTGGAGTGCTGCTTTCATGTATTATGTCGTACAGGAACCAGCCCCTCTTCCCGCTCAGACGGGTTTCGGATTTACACTTTCCCTGAATGGTATTGCTGCCCTGGCCCCGATCATCAATCCGATCATGCCGCTGCCCGTCCCCTGAGACCGGGAGGAGAAAGTTCTTATCTTTTTTTGGCTTGAAGAAGTTTTTCAAGGGCCGTCTCAAAGGCCAGCCGATGCATTCGGACCCGCTGGTCGAGCGGAGCCGTGGTGGGAGTTTCCAGGGTGATCGTTCGAGGTGTTCCGTGCCGGAACATGTAGATTGCCATAGGCCAGCCGTGCCGGCGAAAGTGGGACCGTTTCCTCCCTTTTCCCGGATGGATAATTCCATTTTGTGCCGGCATTCCCTCAATGACCGGATCCTTAAGGATTGTCAGCCCGTTCTCTTCCAGTCTGGCAATGATGGAAGGCGCGAAGGGATCTTTGGTGTCCGGAAAATGTTCATAGAGGTAGAATCCCCTGGCGTCAATATCTTCATGAAATTCTACGGACAGATCATATCTCCTGTGGCGAAGATCATTCATCAGAAGGCGCACCTCATGTGCCGGGTGTCCCTTGGCAAATTCGCGGTTCAGATCGATTCCCGTCGCATTTTCCCGGGTGTTTTTCTCCAGTCCGGAGGGGTTGATCATCGGAAAGAGATCAAGGTTGATGTCCTGCAGAAAGGCAGAAAGAGGGGCTTCCTTCCAGGCCCGAAGAAGTGAGAGAACGGAGTGGGGTCCTGCCGGCTCGTCTCCGTGAATGCCGGCTGATAATAGAACACGTGGGTTTTCCGGTTTTGACCGAAAAAGGATCTTGAGGATCGGAACGCTCTTTCCTTCCCAGCCGACCTGTCCTTTTACCCGGATCTTGATCGCCCCTGCCTTTTCCGCAGCGGAAGTAATTTCCTTCAGAAGAGTTTCCGGATCGACTATTTGCTCCATTGTGCCGTTTTTCCTCCTTTGGGAATCGTCCCTGCAGATCTATCCAGTCTTCCAGAGAATTCTAATTGTGGGACCGGTCTCCCCACTTTAACTTGTCCCGCAATATCTCGAAATAGTTTCTGTCTGGCGATACGATCAAGGTCGTCATGGCAGGAGATCGGGTGATTTCGATCAAGTCTCCTGCGATAAGGGGGTGGTCGACCTGTCCGTCAAATGTGACGATGACCGAATCTCCTTTTTTTATGAGAATCTCAAGACGTGTCTGATCCGGGAGAAGAAGAGGACGATGGGTGAGTGTGTGCGGACAAATCGGTGTCATGATGATTCCGTCCATTTCCGGATAAACGATGGGACCACCTGCGGAAAGGTTATAGGCGGTTGATCCGGTTGGGGTTGAAAAAATGACACCGTCCCCTTTCAGTGAGGTAACGAAGAGCGAGTCCATATAGATGTCGAATTCCACCAGTCGAGCTTTCGATCCTTGATTGATGACGACATCGTTCAGGACATGGGATTCGCTGATGGAATGCCCATGACGAATGATCCGTGTCATGAGCATGAGACGTTTTTCTGTCAGATAGTGTCCGTCCAGAACTTTTGTCAACACATCAAAGACCTCGGATGTCTGAACCTCCGTCAGGAAACCGAGATTTCCGAGGTTGATTCCGAGGATTGGGGGTGGAAGAGAGGATTTCGGTTTTTCGAGCTGGTGGTCTGCAACGACTCTGGCGGCGGCAAGGAGCGTTCCGTCTCCCCCGAGGACGAGGACAAGGTCGGACCGGCGAACAATTTCCTCCTTTGCCCAACCCGTTGTCGAAGGAAGTGTTTTTGAGCCTTCCAGGTCAAGGTAAACGGAAATTCCCTGTTTTTCCAACCACGGGATGAGAGATTCGAGTATGAGACGAATATCGTCAGACCTGTGGGGTTTGGTAAAGATTCCGACAGAGGAGACTGGTTGTCGTGAGGCATTTTTTGTCATGAAAAATCCGTTTTGAGATGTGATGGAGTCCCGGATCGAATTCACGTTCGCAAAACACTGGGAATGCCTGAAATCAGAATGACAGAATCCACTCACTATAGTACGAAACCGGCCTAAAAAAGAAGACACAGAGAGAATAAGGAAATCAAAGGAATGGAAGGTCTTTTCAGCCAGATAAAAAGCGGGATCGCGCCGGAGGGGATTCTTTCGCCATATTTTCGGAAAAGGAAGGCGATTGGAAGCTCTGGAGGGAAATCACGGTCAACGGGGAGGATGCGTTTCAAAAGAGAAACATTGCTTGACATCCTGCTCCGGGCATGCTATAAACGCCGAACCTAAACGTTCCAACTTCACTATCCGTTACTGCTGTTCATGAGAATTCTCCCCATGTATTTGTTGGACTGGGTTCTCTATGGGGGGTTCCCTACCCGAATCGGGTTCAACCAATTTGGTGTTTCCTTTTGAACCGAATCGCCGTTAATAGACGGAGACGGAGGGTAGCAGAATGAAGGGGAAATATAAGCTTCACATACCAGAATATCAATATTACGCCGATCAGGTTGCCTGCCGGAAAGGCTGTCCCGTTGGAACAGATGCGGGCGGATATGTTCAGGCAATCCGAAGCGGTCTCTACGAAAAGGCCTATGCCATTGCCCGGGGGCCAAATCCGTTTGCTTCTGTTTGCGGATGGGTCTGTAATGCGCCCTGTGAAGCATCCTGTACACGCGGCAATATTGATTCTCCCGTCACGATTCGCGCTCTCAAAAGATTCGTTACCGAAAAATTTGGTGTTGAAGCCGTCATGGATCCTGCATCAACCCTCAGGTACTCGACTGCGCCAGGAGTTCCCTACGGGCGCGCGACAGGGGAAAAGGTCGCGATTATCGGTGGCGGTCCTGCAGGGTTAACGGCTGCCCATGATCTTGCTCGTCTCGGGTATCGTATTACCATGTTCGAGGCCAACAAGCGTCTTGGAGGCCTGTTTTATCTTGTTCCGGAATACCGTTTGCCTCGCCCGCTGATCCAGGCTGAAGTAGATGCCATTGCAAGTATGGGATTTGATATTCGTCTGGGGACGAAAGTCGGGAAAGACGTTTCGTTCAAGGAAATTCAGGAGGAGTTCAAGTCTGTTGTCGTTGCCGTGGGCGCATGGGGCAGTCGACCGGTTCCTTTCGAAGGAAAGGAGCTTGAACATGTCTATTCCGCCCTTCCATTCCTTCAGTCTGTTTATCTTGATCATTCTCCTGTTCCGGTCGGTCGCCGTGTGGCTGTTGTCGGAGCCGGAAATGTCGCGATGGATGTTTGCCGAACAGCCGTTCGGCTTCCAGGGGTTGAAAAAGTGAGCGTTATTGCCCTGGAGGACTGGAATGAAATGCCGGCTGATGACATGGAAATCGAGGATGCGGTCGCCGAGGGGGTAGAGTTTCTGGTCAGAAAAGGGACCAGAAGGGTGGTTGGCGAAGGAAAGGTGCAGGGGTTGGAGGTCGTCAGGGTTCTTTCCGTATTCGATGATCAGGGACGGTTTTCTCCGACTTATGATGAAACGGAAAAGAGTGTTGTTCCTTTTGACTCCGTTGTGTTTGCTATCGGTCAAACGATCGACTCTTCCTTCATTCCTTCGGAGCATGATTCGGTGATTGGCAGAAACGGGGTGATTCGGGCCAATATCCACTCGATGGAAACAGGGATCCCCGGAGTGTTTGCCGCAGGTGATGTTGTGACGGGGCCAAGAATCTTTATTGATGCGATCGCAGGAGGGCAGAAGGCAGCAGCATCTGTGCATCGCTATCTGACAGGAAAATCGGAAGAGGTAAAGGTCTACGCGGTGTCTACTCCTGTCGATCATCGGGGGAACCCGACTCCGATCTGGCCGGTTGATTTTAACGTGGATGGATATTATGGGATTTCCAGGGCCAATCCATCACTTTTGACACCGGAATTCCGAAAAACGAATTTTGAACTTGCAGAGCTGTCTTTTAGCGAAGAAGAAGCAAGGGAGCAAGCGTCCCGTTGCCTGACCTGTCATGTCAACCCAATCTTTGAGGGTGAAAAGTGCATTATGTGCGGGGGATGCGTAGACGTTTGCCCGGAATATGCCTTGAAGATGATTCCCTTGTCCGATGTGGATCTGGACCAGGAATCCACGGCCAAGGTTGTGGAAAGCTTCCTTGGGGTAGAACTGTCGAAAAGGGAAGAAGTTGGTGTTGATCAGAATCTTGATCATTCGACGGCGATGATTTGGGAAGGGTCGCGGTGTATCCGGTGTGGGCTTTGTGCCAAGAGATGCCCAACCGGTGCAATCTCGATGGAGTTTTTGGAAATCAAGCAGGAGGTCGCCTTGCCATGAGTACAGCTATGAGCGGAACGGGAAATCAGGATTCCCTGAAAGATGCGGCCAGCCCATCTGATTTGGGTCGAAGAAAATTTATGCTGGCTGCCGGTTGGGGTGTTGTCGGCGTTACCCTGGCAGGTTCGACCTATGCAGCATACAAATTTATGTTTCCTCCGATCCTGTATGAGCCGCCAACCGTATTCAAGATTGGCCATGTTACAGAATATGGTCTGGGCGTTGATGAGAGATGGAAATTGAAAGGGCGTTTTTGGGTCGTCCGGAACATGCGCGGAATCTATAACATGATTTCGATCTGTCGCCATTTGGGATGTACCCCCAACTGGTTTCCGGATCAAAAAAGATTTCGTTGCCCATGTCACGGGTCGATTTACGACGTACACGGGAATGTTCGTGGCGGTCCGGCTCCGAGAACACTCTGGAGAGGCCAGATCACAAAGGATCCTGTGGACGGAGCTCTCGTTGTCAACACGGTTGTCCGGCTGGACCCGAATCCGGCGCAGACACCGCAGGGTTTGTGGGTCAAGGAAAAAGTGAAGGAAGTGAAACCCTTCTGGATTGAGCATTCCCCCCCGCCAGGGGCTTCCTGTTCGTCCAATCGACTGCTTTGCTAAATGCAAGCCCGGAAGATGGAGGGAAGATCTTCCGGGCTTTTTTGACCGAAAGCGGAAGCTGCCGGAACCAGGAATCCTATAAAACTATACTTTTAGATCAATAGCCCTCAGGGCCGATGGGCTTGTTCTATAGCAAGCCGAAAGACAATGATTCTCAAAATTGAAAGGACCACGAATGCTTGAGAGCTTGAAGGAGAAATTGACCAAGTCGCAAGTCTTTCGATCAATTTTTAGGCACGGTTTTCCGGATAATGACATGAACCGGGCCTATGTAGTTTTCAGTAACGTATTTCTGCATGTCCATCCGGTCAAGGTGCGTCGGAGTGCGTTGCGGATGCGTTACACGTTCTGCCTTGGTGGAATCACGCTCTTCCTGTTTATCATGCTGGCAGTGACCGGGATCTGGCTCATGTTCTATTACACTCCCTATACAGGTCTGGCCTACAATAATATCCAGGATCTGCAGTTCGTGATCTTCGGTGGAAACCTCATGCGGGATCTTCACCGATTTGCCGCACATGGAATGGTTCTTTTTGTGTGGTTGCATATGACGAGAGTTTTTCTTACCGGCGCTTACAAGGCTCCCCGCGAGTTCAACTGGGTGGTCGGGGTCCTGCTGCTGGTGATGACTCTCATTCTAAGCTGGACGGGCTATCTTCTTCCCTGGGACCAGCTGGCCTATTGGGCTGTGACCGTCGGAACAAAAATGGCCTCCTACACTCCCTTTATCGGACAGAATGGTCCCTGGGGAGCACAATTGGGCTTTCTTCCAACAAACGACATTATGTTTATGCTTATCGGTGGTACTGTCGTCGGTCAAAATGCGCTCATCCGTTTTTATGTTCTTCATTGCGTCGTTCTCCCGCTTTTTGTGACGATCGCATTGGCCGTCCACTTCTGGCGCATTCGTAAGGATGGATTCTCCGGCCCATTGTAAGAGCAGTTTTCAGGGTCAATCTTTAACACTCGGGATCCGAGAGGGGATATCTAATGGAGAACAAGGTGACAAGAGAAATTTTTCCTCGTGATGCGAGGAAAAGTTACGGTTTGGTCGAATTGATGAAAGGATCGACTCCTATTGTTAAAAAGGAGCCGGAAGATACTGTCTATACATGGCCCAACCTCATCATGATCGAACTCATCTGCGCATTATTGATAACGGCCGGGCTGATCATTCTGGTTCAGTTTGTCCATGCGCCGTTGAGATCTCTGGCGGACCCTTCGACAACGCCAAACCCCATGCGCGCTCCCTGGTACTTTCTGGGATTGCAGGAGCTTCTGGTTTATTTTGATCCATGGTATGCAGGCGTGGTTCTTCCAGGAATGATTATTGTTGGGTTAATGACATTCCCTTATGTCGATACAAACCCGAAAGGTGTCGGTTACTACACTTTTTCCGAGAGGAAATTTGCCATCTTCAATTACTCCTTCGGGTTTGCTCTCTGGTGGGTGACCATTGTGATCGGAACCTATCTGAGAGGTCTGGACTGGCAATGGTACTGGCCATGGAGTGATCATCTGGTGCACATGAATCCGGCACTGGTGACGCTTGTTCCTCTGCATATTGTTTTTGTCAATTTGTTGCATGTCTCGAAAGATGTTGGAAAAGCATTATGTGACGTTCTCTTTTTTGCCTACTTTGCTGTAGGAATGGCCATTCCTTATTTCTTTATGCGGAAATTCTACGATTCGCTTGGTGGAGCCCGTTACTTTGTTTTTATGCTCTTTTTCCTCTCAATGATGGGGGTTGCATTAAAGATTGTTCTGAGACTTCTCTTCAACATTAAATATATTGTCGTTACACCGTGGATTAATGTTTGAGGTTTATTGGCCCTGTTTTCTGAAATGAAACAAAAAGAAAGACAGTTCTTTTCAGAAAGCGTTACTCACTTTCAAGGCTCTATTTGTAAGGAGAGTTTATGAGTTCATTTCACAATCTCTTGAATGAACCCTGGGTCGAACAATATTTCGGATTCCCTTACCGGATCGGAATTTCCTTGACCCTCGTGGTTGGAACAGCGTTTTTTTATTATCTCTTGATCTGGTTCCAGAAATGGCAGGAACGCTCCTTTTACCCAGAAGGGCATCCGCTTCGCAAGGATCCCGACGCTATGAATGAAAGGGGTCGGCGGGCATGAAAACGAAAATCTATGTCCTCTTTTTTCTCTCCACGCTTCTTGTTGCTGGATCAATCGCTTATGATATGTACAAAAATTCCCATACATCCTGGATGGTTTATCAAAGGGAATATTATAAGTTGCTGGCAAAGAAAACGAACAAGCCTGCACTGGCAAATTCTCCGCTCCAGATCGTCCAGACCTGGAATGTGATTCTGAATCGTGCCGACCGGTGTCAGACATGTCACATGGGGATCAATATCCCGATTTTCAAGGATGCCCCCGAGCCATTTACGGCACATCCGGACCTTTCGGGATTCATGCACAAACATCCTTTTGGAAAGTTTGGCTGCACTGTCTGTCATGATGGAAACGGTCTTGCCACAACAGTCCAGTCCGCTCACGGGTTCAATGTAACGTTGGACTATCAGCCGAAATTCGGTCCGTTTGCTGAAGCCAGCTGCACGAAATGTCATACCGATCTTTATAACGCGGGCGTGAACCCACCGATGACCCCTTATCTCAATCTGGCAAAGAAGACAATCAACCAGAAAGGTTGCGGTTCCTGCCATTCTATGGTGCAGTTTAACCTGCACGGCGTTTTGGCACCGGATCTTTCCGGCTTCGGTTCCCGAACAGAACTGGGCTTCTATAACGTTCACCTTTTTGAGTATGTCAATGGGATTCATTCGGAGCGTGAATGGGAGTGGGAACACTTCAAAAACCCGAGACGAATTTCTCCCGGTGTTCCCGCCTTTAAGGTGCCTCCGACAATCATGCCGAACTTTCATCTGACCGACGAGCAGACGACGGCTTTAACAACTTGGGTGCTGGGACTTGTCGATCCGGCGGTGATTACCATTCCCCAGACTTATCTCCCGGTTGAGCGGTCACAGGGACGTCCTGTTCCTATTCCGGTCACAAAAGGCAATATTGGGGCAATTCCGGATTCAGCATACAAGAAAGTTGCCTTCAAGCAGTAAAATTTGATCTCTCTCCTTCAAAAGGAGCCTTCGGGCTCCTTTTTTTTTAACGACCTTCCTTTCTGATTTTCAGGTAAAAACATGATTGAAATCCGACAGCTCAGCAAGATCTTTTCTTCTTCCGGTTCCCGGAGAGTCGCGGTTAACAAAATAGATCTCTCCATCGGAAAAGGAGAGTTCTTTGCATTACTTGGGCCCAATGGGGCGGGGAAAACGACAACGATATCGATTCTGTCGACTATCCTCAAGCCAACATCCGGAGAAGTAAAAGTCGATGGACTCAATGTTGTCGATTCTCCGCATCTTGTACGCCAAAAGATTGGAATCATTTTTCAGGATCCAAGTCTCGATGACCGGTTGTCGGCACTGGAAAATATGGAATTCCACGGGAGGCTTTACGGGTTGTCCAGACCCCAGAGGATGGCCCAGTCAGAGGCGCTCTTAAAAATGGTGGATTTATGGGAACGTCGGCAGGATCTCGTCCGGACATTTTCGGGGGGGATGCGTCGTCGTCTTGAGATTGCGCGCGGATTGATGCATCATCCAAAACTCCTCATCCTTGATGAACCGACGATCGGTCTGGATCCAAAAACAAGGAGAACGATCTGGGAATATATTCATCTCTCCCGAAAGCAATGGGGGATGACGGTTTTTCTGACAACACATTATCTTGAAGAAGCGGATTCGGCGGACCGGGTCGGAGTCATGGACGAAGGCCGGTTGGTTGCAGTCGATACGCCGGAAAAACTGAAAAAAATGGTTGGACCGGAGGTGATCGTTCTGCAAACGGACCCCGACAATCTTGAACCTATACAAAATTATCTGGAAAAGTTTTTTGGTATAGTCGATTGTCACGTGGATTCGGAAGGTGAAATTTCTTTTCCATTGCCCATCGGAGAAGAGGGAGCAATCGGCATTATACGGAAGCTTCCCGGCACTATCCGCGCAATGACGATCCGGAAACCGGATCTGGACGATGTTTTTATCCAGATGACAGGAAAGAATATGGCATTAAATCAGGAAACGGCTTCCCCCTTTCATCGTGTGTATAGGGGGAAATTGTGAACGGGGATATTCTTGAAAACGACATGGCTTCCATTCGCATTCCTCATCCGCTTGTCCGCGATCTCCGGGGAATTTATACCCTGTGGCTCCGGGATGTCATCCGTCTTTGGAGGGACAAGGTCCGGCTGGTTGGCTCCCTGATTCAGCCCCTGTTATTTTTGTTTATTCTGGGCGGAGGTCTGCGTGGCCGTCTCTCCGGAGGAATGGCTGGGTCGGCCAATTATCAGCAGTTTATATTCCCCGGAATACTGGCCATGAGTATTCTGTTTACGGCCTCTTTTGCGGGGATAGCTGTTGTCTGGGACAGAGAGGTGGGCTTTCTCAAGGAAGTGCTCGTGGCTCCTTTGTCAAGGACGGCCGTTGTTCTGGGAAAAGTCCTCGGTGGCAGCACCAACAGCCTGCTCCAGGCGCTTCTCTTGTTTGCCCTGTTTCCGGTCTTCAAGATTCGGTTGACGATCGGGCAGTTTCTTCTGGCTCTTTTGATCATGCTCTTCATTGGATTGGCCCAAACAGCGATGGGAATCGCTCTTTCTGCAAGGATGTCTTCGAGCCAGGGATTCATGGTTCTGTTGAATTTTATTATACTGCCGCTCTATTTTTTATCGGGGGCGATGTTTCCGTTAAACGGGCTGCCAAAATGGCTCACTGTCGCTGTCCTGGCGGATCCCCTGACTTACGGGGTGGATCTGCTTCGGGGGATCTTGCTGGGTGCTCATCATTTCGCATTTTCGATCGATATGCTGGCTCTTGGATCTTTTGGCACCGGCATGATCTATTTGGCGGCGAAACTTTTTAATATGGAGACTCCCGGATTGTAAGAAAATGAAAAATAGTTTTCTTTTCCGAATATCTCCATCGCAGAGTCAACGAGGAAGAGGAGACTTTTTCAGACAGCACGTTTTCATGAAGAGGGGGCAAAATGGCAAGCGATTCATCGTTTGATGTTGTGTCCAATGTGGATATGCAGGAAGCCAAAAATGCCGTCGATCAGGCCAATAAGGAGATTCAGAACCGATTTGACCTGAAGGCGACGGGTGCACAGGTGGAGTGGGAGAAGGAAGAGCTGGTCCTGAATGCGCCGGATGCCCATAAATTGTCCGCAGTCAATGAAATTCTCGATTCCAAATGTATTCGCAGAGGGATTTCGCTCAAGAATCTCGATCGTCAGAAAGTGGAAGAATCTCTGGGGGGGAAAGTTCGGCAGCGAATCCGTTTTAAACAAGGATTGTCCACGGAAGCCGCCAAAGAGATTGTCAAGGAAATCAAGGCCTCAAAGCTGAAAGTCCAGTCCCAGATCCAGGGAGATTCGGTCCGGGTGACAGGAAAGTCGAAGGACGATCTCCAGACGGTCATTTCCATTTTAAAGTCAAGGGATTTTGGATACGACCTCCAGTTCGTCAATTTCCGGTCCTGATCCTTTCCTTGTGGAGACAGGTCGTGAAACAAAAGCACCAGAAGGATTGAGGAGAGGAATTCTGATGAAAAAAAGGACGGGCTGGATGCCCGCGAGTGTTCTTGCCGTCTTGATGACCTTTTCGTTGACTTCCTGTATCAGCGTGAATCTTTTTCCAACGGAAAAGGGATTACAGGAAACCGTTTTGTCAGGAGTGGGTGCCAGGGACAAATTACTTCTTGTCCCGATCAACGGCTTTATTGGTGATCAGACAAGCAGGGGGATCCCTTTTCTGGGCGGGAGGGATGACACTGTCACCAGAATACGTGCAACACTGAGGAAAGCCGCAGAGGACCCAAGGGTCCGGGGGATTGTTCTTCTGATCGACAGCGCGGGTGGTTCGGTGACGGCCTCCGACCGCGTCTACCATTTGGTGCGGGAGTTCAAGCGAAAGTCCGGTATTCCTGTGATGGCGATGATCGGGGATATGGGAGCTTCCGGGGCCTACTATGTATCCGTTGCGGCAGATGAAGTCTGGACCCATCCGACAAGTGTTGTCGGCAGTATCGGTGTTGTTATCTTTAATGTCGGGATCACAGGTCTGATGAAAAAAATCGGGGTCGAAGACCGAACCTTGTCGAGTGGTGCCGAGAAAGAGATGGGTTCGCCGCTCAAACCGATGACAGACAAGGACAGAAGCCTCTTTCAGGGACTGATTTCAGACCTTTACACCCAGTTTTTCGACATTGTCTCCCGGAATCGACAAATCGCTCCGGATATTCTCAAGCCTCTGGCCGACGGGAGAATTTTCACCGCAAGACAGGCTCTGAAAAATCATCTTGTCGACCGCATCGGGTATCGGGACGATCTGATCCGTCACCTGAAACGGCTGATGCATGTGAAGGAGTTCGAGGTGATCCGTTATCGGGAGCCCTTTCTCGCGGCGACTGGTATTTTTGGAAGTGAAAGCCCGGCCGATAGCCCATTGGCAAGTGCGGGACGGCTTGCAGGGATGATGACCAAAAGTGGTCCGACAATGCTCTATTTGTGGGATCCGGGATTCTCGGGCAGCATAAAATAAGGGGCTTCTCCAAGAAGGTACCATGTTCTTCCAGGTTGGGACTGACAATATCTTAAACGGGTTTTTCTACGCGAAAAATCATTCCAGGCCGCTTGAAGGTTGCCGGACAGAGGGTGGGACGAAGAGCGGGAAAGCTTTGCGTTCCGGCAGGAGGCAAGAAAGTCCCCGGGTGACAGATTCCGGTGGAGAAGCAACGCTTCCCGGACATGCTTTTGTCCCCAGTATGCAACGGGATATTCATCTTGTGCATGAGCAAGGGAGAGTGGCAGAAAAACAAAGAATGAGACAGGAAGAAACAACAACAGAAGAATGTTTTTCATGTTGGCAAGGCCTCCGTGGAGGGGAAAAGGTAAACGAACAGAAGATCGTTCAGATTCGTGCCGCTTGGACCGAAGGACAGTCCTATCTCTTCTTCGTGAACAAAAGAAGCCGTGTCATGTGTTTCGAGACAGCGAAGTCCTTTTTTTTCCATTTCCTTTTGCCGGAAGAGAGCACTTTCCAAAAGAACCCCGGAATAGCCGGAGTTTCCGTCCATGCCATCGGTTGCGAGAGCGCCGACGATGGTCTTGTAATTTTTCAGGGAGAGACCGCAAGCGATGCCAAGTTCCAGCGCGCGACCGCCGCGCCCGTGCGTTTTTCCAAGTGTCACGGTGCATTCTCCGGATGCCAGAAAGAGATGGTTTCCCGGTTTCCTGTCTGCGATGTCACGGATGTGATCTCCTATTCTTTCACCCTGAACACGGGACTCTCCGCTCAGGCAATGCGTGAGACGGTGAATCCGGTGACCTGAAAAGGACAACACTTCGGCGGCTTTTTTGAGAACCACCCCGGAATCCCCCAGGACATGGAGGGGTTCCCTGGACAGCGGAGGCGGGGAAAGGGGAGGAAGAGTTTCCAGGTGCTGTCTCACACAATCCGGAATGTCTTCGGGATCGAGCCATTCCTCCAAAATCGACAGAGTTTTTTTTCCGTCTCTCTGGCAAAACACGGTCGGGCCGGACCCGACAATTCCGGCGGATTGACAGGGGACATCGGAAAGAAGAACGGTGTGAACATGTTGCCCCCGGAAATTTCTCAGGAGCTCTCCCCCCTTGATCAAGGAAAGATGGGTTCTGACCGTATTCAGGATATGAATGGGCGCTCCCTTTCGCATCAGCAAGCCGATCAGATTTTTTTTCTGGGCCAGGGAGATCCCCCGGGCCGGCTTGCAAAGCAAACTTGACGTGCCACCAGAAAGCGCAAAAAGAAGAACACCCCCCGGGGGGATGTTTCCTACGAAATCCAGCGCTGCTTCTGCGGCGTTCAGGCTGTCTTCTCCGGGGTCCGGATGATTGCCGGTTCTCCATCCATACCGTTCAGGACATGGATAACCGGAAGGAAGGATCACCAGAACTCTGTCCGGCGGAATCGAGCGTTTTTCTGCCAAGGCTTCTGCCATTCCCTTTGAGGCCTTTCCAACGGCAAGGAGAAATTCGGGGTGTTCCTTCGAAGGGGGATAAAGTGGATTCTCACTGGATTCGAGAAGAGCGGAAGGTTGAATTTCCCCGAGAAGAGTCCGGAGACGGGGAATGAGATCGGACTGAAACGTCCGGAGATCGGGAGGGACAGTCATCAGTTCAGGAAGGTTTTTCGTGCAAAAGATGATATTTGGACTGGCACTGAACACTGCAGAAATAGACCCGTCCGTTGGAGTTTTCTTCGGTTTCGGAGAGGACCAGAGGAGAAGAGGGATCAAGAAACGTCTGGCAAATCGGGTCACGAACGGTTTTCAGGGGTTCGGAGGGGATCGGGCGAACCTGGAATGTTTTTCCGATCCGGCGCAAGACAAGGGCCAGGATGGGAATAAAAAGAATGAGGAGAAAAAGACGGATAATCATCATGGTGAACCAGACCTGTTTCCTTTGAGGGGGAGATCGTGCAACGCATGACATTTCGGGACTTCATGGCCCGTGCCTTGTCCGATCCAACGGGGGGATATTATACAAGAAACGCCCGCATCGGCTTTTCCCGGGGAGACTTTTACACGGCTCCGGAGCTCAGCCCGGCCTTTGCCCTTCTGCTGTCCCGGCAAATTGTCGAGATCGATGCTGTACTCGGTCACCCGAATGAATTTTACCTGATGGAAACCGGTCCAGGCAATGGAACACTGATGCGTGATCTCCTTGTCAGCCTCCGTCTGTCCGCACCGCAACTTGCTCTTCGGGTTCGGCCA
Source organism: Bacillota bacterium (assembly GCA_023380285.1). The sequence continues at coordinate 58,148 of JAMCRA010000020.1, forward strand.
ATCCTCTATGAGATCAGTCCCGTCCTGGTCGAAAAGCAGAAGGAAAAACTGTCTTCCCTTTCTTTTGATCGCCCACCGGAATGGATACGGCCGGGGGAGTTGTCGGGAAGGGACCCCATTGACGGGGTGATCCTGGGAAATGAGTTCCTTGATGCCTTGCCCGCCCATCGTCTTCGGCGAACGCGAGATTCTTTTTCAGAAATCTACATTGAAGAGGACGGCTCCGGAAAATTCATCGAGGTGGAAGGAGAACTTTCAAGCTCTTCTTTGACAGAAGGAGTCCACTCCACCGCCTGGGATTATCCGGAAGGGTTTGAATGGGAGGTGCAGGCCGATCTCTGCTCCATCCTGGAAGAGCTTTATCACTCTCTCGGGAAAGGCTGCATGCTCTGGATTGATTATGGGGACACGGCCCGGGAGAGGGTTTCCCCGAAGAGGGAAAAAGGAAGCCTGATGGGGTATCGGAAACATGCTCTTGTTGAAGATGTGACCCAGGCCGATCCGGGCTCCGTCGATATGACTGTTCATGTGGACTTTCCGCTTCTGGCAAGGAAGGCCACAATGCTGGGAATGCGCCTGGAAGGGTTTTCGGACCAGATGCATTATCTGATGAATCTGGGGATCGAGGAGTGGTTGGGAGACGAGCAATTTTCTCCTGAAGAAAAGGCCGCAATGGTCACTTTGATTCACCCTCTTCGAATGGGAGAGGCGTTCAAGGTCATGCTGCTTTCAAAAGGGATCGACCACCGTGTGGGGTGGAAGGGGTTCCCCCGGGAACCCCTTCCACTTTAGCAAGAAGAGATCAGGCAGGTTTTTGCCGGGAAAGAATATAGTCCACGACCGGCTGTATTTCTTCCGGAGTCAGGTAACTTTTCCCGGTTTGCTGCATGTTGCGGTTCATTTTCAGCACCAGGATTCTCCAGTCCTCCGGTGAACGGTGCGTCAGAGGCGGAAGGGTGTGGCATTGGCCGCAGGCTCTGTTGAACAGGACTTCCCCGGTCAACCCGGAAGGGAATGCGCGCGCATTTCCGGACGTTTGGCCCGCGGGAGAAGAGGCCTTTTTGTTTTCCGGTTCAGGGATAAGCATGAACAGAATAAAAAAAACAATTGCAAAAGCGATCGTCACGAGTATGGCAACGACATTGTTCATGGGTTTGAACTGATTGGTCAATTCACGACTCCTGTTTCACAAGATCGTTCAGCGTCGGTATCAAGTCTTTTTCAAGAGACGATTTCAGGAGTTTCTCCAGGAGTTTTCCGGCAGACTTCTGGTCAAAGACGGCTGCGGGAGTGGGGGATTCTTCACGTTTGCTGGTCTTGACGATACGGGTGCTTTTTTCTCCTGACTGGCGAATGAGAATATACCGGCATTTCAGAACAGCTTTCTGCCGGACATGGAGAAGATTGGCCCGGATCCGGTCTTCAAACGAGACGACTTCCATCCGGACAATCAGTTCATGATGATCCGAGGAGGCATCGTACGGTTTGTATCCGTTTGCTTTCAGGACAGCTTTCAGTGACTTCAGCACGCTTTTTTTTAGCGAATGATTGACGAGAAGGGGGGACGTCCCTCCCGTCGCATGAAACAGGATTCCGACGTTGTGGCTGTCCCCCCGAAGCTTGACAGGGAGTACGGCGACGGGAACGGGTTCCCTGGAGCTTCCGGAAACCGGTGGAAAGGTCAATCCCGGCGACATATCGATAAAAACAGGCGGCTGCGGACCTGTCGAGCAGGAGGCGAGAAAAAAGAGTCCGAGACCCAAGAGAAGTCCTCCCAGACCCCGAACTTTCCCGGGTGTTTCCCATCCGGTTTCTCTTCTGGAAAATGGTCGCATGCGGATTTCCCTCCTTCAGTGAAAAATGCACATTCTGCGATGAGCTCATAAAAGAATTCTTGCGAACCGGGAAAATTTTAACGGCCGGGAACCTGAAAGATTCGGCGAATCACGACTTCTTTTCCTCCCGGAGCATTTTTCCAGGTCAGGGAGAGCCGGTGGAGGCCGGCGTGTGTTGCCGGAATGTTAATCGTTGTCCGGCGACCACGGGAAAGATCGGAAAACGCGACAGGAGTTCCGTCGATCTTGACGAAAAGTCTGTAGAACGTGTTTTCCGGAGGGGCATGATCAAACGTCACCCGGAGGGGCCACTCTTCTCCCGACCGGATATGCTCCGGAAGACGGAGATGTAATCCGGAAAGATCTTCTCCGTACGCGGAAGAAGAGAGAATCGTCAGACCCACGAAAAAGGACCAGAATATCATGCAGGACCTCACGGCCAAGTCCCGACCTTCCGTCAGCAGACCGGGTTCGTTCGACACCGGATGTTCCCTCTGATAGAATTCCCCAATGATTTTCAAACACAAATCCCCCCTTTTCCTAAAATACATCATCCTTGAGAGGATTGCGAAGGGGACCCTCGCCATTGTCCTGGGAATAGGAGGGTTAAGCCTGATCCACGTCAATCTGTCTGCCATTCTCGTTCACCTCTCCCAGAATTTCAATCTGGATGTGGACAACGCATGGACAGGAAAACTTCTCCGCGAAGCGGGGCTGATTTCCCCGAACATGCTGAAAATGATTTCGGTGGGCGGCATCCTTTACGGCCTGGTCAACTACCTCGTCGCATGGGGTCTCCACAGACGCTTCCGGTGGGCGGAATACATGACCATCGTGGAAATTTCGGCCCTGATTCCTTTTGAGGTATATGCAATCCACGAGCACTTCTCATGGGTTCGTCTGGGGGCATTTTTCCTGAATGTGATCATCGTCGTTTACCTGATTCGAAACCGGTCCCTGTTTCACTCCATGAAAGAAGAATCCGGCGTTGTCGAAACCTCCTGCCCCCCTTCCTGAAACGGAAAATCGTCCCGCCCTTGCCCTTCTTCTGCTCTTTTCGAATGTCCTCAATTATCTGGACCGTCAACTGTTTCTCTCTCTCTTTCCTCTTTTTCGGGTCCGGTTTGGTCTTTCCGACCTGATGCTCGGTTTTCTGGCCTCTTCTTTCACTCTTGTTTACGTCCTGGTCGCTCCGTTTTCCGGGACCCTTCTCCAAAGGGTGCCGGCCGGGAAGCTCCTGGCGGGAGGGATTGTCACCTTTTCCACGGGGATGGCTCTGACGGGGTTTGCCCCTGATCTCGCCTGGCTTTTCCTCGGCCGGATGTTGACCGGGGCGGGAGAAGCCGTTTTGACCACTATCGGTCCCGTTTTGTTGTTAAAGAGCCCTTTTTCGAGGATCCGGGGTGAAGGGATGGGGCTCGGGATCTTTTATGCGGCTATCCCGGCTGGTTCGGCCATGGGATTTGCGCTGGGCGGGGCTTTTTCCCATCAGTCTGATTTCCAGCACGCACTTTTATTGCCTGTTTTTCCCGGATTCCTTTTGTCCTATCTTCTCTATCGTGGGTTTCAAAAAACCGACATTTCCGGGTTGTCCGATCCGCTTCCCCTTTCCATCTGGCGAGGGATGCTCCAGAAACCCGTTCTGCTTTCCTTTGTTGTACAGGCCGCCGTGACATTTGTTTTGGGAGGCATGGCCGCATGGCTCTCTGTATATCTGACACGTGAAAAGCTCATGACTCTCGCATCTGCGAATCTGGTTTCCGGAGGTGCGCTTCTTGTCGGTGGATTGACAGGGATTTTGCTGGGAGGAAAACTGCTTGACCGGGAGTGTCTCAATCATCCGGATGCCTGGGGTTTCCGGACGACTCTTGCCGGTTTATTGATGGCCGGGGCCGGCGTTCTTCTTGTCCTTGTCACGGGTTCCCACATAATGTTGTTTCCGGAATTGTGGCTTTCGACGTTTGGGCTCTTCCTGGGAATGGTTCCGGTAAACTGCCTGATCCTGAAGCGAAATCCTCCCGTTCTCTCCGCTCCGCTCATGGGGCTCTGCCTTCTTTTCACCCATGTTTTCGGCGACCTGCCTTCCCCTTCTCTGATCGGATGGATGTCCGGGCAAATCTCCCTCAATGTGGCGTTGTCCTTCTGCCTTCTGATTCCAATTTCGGTGGCAAGTCTTGCTGTTTATCTGTATCGGCGTGTTTAGGAAGTTTCCGCTGCCCGGGGCGATGAGCTTCTCTGGAAAGATGCCAAAAAATGGGATAGGATGAAAAAAAACAAGTTGCTCTCATACGTTCCCCCAGGAGAAGACGCAAAATGACTGCAAAAGACCTGATGACGCGTACCCTGGTGTCCGTCACCCCCGAAATGTCCATCCGGGACCTTGCCGACACTCTTGTCAAAAACCGGTTAAACGGAGTCCCTGTCCTGGATGCCGGAGGGCGTTTTCTGGGAGTCGCAGGCGAACATGATCTCATTCACCATGAAAAACCGTTGCACATCCCGACAACAATTTCTCTCCTCGATGCGTGGTTTTTTATCGAGCCTCCCGGAGGGCTGAAAAAGGAAATCGAACGGATCGCCGCGACCCAGGTCAAAGATATCTATCAGAAGAACCCTCCCACCGTCTCTCCATCCGCCACGATCGAGGAAATGGCCCAGATTTTCGAGCGAACCCATGCCGATCTGCTTCCGGTTCTCGACGGGGGAAATCTTGTCGGTGTGATCGGCAGAACGGACCTGTTGAGGGCCCTTGCCCAGGATGAAATTGCCTGAGCTAAGCGTGAAATGTCCGCCGGATTTTTCAACGGCGGAGTGCGGCCGCCTTCTCTCCAGAAGGCTTCCCCCGGGAGCGCTTGTTCTTCTCGAGGGTCCGACCGGGATCGGGAAAACGGAGTTCGTGCGCGGCTTTCTTCGTGGTCTGGGATTTGCCGGTCCGGTCAATAGCCCGACGTTCGTGACCCTGCAGGTCTATGAGGAAAATGCGTGGAGAGTCTTTCATGGCGATATGGACCGCCTGGCCGGTCGCAAGGAGGACCCGGAGTTTATTGAAACTCTTGTTCATGAGCGGGAGATTTCCTGGTCTTTTATTGAGTGGGGGGACACGCTTCCGTTGCCGGTCCGGAATCTGTTTTCGATTGTTCTTCGCGTCCGGATCGCCTGGGAAGGGGAGGAGTTTCGTATTCTGACAGCGACCCTGGAAAAAGGGGAGGGACAGGAATGGGTTGGACAATGGGGATCAGAATGCCGGAAAAGTCTCCCGGCTGACTGAGAAAAAATCCGGAAGGGGGAGGGGGACCGTTGGAATCTCTAAGCGCACCCTGGCGAATGCGGTATATCAAGGGAGAATCCCGGACGACCGGAGATGGTGGATGCATCCTTTGCGATCTTTCGCGTGCGGGTGTCCAGAGAGACCGGCTCGTTCTCTACCGGACGACCCTGTGTTACATTGTCCTGAATGCTTTCCCCTACACCAGCGGTCACTTGATGGTCGTTCCTCATGCCCACGGCGGATCTCTCTCCTCCCAGAATCCGGAGAGTCTTCGGGAGATGATGGACCTATTGGGGGCTTGCGAAAAAATTCTCGAAAAGGAGTATAATCCTACCGGATACAACATCGGAATCAACGTGGGAAAAAGTGCGGGTGCAGGTATACAGGATCACTTGCATGCGCACATCTTGCCGCGCTGGGAAGGGGATACGAACTTCATGACGACAATTCATGAGGTTCGCGTTCTTCCCGAGGAGCTTCTGGCGACATATGACCGTCTTTTTCCCCATTTTCTCTGTCTGGAGGAGGGGAGGAAGGCGGACCATCCGTCCCGGAAAAGCTTCCCCTGAGAAAGGATGACGTCATGAAACGTTCTTTTGGATGGGTTTTTGCTGCCGCCTTGTCAGCCTGTCTTTGTTTTCCCCTGAACGCCAGGGCCTGGGTCGTCGACCAAAAGGCCGACTATCCAGTCCAGGCTGTCCATGATCAGCTGGCCTCCCTTTATTCCGAGTATCGGGATCTTGCCCAAGAAATGGATGCCATGCTGGATCAGAAACATGTCTCTCCCGCCCGGTATGCCGCCTGGCAGAAATCCTGGTCCCGGAGAATGATGGATGCGGAAGCCCGGCTGCATGGATTCTACGGGTATTTCATGCCGATCAACCAGCACCCTTGGACCAGGGAAGCGGCCGTCTTTACGGACCTGCAGGGTGTTCGGGAGTGGTTGTGGACCGTCGAACAGGACAAGGAAAGCCTGGTTTCGGGAAATCCAAATTTCGACATCGACAACGGAAAAATTTACCCGCGCAATATCGAAATGTATCGGGGCTTTCTGCTGAAGGCGGGTTCGATCTTGACCGGTGGTCCTTTTTCGGGTAATTTTTTCAAGGACACCCAGGCGACCATCCTCGCCAACTATTGCGTTTATCCGGAAGTCCACAAGGACGGATCGACGCACATGACGAAGCTGGTCAAGCCATCTTTCCATCAGATGGGTCTTCAGAACGGTCTTGCCATGGAACAAAAAAACTCTTCAAAGTCGGGTGACGCCGCTCACTGAGCAGAAACCAAAACCTTTTAATTCCAGGTCCGTGAGCCTGGGAAAGGTTTTTCAGCTTGAACTCCAATCATCCTTCCGAGCCTTCCTCGCTCTGGAATCATGCGTCTTCAGACCGGAAAATTCTTCTGGAATCCGACCAGATTGAACGGATGATCCGGAGAATGGCCCATGAAATTCTGGAGCGAAACCAGGGTTCGACGGACTTGTATCTGGTCGGTATCCTGCAGGGTGGCGGTGTCCTTGCCAGACGGCTGTCAGAGAGAATACAGGCCATTGAGGGAAAACCTGTTTCTCTTGGCACGGTAGACATCACACTGTATCGTGATGACCTCTCCACAAAATCTTCTCCTCCCTTTCTGAAAGAAAGTCTCCTTCCCGAATCCGTGGACCATAAAAAAATTGTCCTGGTCGATGATGTTCTCTATACGGGACGATCGGTCCGTTGCGCTCTGGATCTTTTGATGGATCTGGGCAGGCCGACCCTGGTCCAGCTGGCTGTGCTGATCGACCGCGGTCATCGGGAGCTGCCGATCAGGGCCGATTTTGTCGGAAAAAACATTCCGACGGGTCGGGATGAAACCGTTGAGGTCTCCCTTGAACCGCACATGGAAACGGTCGCCCTTTTCCGGAGACCGGTGGAAAGGGATCGTCCGTGAGTGATTTTCTGGCATCGTCTCATCTGTTATCCGTCGAAGATCTGTCCACCGAGGAAATGAACGGGATTTTCCGGACGGCGGACTCCTTCCTGGACCTGTCCTCCCGGACGGTCAAGAAAGTTCCGTCTCTTCGCGGAAAAACGCTGGTCAATCTTTTCTACGAGCCCTCCACGCGCACGAGAACATCCTTCGAGATCGCGGCAAAAAGGCTGTCGGCCGATGTCATCAACATCACCACCTCCCAGAGCAGCGTCGTCAAAGGAGAGAGCCTTCTGGACACGGTCCGTACGATTGAGGCTCTGGGAGCCGATGGAGTGGTCATCCGGCATCCGTCTTCCGGGGTTCCCGAATGGATCTCCCGTCGCGTTGGCTGCCATGTGATCAATGCGGGTGATGGTCTCCGGGAGCATCCCACACAGGCACTTCTGGACCTTTATACGATCCTGAAGAGAAAGGGACATTTTGAAGGGCTGCAGGTGGCAATTGTGGGAGACATCCTCCATAGCCGGGTGGCCCGTTCCAATATCCGGGCGCTGACCCGGATGGGTGTCCGTGTCCGTCTGGTGGGTCCACCGACATTGATCCCCGCGGATACAAGGGGCTGGAAGGTGGAGGTGGTTCACGACCTGAAGGACGGGGTGCGGGGGTGTGACGTGGTCATGGCTCTCCGGCTCCAGCTGGAGAGAGCCACGGCCAGCTATATTCCCTCCCTCGGGGAATACGCGCGCCTCTATGGGATTTCCCCCGCGGTCCTTCGTCTGGCAAAG
>JAMCRA010000021.1:0-2511 GCA_023380285.1 Bacillota bacterium
TGTACACTGATTTTGTTTTTGCTGTAGCCTTTCCAGGTTGCAGCAGCATTAATTCCTACAAAGCCTGTAAAGACAAAGGCAAGCAGTGCCGCCAGTGCAAGCACAGGTGCTACAAAATTTGCCTTTCTTCGCGAGACTCTCCTCCTTCTTGCCGGTGTTAAAGTTTCCAGTCTTTCTGCTGTATTCATATTTCTCGCAATCATTTTTACTACCCCCCGTTCAGACAGAAAATAGACGAAAGATGGAGGAATATCTCCGTGTGCCTTGTCTAATATCTCCCCGAATTCTTGAACTTTCTATTTTATTTATTTCTATAATTTCGTCGCAGCCCTGAGTTTTGCACTCCGTGCCCGCGGATTTCGTGCAATTTCATCCGCTCCCGGTAATACCGGTTTTTTTGTCAGTATCTCAATCTGTTTCTTTCTTCCGCATACACAGACAGGAAAATCAGGAGGACACTTGCATCTGCCAAGAAATTCTATATAGGTTTCCTTTACAATCCTGTCCTCTAGAGAGTGGTAGGATATAACTACAATTCTGCCTCCCGGCACTAGAAGTCCAATTGCTTCACCAAGTGCCGCCTTAAGAGCCGGCAGTTCACTGTTTACGGCTATTCTAAGCGCCTGGAAGGTCCTGGTTGCAACATGAATTTTATCCGGCCAGGCTTTCCTCGGAACGGCGGATTCAACGATTTTCGCCAATCTGGTTGTAGTTGTAACAGGATTTGTCCTCCTTTCATCAACAATAGCCTTTGCTATTCGACCTGCCCACCTCTCTTCACCATACTTTGCAATAATCTCCTTCAGTTCCTCTTCGGAAAGGCTGTTCACAAGGTCTGCGGCAGTTGTCGGCTGGGAGATATCCATCCTCATATCCAAAGGACCTTCGAATTTAAAGCTGAATCCTCTGGAGGCTTCATTAAGCTGATATGATGAAACCCCAAGGTCGAACAAAATCCCGTCTATTTTACTGATGTTCAACCTGTCCGCTATACTCTTAAGATTTATGAAATTGTCATGGACCAATATTAATGTATCAGAGTAATATTTTAGGCGCTTGCTTATTTCATGCAAGGCAGCCTCATCCCTGTCGATTGCTATCAACTTTCCAGTCGGATAGATTTTCTTTATAATCGCTTCAGAGTGGCCTCCGCCTCCTGCTGTCGCATCAACATAAAGTTTACCCGGCTCCAGTTTCAAGAAATCGATTGTTTCACACAGCATTACAGGTGCATGGTAAGTGGACATTATCAACCTCAATAAGTGAATGTACTACATGTGGTTTTCTGCCTGCATGAGGGAGTCTCCGACACATCGGTTAGATAATACTACAATATTTCAAAATCACTGAATGCGTCATAAAGCTTCTGCTCATCAAACTTACTAACCTGCTCATCCCATTTCTTCTTATCCCAGATTTCGATAATATTTGTAAGACCGGTTATTATAACTTCTTTATCAATTCCAGCATATTCTCTTAGATTCTGCGGGATAAGAACCCTCCCCTGTTGATCAGTGGTCACTTCCACGGCTCCTCCGGAAAGGAACCGTCTTAGTAGTAGTGCGCCCTCTTTAAAGGTCGGGAGCTTTTCGAGCTTGTCCTCGATATCGTGCCATTTGTCTGAGGTAAAGACATAAATACAGCCGCCGATACCGCGGGTCATGATGAATCGCGTCCCCATGGAATACCGAAGGTCATTCGGAACTATCATCCTCTTCTTCTCTTCGAGGTTATGGCTGTAACAATTTGAAAACAGGGCTAATCCCTCCACTAATATACTACTAACTTACCACTACTTACCAAATTTTATAATTTTTTATTAATAATGTCAATATTATTTGAGAAAATAATTGATTTTTTTTCCAGAACAGGTGTATGCTCGGGTAAATAGTAAACAATTGTTTCACTTTTTAATATTATGATTGCCTGTATAGAGCATTAAATTGAATAAATTCCTTGGTAAACATAAGTTTACTATCAAAATAAAAGGGATTTATATATAATCCCAGCAAAATAATTGTAAAATGTTTTACCGTAACGTTTTATTAATATTAACCGGTTTCATTTCGGTAAAATCGCCTGGAATTCTTGCATATTTGCATTTGACATATTATTATGATATAATTTAATCGATTACATTTAGAGGTTTATATGAAAAAAGCACCCACAATTTATGATATTGCCAGAATTGCCAACGTATCGGCGGCAACGGTCTCACGAGCACTGAATGACAGCCCGCTTATTAAAACAGAGACCAAGAAGTTAATCTCAAAAATTGCTGACGACTTAAGTTATCGGCCGAATCTTACGGCGAGAGCTCTTATCACCAGCAAAACCGATACCCTTGCCCTGTTCTACCATACAACGGCGAGGCTTATCTCCGAAGACCCAATGTTCCTCAATATAATGGACGGGGTCAATTTTGAATCTCACACTGCCGGTTACACCCTTCTCTTCTCGGCAGTCTCGGAGAATCTTGAGGATTCACGGGTAATCAATTCAATCACATCT
>JAMCRA010000021.1:2521-4775 GCA_023380285.1 Bacillota bacterium
ATCTACTGCGGAGAAGAGCGATGGTGTAATAATAGTAACCAACAATCTCAGGAAAAATCGTTCGGAGATGGGTCTTGATCTCCGTCCGGTTGTAATAACAGGATTCGATATGCCGGGTGAAACCTGCGTATTAAACGATGATTACGGATGTATGAAGGGTGCCATACAATACCTCTACGAAAATGGTCATAAAAAGGTTGGATTCATATCCCAGCCGATAAGCCATCAGACGGTGGGAGAAAGATACCGAGGGTTTCTTGATGGAATCAGGGAATACAATCTGACTCCTGTTGACGAACTGGTTTATGTAAATGAGATGACGGATGGTGAAATAAACAATCTGATTAAGGGTATGATGTCAAAAGGAATGGATTCCCTTATCCTCTCAAATCTTTTCGTTCCCGCCATAAGTAATGAACTAAAAAAATTAAATGTATCCATTCCGAATGACATCAGTATCCTTGTCTTCAATGATTTCGAAGATAAGCCGATGATAGATGCCGGCTATTCCGTAATTCAATCCCGGAGATTTGAGATGGGGCGTGCCGCTGTCAGAACCCTCATACAACTGATTAACGGTGAAATTGAATCCGGTACCAAACAGATCATCCCAACCCGCCTCATTGAAGGCCGGACAGTGAGAAAAAATAGAGAAGGTTATTGCTGAAGTGATACAGAATTTGACAAGATATTACCGATTCACTAATCAATCTTAAATCCTGTATCCGACTTTTTTCTTCTTCCTCACCACAGGAATCCAGAGTGCAATGTAACCGGATAATATCCCAAGCATCATTCCCGCAATTACATCAGACGGGTAATGAACTCCCAGGTATACCCTTGATATTCCCACGAGCATCGCAAGTAAAAGAATTAGGAATCCCCAGACGGAGTCAATGGATAAAAAGGCCACCGTCGCGGCAGCAAAAGTTATTGAGGTGTGTCCCGACGGAAATGAATTATCTCCTTTCAATATATCCTGTTTGCGAATTATTATATCGTACGGATAATGAACACCTGCAAGAACGGCTCCCGGACGGTCTCTGGGAACGAAACGCTTGGCAGCCTGAACTCCAAGACCGCTTATTACATATGCAACAAGCAATAACAGCGCCAGTTTTCTCAGCTTCATTGAGATGGAGAACAATCTATTGCATTCCAGACCTGTCGAAAGAGCCTGGGCACCTTCCTTGATATCCATATCCTCGCGAATCTTAACACCATTTCCGCGGAGTTTTAGGTACTTTTTAAAATATATACGACCCGCGATATAAATGCCGATAAATACCGGAAATTGAATGTATTCTGTACCAAACCAGGTTACAAGTGTCATAAAATAATCCAAAACGGCACACTGAAGATTCCTGTTTATAAAATGAAATATAACTATATCCAAATGAAACAAATGATAGAACAACTGTTAAAACTCCCTTCGCTGAGATTAGTAAATAAGAAATAGGAAACTTGTTGTCGTTTATTAATCTTATCATTCAACAACATTTTTCCATTTTCAGTTTTCCGTTTTTATTATTTCTTTACCTTCCAATCCATTGGTCGAATAAGCAGCATTACTCCTCCAACAAGACTTGAGACAAGTACCACAATCAGCCATCCCATACCGAAGGCAAGAGCAGTATCTTTTGTGACCGCAACCCTTGTAAGAAAATAGATATACGCTCCTTCTCTGACTCCCAGACCGTTAATACTTATCGGAATCATACTTACGGCTGCAACCAGTGGAGTGAAAACAAAATAATACCATATCGGCACACTTATGCCAACAGCCTTCCCAAGAAAAATATGAATTATAACTACAATCAACTGGAATATCAGCGATAGAATCAGGGCATTTCCCAAAATCGGCAGATTCTCCCAGTATTTTAATGTCTTTCTGGTTTTCTCACTCAGTTTCTTTACAGGTACCCTTGAACTATACGGGATTAAAAATCCAAGCAGCAGAATGAGGGTTACCAGATATGTAAGACCCGCAATCCAGGACTGAAGAGATTGCCTCATAACCATAACACCAATCGAGGCTATCAGCATAAGAGCCAGGAATCCCGTACCCCTGTCCGCAAGAACAGTGACTGCAGATTTTGGAACCTCGGCCTTATCTTTGGCAAGACCTATCGCCCGAACAACATCTCCCCCCACAGTTCCCGGGAGGAAATGGTTGAAGAACATTCCGGCGAAATAATAAAATATATAATCCTTAACAGGTTGATTAAATCCAAGAACTCCACCAAGCCGTTTC
>JAMCRA010000021.1:4785-7979 GCA_023380285.1 Bacillota bacterium
TACCTTCCAATCCATTGGTCGAATAAGCAGCATTACTCCACCAAGCCGTTTCCATTTATAAGCACAGAGCGTCTGCCCGAGGATATATAATAAGGTTGCGAAGAGCAGCCATTTCAAGTCCACGCCAAGCAGAAGTCTGGCTGCCCGTTCAAAATTTACAGTCTTTAAGAGATATGAAATAACGATAAGACTGCCGCCCACCTTAATAAAAAGTCCAAACTTCTTTTTCATTATCCGTTTATTATCTCTCTAATGCTGTAAATCGGCTTTCTCTGAGATTCGTAATATGTTCTCATCTGTATTTCGGCCAGGATTCCCGTACTGAACATCTGAAGACCGGCGAGGATAAGCAGGGTTCCAAGTAGAAGCAGCGGCCGGTTGGCGATATTCACATGTTTTACAATTTTGAGAATTGTAAGATAACCGTCCATACCGATACCGAGTCCCAAACACAAAAGGGATAATTTCCCGAACATGTGAAGAGGTCTGTCCCCGAAACTCTTGAGAAAACTGACGGTTATCATATCCATGACAACCGGATATATCCTGGAAAGATTGTATTTACTTTTGCCGAACGCCCGCGCATGATGTTTGACTGGAACCTCGGTAATTTTTGCACCGTAGATATAGGCAAGAGCGGGAATAAATCGATGAAGCTGACCGTAAAGAGGTACATTTTTGATAACTTCGGCTCTGTATGCCTTAAGCGAACAGCCGTAATCATGGAGTTTTACACCTGTCGCCCGACCGATAAGCCAGTTGGCGATGACAGACGGCATCCGCCTTGAAAAGAGGGTATCCTTACGGTCTTTCCTCCAGCCGTTTACGATATCATAACCCTTATCCAGTTCATCGATAAGCATCTTTATGTCTGAGGGATCATTCTGGAGGTCGGCATCCATGGCAATTATTACCCTGCCGTCTGCATGGTCAAATCCGGCAGACATTGCCGCAGTCTGTCCAAAATTCCGGCGAAATTTTATCCCTTTTACATTCGGAAATTTCGAACAGACCTCCTTAATCTTTTCGAATGTTCTGTCCGAACTGCCGTCATCTACATATATAACCTCAAAAGATTTGCCAAGAGGAACAATACTGTTAAAAATCGATTCATTTAGAACTTCAAGACTTTCCTCTTCGTTATAAGCCGGTATTACCACCGATATCTCAGGGGCAGCGGACTTTTCCAGCATTTCCATTTAATTCACCTACTTCATCAATAACACGGAGCCCGTATCCTGTGAAACCTCTTTAAATCCGTTCTTTAAAAATATATTCCGGTCTTTAGATTTCGTTATAACATAAACAGGGGGTTTTCCCGTCAGAATATCTTTTAATCCCTTTGTATCATCGTTGTCTATAATCTCTACATGTCTTTTTGAATAGTACACAACTCCTGCACTCCCCAAATCATAAGCCGCCAGTGTAACATGTCTTGAGTAAAGGGCTGACCGCATCCCCGCAATCTCTGCAAGATTACACCAGGGTGCCTGCCAGTACTGGGAAACTGCCGGTTCCAGCAGAAGAAACGTGGCCAACTGCGATAATATTATACCACCCAGGATTGCCAGAAAAGATATATCCTTTCTGCCGATTTTCCATAGTATAAAACCGATTAATCCGCAGATTAAATATCCCGCGGCAATCACCACAGGTCCCGGTCCCACATTAACAACCAGATTACCTGCAGGATCAATATTTTTACCTATCTTTGGTGCGAATGAATATATTGCCAGCATGACAGCAGTGAATAATAGTCCAAGGATAATTATTAAGGCAAATGAAAATCTTATACTTCTGACTGATTCCTCGTCGAAAAAGTTCTCATCCAGATACTTGCCGATAAAAATCGCCATCGCCGGAAAGAGGGGTGCAATATAATGCGGCAGTTTGGTCTCGCTTAAAGTGAAGAGAGCAAATACAAATAGCAGCCAGACAAAATTGAACTGTATAAATTTACCCTGTAAACTTTTACTTTTAATCTCATTTTTGGTCTTTAAGAATGAAAACGGCAGGAATCCCGACCAGGGAAAGAAGGTGAGTGCAATCACTCCAATATAATACGGCAGATAGAGAATGAGATTTCCCCCGTGTCCTGAAGATGGTTCCGAATACCTTTTAATATGCTCCCCAATAAAGAACTGGTTTACGTATGTCATGCCGTTCTCCCGAATCATAAGAGCATACCAGGGAACGGCTATCAGTAAAAACAGAAGTATACCGGTTAAAAGTTTACCTTCCTTGAAAAATCTTATACAGTCTCTATTTAAAAGAAGAAATATAAGTATAATTACAGCCGGAATTCCTATACCGACCGGTCCTTTGGTGAGGGCGGCAAATCCCATGGCGGCGTACATCCCGTAGTACCAGTTTCGGAACTTTAAATCAGGGGCACTATATGCCAGGAAAAAACAGTACAGTGACGAGGTGATGAAAAATATCAGGGTCATATCGGTATTTGCAAACCGTGCAAGAAATACAATCAATGACGATGTGGCAAGTACAATTGCAGACAGCAGTCCCGCCCGAATTCCAAGAAACCTCTTTACAAACAGAAATGTTATGATGACAAGGAGTACGGCAAAGACAGCCGACCAGAATCGCGCAGAAAATTCATTCACACCGAAGACCTTATACGCGCCAATCATCAGCCAGTAGATCATTACCGGTTTTTCGTAACGGGGTGCGAAATTAAAGTACGGAGTTACCCAGCTCTTTAACTGAATCATTTCGCGGGCAGCCTCTGCGTTACGAGGTTCATCCTCCTCCAATAATGGAGTACCTCCAAGTTTCAGAAAAAACAAGACGCCGCATAAAATGATAAGGAAGAGCATAATCGAGAGTATCTGCCTGTTTCCGGAAGATTCGGATTTACCTGTTGCCATTTTAAGATATCCCTGATTTCGAATTATATTTCTTAATGGATTGCTGCCGTACGACCTTTTATACGCTAAATGCTACCATAAATTTCAATATTCGGCAACAGTAGGATTAAGAATTAATAATGCAGTTCCTTTAGTTCTCCGGTTTCGACATAAAAAATTCTCTCACATACATTTGTAATATGATCGGCGATTCTCTCAAGGTATCTGGAAATCATAATCAAAGGTACCGCTCTTCTGATAAGGGATGGATCGTTCTCCATATAATCGATTAGTTCATCATAAAGTGCCCTGATTTAAAGTTCCGAAACT
>JAMCRA010000022.1 GCA_023380285.1 Bacillota bacterium
TGCTGCCAGAAAGGACGCTGTCAGCCCCAGCTTGTTTCCAGGAACTCATTGATTGCTGCCCACCATAGCCCTGAATCAATTTAAATTGACCAGACATACGTAAATCATTTTCGATTACGCCTGTAAGCTCTGCTTGCTGATCCCCGCTAAACGAGGTTACCGCAATAGGTAAGGCCGCGTTAATCCCTTGAGTCAATTCAAGATCTAATGCATGGACTACGCCCATAAATAGCATAAAACATACTGCAATAAAGCGCTTAATCACTCATTACCCCCTGGCATTCTCTGGTCGTACCGTTAAACTGATATCACGAAATAAATTAAATGTAGCTGGATCGCTAGGCACTGGCAACGGCGAGGCTTTGTAAATTGCTGATTGCGCGGAGCGATCAAGGATGGGATCACCACTGCTACGCGTTAAGTTAACCTCTAATACACTACCATTAGGCGCCAGCCTAATCCTAAATTGACTGGACAAATTACTATTAGCATTTTCAGGCAAAATCCATTGTCGGCTAATAGCTCCAATAATTAATGCCTTATATTTATCCACCTCTCCCGCAATACGTGCATTATTTTGTGCATCCAATGCTGCTTGCTGAGCGGCTGCTTTTTGAGCAGCAGCTTGTTTTGCGGCGGCCTCTTCTGCGGCAACACGCTGTTTTTGAGCTAATTCACTTTTAGCTTTGGCAAGCTTTACTTGTTCAGCTTTAGCTAATTCATCTTCCTTTTTCTTTTTTAAGGCAGCCAATTTATTGGCTTCTTGTTGTTGCGCCTTTTGTAATTCTTGTTGCTGTTTCTTCATTTCGGCTAAATGCTTTTCTTGTTCTTCTTTTTGTTGTGCTAATTGTTTTAACCGGCGTTGCTCTTCTTCTAGCTGTTTCTGTCGCGCTATAGCAAGCTTAGCTGCTTCACTTTTTAATTTTTCCAAGCGCTGTTGTTCTGCAACACGTTGTTTACGCGCAAGCTCCGCTTGTTCCTTTAACATTTGTTGCTTTCTAGCTTCAGCTTGTTGCTGCTGTACGCGTTCTTCTTTTAGTTTGTTTACGGCTGCCATCACTTCTTGACTATCCACACTTACAGCTTTAATGGGCTGCGCCTGTTGTTGCTCTACTGCAAGCGTTTCAACAGGGCTTGCTTCAGTCTTTGTTGCAGCCGTTAAGACAGGCCTGTCATGCGACGTTTCCACTAATAACATAATGGCAATTAATACGTGTAATGTAATTGCTGCAATGAGAGCATTGCGATAACTTTTAGACAATTGCATCATGCGTGCTCCTCTCCTGACGTATCAGTGAGCAAACCAACTTGTTCTGCACCTGCTTGTTTTAATAAACTCATAGCGGTTACTACTTTTCCATAAGGGACACCCTGATCCCCCTTAACTAATACATTTAAAGCCTGATGTGACTGACGTGCTAACTCAAGCTCAGCAGCAACTCGCACCATTAAAGCCTGGGGCTCCATAGGAGCATCAGGATTGGTATTTATATTAAGAAAATAAAGTCCTTCACTGTTTACTGAAACAATAATGGGTTCGCGATCAGCCGATTTCAAGGATTCCGCAGCTGCTTTAGGTAAATCAACTGTAACCCCTTGAGTTAATATAGGTGCGGTTATCATAAATATAACCAGCAATACCAGCATCACATCGATATAAGGAACAACATTGATCTCCGCAATAGGACTTTTCCGCGGGGTTTTCTTTCTTAACATTTTTTTATCCTCTAGCAGATGTGCTTGTTTGCTGCGAAATTAATGCTACAAGCTCTTCCTGG
Organism: Bacillota bacterium; assembly: GCA_023380285.1. The sequence goes on from JAMCRA010000022.1 coordinate 1,779, forward strand.
AATAAATCATACCTATTCAATAAATTACTAACTTTTGTAGTATAGCGGTTATAGGCAACAACGGCGGGAATCGCCGTAAACAGACCTAGGGCTGTGGCAACCAAAGCTTCTGAAATTCCAGGGGCCACCATAGCGATGGTCGCTTGTTGAGCCTGTCCGAGTGCCTGGAACGAAGACATAATCCCCCAAACGGTTCCAAATAACCCTACATAGGGTGCTAGTGAACCTACTGAAGCAAATAAAGGAAGGTGTTGCTCCAGGCTCTCAGCCTCTTTCGCATGACTAATTTGCATTACGCGTTGTATAGGTTCAAGCTCAACACCGCCTTGCTTTCTTACCCTCATGAACTCTTTAAAACCCGCATGAAAAATAGCTGCCAACCCCTGGCGTTCAGCAAGGTTGCTGTCTATATCGGCATATAATTTACTTAAATCAGTACTTTCCCAAAAACGTTTATTGAACGTATCGTATTGCTGTTTTTGGCGCTTAAAATACCATGCGCGTTGTAAAATCAAGGTCCATGATACAATCGATGCAACAAGTAAAATGAACATAACAAGCTTAACCACCATCCCAGCTTGCCAAAAATAGCTTAAAACACTCGCATGATTCACCACGTTCTTTCTCCTTCACTATAAGCATGAGCCGAATAAATTAAACATTGTACCCAAACAAGAAAGTCATAAAGCTAACTCATTAGGTATCGGCTTTGGTTTTAAATGTTCATTGACACAAACAATCTGGATTGTTGCTTCACATAAAAGTTGATTTAATTGATTATGCATGGTCTGTTTAAATAGCAAACTGCAGGTTTTGTGTCGTTCATAATTAGTTTTTATCGTTAATATATCATCCAGTCGAGCAGGATATAAATAACGTATATGTACATCATGAATGGCGAAGTGTGTATTATATCCCGCCATCGTAGTCAAAGATAGTCCATTTGCGCGTAATAACTCGGTGCGTGCACGCTCAAAAAAACGCAAATGATTAGCATGATACACAATCCCCAAAAGATCCGTATCTTCTACATATACTCTATAGGTAAAACTATGTTCGGTGGACTTAGTCATTTTCTGCCATGGCTATACCAAAATGCTGATATGCTGATTGTGTTGCTACTCGTCCACGCGGGGTGCGCATCAAAAAGCCTTGCTGAATTAAATAAGGCTCTAAGACATCTTCAATAGTCCCTTTTTCTTCACCTATTGCGGCGGCGATACTGTCTACCCCTACCGGCCCACCTGCAAATCGTTCAATTACGGCAAGCAGTAATTTTCTATCCATGATGTCAAATCCATGTCGGTCAACGCTTAGCATTTCCAAGGCTAAATGAGCAATTTCATCAGTGATAACACCATTACCTTTCACCTCAGCGTAATCACGTACTCGTCGTAAAAGCCGATTAGCGATCCGTGGAGTTCCACGCGCGCGTAAAGCTATTTCTCTAGCACCGGCCGGCTGTGTGGATACCTGTAATAATTTTGCAGAACGGGTCACAATACTGGTTAACGCATCAACTGAATAAAATTCCAAGCGCTGTACGATACCGAAACGATCGCGTAGTGGAGACGTTAGT
>JAMCRA010000023.1 GCA_023380285.1 Bacillota bacterium
GAATTGATCCTGGGCACGGAGAGCCCACCATAAATCCTTGATGTTGAGAGAGGAACAAGAGGGTTCCACAAAACAAGTGTTTTTCTGGGAAAAGGATCGCAGGGGTGAATTTTTTCTCCTCTTCCGGAGGCAACGGCATGCGCTTCCCCCAGAAAAAAAGGAACATCACTTCCCAGTTTCGCTCCAATTTCCATCAGATCCTGCCGTGAACAACTGTTTCCCGAAAGAAGGTTCATTGCCCACAAGGCTGCGGCAGCATTGGATGATCCCCCTCCGAGCCCTGCACCGACCGGAATTTTTTTCTCAAGTTCCACTTTCCAGTAAGAGGGTTTTCCGCCGAAACCCCGCATTTCCCGAAACAGCCTGATTGCCCGGAGAACCAGATTGTCGTCGGGATTCCCGTCCACAGGCCTGCCGGAAACCGCCAGAAGGTCCCTTGGCTCATCCGACAAACGGAAAACCATGGTATCCCCAAGAGAAATCATGACCATTTCCGTCAGAAGCTCATGGTAACCGTCCGGCCTCTTGCCAAGGATCCGGAGAGAAAGATTGATTTTGGCCGGAGAAAACAGAGAGCAAGATGTCACGAGGCAACCGCCCGAAGATTTTCCTTGCCTCCCCTTGACTTCAAGGGCTCATCACTTTCTACCCATTCCCAGAACCCGCGTGCATCCGAGGGAACCGGAAAAACCTCAAGACCTGTCCGGAAGGCGATGTCTTCCAGCGAGATGTCGTCGATCAATATCTCCGAATCTGTCCGAAGGGCCACATCCGGAACCAGAATTTTTGTTCCTGAAGGCAGGTTCGCTCTCAGAACAGTCTCAATGATGTCATTTCCGGAAAGCAGGCCTGCGACTGTCACAGAAGAACCAAAAAGACGGTTCTCCACCGGAAGTTTTCGGATTGACGGTTTCCCTTCGGAAAAGATATTCCCCAGGTCTGAAAGCAGTCTTTCGAGTGTCGGAGCGAATGCCGTTCCGGTTACCATCATCCAGGACTCTTTCTGCATGAACTCCAGCGGGAAATTTCCTTTTTTCCTATAAGAAAGAATTTTCTTTTTCCATTCTGAACAAAACAGGGGAACCATACCGACACCATTTCCCAGCTGGGGGAGTGTTCCGTATCGCCGGAGGGATGGAAAACTTTTTTCTGCAAGGACATACCACTCATCCGCCGGAAACACGAAAGGATCATCCCATTTCTGTATGAATGGTTTCTGATAAGAAGCGATGACCGTCAGCATCTTCCGTGCAAAATCCTTGTCGATAGGACGAACGGGAGGCAGATTGTCACGATGTCCTGTCAGTCCGACAGGAACAATCGCCAGAGAGGATACCCCGGGGAACCGGGCCGAAAGATCTTCTACCGAACGGTCGAGAACCCTTTCGTCGTTGATCCCGGGAGTAATGACGATTTGAGTGTGTAGCCGGATTCCACCGGCAATCAGATGATCGATCCGGTCGAGGATGTCGGGGGCACGCTCGTTTCTCAACAGACGCTTCCGGACAGCCGGATCGGTCGCATGCACGGAGATATAGAGCGGTGAAAGCCGCTGATCGAGTATCCTCCGGTAATCTTTTTCGGACAAATTCGTCAGGGTGATGAAGTTCCCGTAGAGAAAACTGTACCGATAGTCTTCATCCCGGATATAAAGGGACTGACGCTGTCCCGGGGGCATCTGGTCAACGAAGCAGAAGTCACAGTCATTGGGGCATCTTCGAATTGGAGGCGGATCCAGGACAATCCCCAATCGCTCATCCGGATCCTTTTCAAGAGTGAGCGTCCATTGTTCTCCGGAAGCAGGGTTCTCTAGCTGAAGGTCCAGTTCTCCTTCCGCCTGATAAAATTCAAGGTCGATCAAGTCGCGAAGCACATTTCCGTTGATCGATAAAATATTGAATCCGGCCAAAATTCCGGCTTCTTCGGCTAAAGAACCCCGTATAATCTCTTTGATCACCAACCCCTGGGGCATGCTCCCAACCCTTTCACTTTGTATGTGCCTGAAACCATCTTATTCCCTGGTGAACGTAAAAAATCCCGGACAGTATTGCCATAATGACTGTCACAATGGCAATCGCATCCAGATGACTGGGCTGTCCATACTTTGCGTTTCCCAGCAAAACAAGAAAAAGGTAGAAAATTTCCGTCAGTGTCGTGATCTTGCCCCATAAGTGCGGCCGGATCGGGATAGGTGTCTCTACCCATTTTAGCAGGAAAACGCCTGATATAACGATCAGGTCGCGACTGACAAGGGCAATGGCAACCCATGCCGGAACATAGCCGATGACCGACATAACAGTCACCGTGGCAGAAAGGAAAATTTTATCTGCCACCGGGTCCAGAATGGTCCCCATCATCGTCTTCTGGTTCAGTAAACGAGCGATGGCTCCATCCATGGCATCGGAAACCCCCCCGATGACAAAGGTCCAAAAAGCGAGTCGATCTTTTCCATACAACAGAACAGCGACGAGAAACGGGGTCAGGAAGATCCGGAAGAGGGTCAGCGAGTTTGGCAGATTGATTGCGGGAAAAAACACTAGTAACCCTTGGCCTCCAGGGCCAATACCCGATTTTTAATCCAGTCTGATGCGAAGCCTTTCCGAATTGCCTCTCTTCCTGTGCGCACTTCTTCGATTGGCTCTCCCAAACCGCCCAATGCCACCATCAGGTCCCGATAGATCGCCTCGCTTTCAAATCCTGCACGGATCCAGTTCTGCGCTTTACTTTGAACCTTTCTGAGGTGCCCTTCCTCCGCTTGTCTGTAGAGCCAGGCATGCCGCGCAAGAAGAGTCCGATGATGCTTCCGGGACGTGTATTCCTTCGTCCACAAAGCATCCGCTTTTTGAGAATTACCGGAAAAGACATTTGCGGCATAATACACACCAGTCATTCTGTCATCCAACTCTCCGGGATGGGTTTGCGTGTATTTTGACAACATAGACAAAGCCTGACGCGGATGGCCCCGCCAGATGCGATCTTCCATCACCTTGCCCCAAAGGTGTCTGGCATCTGGCAATCTCATGAGGCCCTGATAATAGAGTCCCCGCACTTTTTCCGCAGAAAGACCCTGGGAACGATACATATTTGCCGCTTCCAGAACGAAGTCTGAATTGATGGCCCCGTTTTTCATCACGGAAGAAACCAGTTTCCGGGCTTCGACCAGGAGTCCGGAAGCACGGTAGGTTCGAAGCAAAGCCAGATTAAATTCGGCGGTTTTTTTCGACTCCGGAAGGGTGCTGCTAAGTCGCTCCCCCAGCCGCAAGGCCTGATCAACTTGTCCCTGGTCGAGCAGTTTTTCAACAGCACTGCCCGGATTTGTGTCCGGCCCGACGCTTTTCGCCCCGTTCTGAACCGCCGAGGGATTGAGAAAATCTTTCGCTAAACGATCCAGGAATATGGCCAGGTCACGGCTTTTTTGATCTGATTCCGGCAAATCACGGGTCAGGGACTGCAGAAGCTTCGGAGGAGAGACCGCCCAGTACCCCAGGGTGACTGTTCTTTTTGACTTCCCTTCCCGGCGCAACGTTGCCGTCAGCAAATATCGGGCTTGCACAATTCTTGCCCTGTCAAGTGCACATCGAACATCCCGGCAGGGGGAAAGGTTCGTTGTTCCCTCGATAAGGGAAATCTTTTGACGCAATCGTTCACCAAACAGGAGCGCGGATGACCCGGAAGCCGCTTCGAGCCGGTCTCCCAGAAAGAGCGACCACGACTCATCAAAAGGAAGTGCATGCTCCGGATCAAAAAGACCGAAAAAAACTCCTGTTCCGGAGAATCGTGACATGTGGAGAGAATTCCGGGTGCAACCGGAAAAAAACATCCCAAGTATCAAGAGAACAACAAACGCTCTGGTCCGGATATGCAAACCCTTTCAAACCCGTGTTACAATGCCCTGAAAATGTGGATCCCCTTCTTTAGACCAAAGGGAAAAAATGCCGGACACAAAAAAACTGCACCTGCCTCGAAAATGGGGACAATGGACGCTTTTGGTCCTTATCCTGTCTTTGGTGGGAATCTCGGCGATCAGCAGACTGGCTGGTCTGTTTTACCTCAAGTCCCTCAAAAACGAATCGGCAACTTACAAATTCGATCAGCAGACACGTTCGATCGATGGAATCCGTTTCCATGTCGGATTCATCCGGCCGGGTTCACCCTACTTTAATCCCATTCTGGATGCGGATTATACGACCGTGCTTGTTCAGATCATCAACAAGGGAAAAAGTTATATCGACTATCAACCCATGGATTTTTTTCTGGAACTTCCGGACAAACACGTATACAGGCCTTTTGACCAGGGAGAACTCCTGGAATCTTTGTCAACCGGTCTTCTTGGAACTGTCATGGCTCCCGCCTCGATGAAAAGGCTGAACGAAACCCGAAAACAGGTCCGGATGACCTATCTCCCGGGAGCTCGCCTCTTTCCGGGCTATGACAGGGAAGGCATTCTGGCGTTTCCCCATATTCAGGGGTTCCCGGATTCTTTCAACATCCGGCTCACACAGCTCTCCCTGGACGGGAAGGCAATTCCCCCCCTGCTGTTTACGGCAAAAAAAATACCTGCACCACCTGCAAAATCGAAATCCTAAGCGGAAAGAGGAGGGTCCGACTCCTTGCGGGCGCTGTCCATCCGAACGACGCCGGGCGGTTCATGATTATTAATTGTTTCTTCCGTGACCAAAACCTCAAGGACATTCTGGACAGAAGGAATCTCATACATAAGATCGAGCATCACTTCTTCGAGAATTGCCCTTAACCCTCTGGCACCCGTCTTTTGTATAAATGCCTTGTGAGCAATGGCTTTGAGAGCCCCTTCCGTCATCCTCAGACGGACCTTTTCAAGGGCAAAAAGCTTCTCAAATTGCTTGACCAATGCATTCTTTGGCTCGGTCAGAATCCTGTAAAATGCGGCTTCATCAAGGTCATCCAGAACCGCCATCACAGGAAAACGACCGACAAACTCGGGAATCAAACCATATTTCAGGAGGTCATCGGGCCTGACGTTTGCCAGAAGTTCGCCTGTTCTCTTCCGGTGCTCGTTTTTCCGGATTTCGGCTCCAAACCCAAGATTCTTGCTCGACAGTCTCTGGGAGATGATATTGTCGAGTCCAATAAAGGCTCCCCCGCAGATAAAGAGAATATTGGACGTATCGACCTGGATAAACTCCTGGTGCGGATGCTTTCGGCCACCCTGGGGAGGAACATTTGCCACCGTCCCCTCGACCAGCTTCAGGAGCGCCTGCTGAACACCTTCCCCGGACACATCCCGGGTAATGGAGGGATTTTCGGACTTCCGGCTGATCTTGTCGATTTCATCGATATAGACAATGCCCCGTTCGGCTTTTTCGACATCATAATCCGCGGCTTGAAGAAGCTTAAGAATTATATTTTCAACATCCTCGCCGACATATCCCGCTTCGGTCAATGTTGTTGCATCCGCAATGGCAAAAGGAACCTCAAGGATCCGGGCCAGAGTCTGGGCAAGAAGGGTTTTTCCTGTCCCCGTGGGTCCAATCATCAGGATATTGCCCTTCTGGAGTTCCACATCGTCTGAAATCTGGTTCGCATTGATCCGTTTATAATGGTTGTAAACTGCAACAGAAAGAACCCTTTTGGCTTTTTCCTGCCCAACAACATACTGGTCCAGGATACGGTTGATTTCCGCAGGCTTCAGCAAGGGACCCGCTGTCGTCTCCCGTTCTTCCTCCCACGTTTCGGAAATAATCGAAGAACACTGCTCAACACATTCATCACAGATAAAGACTCCCGGGCCAGAAACCATCCGTCGAACATCTTCCCGCGTTTTTCCGCAAAACGAGCACCGGACTGTTACATCACCCTTGTCTTTGCGTTCTCGACCAGCCATTTGTCTTCCCCCTCCCAAAACCAGCGTCAAGATTCCGGTACGACGACTCCCACCGGTCCACGATGGCTCGAAATGACCGAATCGACCAGACCATAGGCCTTGGCGTCTTCTGCCGAAAGAAAATAGTCTCTGTCCGTATCCTGAGAAACCTTTGCAAGAGACTGTTTGGTATGCTTCGCCAGAATACCATTCAGATGCTCCCGCATTTTCAGAATTTCCCGGGCATGGATCTCAATTTCCGTTGCCTGCCCCTGCACCCCGCCCAAGGGTTGATGAATCATGATCCGTGCGTTCGGTAGGGCAAACCTCTTGCCGTCCGCGCCGGCCGCCAGAAGGACAGCGCCCATGCTTGCGGCCTGTCCGACACAAATCGTCGAGACATCCGGCTTGATGTACTGCATCGTGTCATAAATCGCCAATCCGGCCGTGACGACCCCTCCCGGAGAGTTGATGTACAGATTGATGTCCTTTGACGCATCTTCCGCTTCCAGAAACAGGAGCTGGGCAATCACGAGATTCGCCACCATATCGTCAATGGCCGTCCCGAGAAAGATAATCCTGTCTTTTAAAAGACGGGAGTAGATGTCGTAAGAGCGTTCACCCCGGGTTGTTTGTTCAACTACGTACGGTATCAGCATCCTCTGGCTTCCTCCTGTTCCTCTTTATGCCTGGCCTTCATCGCCGGAATGGTCGTGATGATCATGATCGCCATGATCGTGCGCATCGTGATCGTGGTCGTGATCATGCCCGCCAACGGACGCTGTTTTCTTACCAAATTTTTTCATACCCACCTTGTCCAGATATCCACCCTCATCAAAAAAGAGTTCCTGTCCCCCAAACTGGGCCTGGCGAAGCATCATTTCCTCGAGCTTGATCCGCCGGGCTCCCTGCATGGCAATGGAAAGAGCCTCCCTGTCAACTTCCCGGGAAGGGGCCTCCCCTCTGGACTGCATAATCTGCCGGTATTCCTGTCCCACCGTCTCCCAGTCCGGCTCGATCTTTTCTCTTTCGCCCAGCTGGTCAAGGACAAGCTGCCAGAGAAAGATCTGACGATACTCCTCCCTGTCCGTATCGGAAGAAAGAGAAAGGCGCTGATACTCCCGGGCCATACGTTTTTCTGGCGTTGCAACGCCCCATGTCGCAAGAATCTCTTTTCGCAGTTCTTCCCTTTTTTTCCGAAGGACACCCAGGACTTTTTGGCCAAGAAGTCCTTTTTCGACATCCGAACGAAGATCGGATTCGGTTTTCACGTCCCCTTCTTCGGATTTTGGAAAAACTCTGGCGATCAATTCTCCGATCTCAAGAGGGATTCTTCGCTGGATATCCAGCACCTCCAGTTCGGCAGGATGCGTTTCCACCCGTGTACCGCCACCTTTTCCAGAAACCGGGACATTTAATGGCAATGTCGTCTGGACCCGGTCTCCCCGCTTCTTGCCGAGCAGAGCCTGATTAAAGGCTTCGGGAACACCATCCCCGCCGACTTCGGACACTTGCTCCGAATCAAATGTTTCCCCTGTGGAGGGATGGACAAAGTGAATCTTAAACCGCACGAAGTCGGACATTTGAATGGGTTCCGCCTCCGGAAGATCTTCCCGGAAATTGTTCGACATCATGATTCGGAGACGCTCGATTTCCGTTGCGATTTCTTCCTCTGAAACAGAAAGGGGTTCTTCCGGGGAAAGGACGACGCCATAGGGAGAACGGTCCGCAGGAACCTCAAAAATTTCGAGTTCCCCTTCTATCGTCAGCCCCGTCTCCTCGGATTTCGTTTCAAGGGAAACAGGAGCGGGGTTCAGATGAACGACCGTCCCGGAGGACTTCTTGATAATTTCGGAATAGGCAGAATCCAGAAGATCGTCGAGAACTTCCTGGTGGATGGATCGGATCAGATCCCTGTTCCGTCGAATCATGGATTCGGGAACATGACCGGGCCGATATCCCGGGACCTTGAGGCGGGGGTTTACCGCCTTGATCTTCCCCCTGACTCTCGTCCGAATTTCCTCTCCGGACAAGTCCACCGTAAACGCATGGAGATTTCCCTCTCCCCTTTTGATCTGCACATCCATCAATCCTGTCATCCTTCCCCGAAAGTCCTCTTTAAACAGTTCAACCTTGAACGATAAAACACCATCGGCTCTCACCAAAGCAGCCTCTGCGACCGCCCGCAAGAAACATCAGACAGGACGCAAGTTCTGCCCGGACAATTTCAATTTTCTTATTATAGGGGAAGACCCTCTCCCAAAGAAAGGGCAGATTTTGCCGGTCATCCTGACCAGAATGCTTTCAACTTGTCCATGGGGGTCAGAGGCTCAAACGAAAGGCCAGAGATGGTCCGCACAATTTTCCGGCTGACGGAGGGCATTTTGTCCAATCCCCGAAAGACCTTCTCTCTCAAGGCCACAATAACGGGATTCCCCGAGTTCCAGACCCATGTCATTTCGTCCGCCAGTCTGTGGAGCTCCATCGTCCTGGGCTTCCGTCGGGATTCATACTCTGCTATCCCTTGGAGAACACTCCCCTGCCCGGCAGACATTTCCCGGGAAAGGAGTTCCCCCAGTACGCGTGCGTCCTCCATAGACTGATTTCTTCCCTGTGCCACGTGAGGGTTCATCGCATGGGCAGCATCCCCGATCAGGACAACAGGCCCGGAAGACCATCTGTCCAGGTCAATCTTCATGACCGACATATCCGGGATTTGTTCGAGATTTTCGAGCCCGGTCTGCGAAAGGACATTTCCCAGACCGGGCACCCAATCGTCCAGTTCGGACAAAAAAGCCCGAAGGCCTCTTCGACGTAAACTGTTTCGGTCCCCATTGGGCAGCATATAGAGGAAAAACCGTCTTCTGGGGGAAACCGCAAACAGGAAAAAAATTTTTCCGCGGCCAATAAAATATCTTCCAAGGGGATTCTTCACGCTCTCCGGTGCATCTGCCGGGCAGTCAAAACTCCAGGACAGGTAAGAGTCTCTGTAGGTCTCGATGCGACCCGGGATTCCGGCGTTCTTCCGAACCAGAGAGCGACGGCCGTCGTCACCGACCAGAACTTTGGTATGGGCCTGACACATCCGTTCGCCCTCCGACCACCACAGATCGACGCCGTCTCCCGTATCATGATGCTCAACGTATGCCGCCCCGAAGCGGACATCCACGTTGGCTAGGCTCGCAAGATGAGAGAGAACCATCTGATCCATGAGATGCGGCTCCAGGGAGACCGCAAACGGGAAGCGGTCATTTCCGAGATCATAGCGGGACCGCATGAGAGGACGACCTTTTCCGTCCAGAAAAACAAATTCGGAGTAACGGATGTGAGGAAGAGCATACAGGGGTTCCAGAAGACCGATCTCCTCCAAAATTTCCAGACCGAGAGGCTGGATCAGCTCACCCCGTCGGACAGGCCGGATTTCATCACGCGCATCGATCACCAGAATCCGGAACCCCGCTTTTCCCAGAATCGTGGCCAGTGTCAGTCCTCCGGCTCCGGCCCCTACAATGGTGACGTCGACATTCAAGGCGATTCCTCCTCCCCGCAATACGCTCTTCCATCCAGAAGGGACAACCGCATGACGATGAACCGATCGTCCGGACGCTCTGCCGGTCTGACCCACAAGAGCCTGGACAGGGTATTGACCAGGGATCTGCGCAATTCCTTCAAAGCTTCAACGGTCGCCTCTCCTTTACCGACCCCGGTGCCGAACACATGCCCCTGTCCGGCCCAGAGTATTGCCCCCGGCGGACCGGATACGGACGCGGCCCAGTCAATCCGGTCAAGAACAAAAAGCGTTCCTCCAAGAGTTTTTGACAAGCGTTTCGACGATTTCCAGCGGACATCCAACGTAAAGGGACGGTGCGTCTTCAGAAATAGGGACTGCTTCTCCCCTGCCCTCCCTGAACCCGGAAAGACCAGAAATCCTTTTTGCACAAGATCCTCTTTGAAAGGCTCCCCAAATTCTCGCTGTCCGGACACAAGCGATTTGGGGCCAATCTCCTCGGATGCTCCCCCTCGGATGCGAACAAACAGTGGATGGCTGCCACGAGATCCGGGAAACCGGACCGGAATTTTTCCGCGCACTTTTTCTGCCGCTTTTTGAAGCAGATTTCCCTCCGGCCCATTTTTGGGAAAATCCAGACGGAGTTCTAATGAAGAGGTCTCTCCCGCCAGAGGCCATCGATCGACCTGACACCGGCTCATCCCCGAAAAGGACGTTCGGGTACAGTGATACACAAGCCTGTCGGAGTCCCTGTAACGGTTATACCATCCAAGATCTGCCGACCAGTAAAGAGAAAGAACCCGATATGGGCTGGCGGACACATCGCTCCCCCGCCAATAGAGCGGAGGAGGTGGAAAAGGAAGAAGGGGTAAAACAGGCGACAGGGACATCTGCGGAAGAAAGCCGGTCAGGGGATAGTCTTTTTTGGATATCTTGAACCCGGCATAAAGAAGAAAGGATGTCGGTCTCCTGAGCGGAAGGTAGATTTTTACAGAATGTCCTGCCGTTTGAAGAGAACGAAGAACCGAAGACCCCCTGAACGCACTCCAGAGGGTATCCTCGGCCTTGAGATAACGAGCAAAACGTCTCTGATCGTCCGCAGACAAGGAGGACTTTGCATGAATCGACCGGAAACCGCGACGATTTTCTGCGAGAAGTAAAAGGATCGTCGTCCCGTCTTTTTGTCTGAGCGCCCTTTCAATGTTTTGATGTCGAACACGAATCCGTCGAAATCGTTCCCGATCCGCCTCCTTTAGTTCCCTCCGGAGAGCCGGCACATAGCCGGAAGGAGCCCGGACAAGGATCCAGACACTTCGTTGGATCAAAAAAGGATTTTCCGAATGAGGCAACGTTTTTGTTTCCCAGGAGTCTACCACCACGAGGGGGCCGGTCAACTGCAAATCGTCCAGGATGTGTTTTTTCAGTTTCTCTCTTGACGCCTTCGTGAAATGAAATTTCTCGGAAACAAAACGTTTCACCAGGGCGTCGGCCAGATTTTCGCGCGCCTGTGCCCGGGCTTCTGCAAGGCTTGTTCTTGAAGTTGCAGTCGATCTCAGATAGACAAATCCGCTCCGGGGCGGAAGATCATGACGGATCCAGACAGGCTCCCTTTTCGTCGAACGCCAGATGTACGAAGAGGAAGAGGTCGGGGATAAGTGGGCACACCCGGAAAAAAAAGTCAGAAAAAGAATCAGGCTCCAGAAGAATCTTCTCGAATTTTCCGCAAAAAGATCGATCAAGGGGAGAAACCGGATCCTTCCACGCATTGTCCGAGAATCAGGACCTGCTCAAAAAGGTGGACAGTTCTTCCGGCCCGTCCGAGCCCGCTTCATAGAAGACAGGAACACGCGCCGTCTGAGGATCGGAGAGGAATGGAGTGATATACGCCCAGGCCCTCTCCACCTCGTCGTTTCGGGCAAAGAGGGTGGAGTCCCCGACCATGGCATCATGCAACAGTCTTTCATAGGCGTCCGGCGGATGGTCCTGATAGACTTCCTGGTAGGAAAAGTCCATCTCGGCCGGATCGATATGCAGCCCGGACGACGGTCTCTTGAGACCGAAGCGAATGGACACACCTTCATTCGGCTGAATCCGGATCGTGAGTGAATTCGGAATATTATCGTCGCATTGGGCAAGCCGAAAAATCGCGAAGGGGTGCGCCTTGAAGAATAGAGTGATCTCGGTGGACTTTTTCTTGAGCCTCTTTCCGGCAATCAGAAAAAACGGAACGCCAGCCCACCGCCAGTTCTGAATTTCGAGTCGAAGAGCGGCAAACGTTTCGACACGGGATCCCGGGGACACCTTGGCCTCCTCCCGGTATCCCGGGACAGGGGTGCCTTCGAAGACGCCCTGGACATATTGGCCCCTTAAAATGTTTGCCGAAATTTCCTCTTTTGAATAGGGCTTCAGAGAACGGAGAACCTTGACTTTTTCATCCCGGATCGCCTGGGCTTCGAAGGCAACCGGCGGTTCCATCGCCGTCAGGGAGAGCAGCTGCAGTAAATGGCTCTGGATCATGTCCCGCAGAATTCCGGCTTCTTCAAAGTAACCGCCACGCCCTTCCATCCCCAGACTTTCCATCACCCGGATTTCGACGCGGGAAACATGGACATTGCTCCAGAGTTCACCAAAGATCGGATTGGCCAGGCGGAAAACCAGAATATTCTGAACCGTTTCTTTCCCCAGGTAATGATCGATTCGATAGACCTGCTCCTCCCGAAAGACCGTCAGAAGTTCCCCGTTCAACTCTCTCGCACTGGACAAATCCCGACCGAAAGGCTTTTCGATCACGATCCGGGTAAAGGGAAGGTTTTCGGCGCCTCCTCCCGGCACACCCGCCAGACCGTGGTCTCCGATCTGGCGGATAATCGGAACAAAATAGCTCGGGGGAGTGGCCAGATAAAAAATGACATTCCCGCGTGTCCGCTTGACTCTCCCTTCTTCCAGCAAGGCTGCCCGCAACGTGTCGTATGTGGACGGATCCTCAAAATCACCGGACTGATAAAAAACGCGAGACAGAAAAGACTCAAGCTTTTCGTCATTTTTGGCTCCGGAGCGTGAATAAGAACGAATTCCCTCGGAAATTTCCTCCCGGAATTCTGCATGACTTTTGACACGGCGTGCAACACCGACAATTTCGGTGTCAGCATTCATCAACCCGTCCGCCCACAGATCATAGAGGGAAGGCAGGAGTTTCCGACGGGTCAAATCTCCTGAAGCACCAAAAATGACAAGTGTGAGTGGAGGGGCAACCTTCAGATCCATTTCCCGACCTTTCCTTTCCCCAGCGGATGCCTCATTTTCGTTCAATGACTCCCTGAAAACCAGGAGTCGACTGTGGCAGGAGCTTTTTCCAGGACGTTATACCTGCTTCAGGGACGAATCGAGAAAACGTTCCGCCTCCGTGCGACTCGAAAACCGCAGTTCAGCCACGGGGTGTCGCAACTGGGACAGGGCAAAAAATTCCCCCAGCTGCTGGGAACGAAAAAGGGTTGCAAACCCGTAAGGCTGTCCCGGAACAGGCAAGTCCATCATGTCCTTGACGGAAAACTGGAGGAAAAGCCCTTCCGCAGGTCCTCCCTTCTGCACCTGTCCAACCATGTGCAAAAAAGCGGGACCCCGAACAACCATGACCGGCAGGGAATATCGCCTGGAAACCCATTTCCCCCAACACAGGAGGCGGCCTTCCACTTTTTCCGAGGACGGAAGCCAGGATTGCAGGACGAGATAAGGTGATTTTTTCCGAACCTTCACAAGATCGTCCAACAAGGAATAAACAGAGGCAGACAGATCTCCGGAGGAGGAAATCTTCGGCGAAAATCCTTCCGCAAAAATTGACACATCCTCATTCTCGAAGGTCGGTTTACGGTACGTCTTCGCCTGGGGCTCCTCCCAGACACGGCTCCCCACCAGGGCAAAACGGTCCAGAATGTCCCGGGTTTTTTCCTTCGGAAGAGCCACGTCCGGAGCTTCGAAGGGATTGACCCCCCGATCCTTGGCCGCAAGGGAAACCCCGACCATAGCATCCAGGAAAAACGAGTAGATGTCTTCCGCCGAAGTGACCGTAAAGGAAAATGAAGACTCCCCGGCGTCTTCCATG
Source organism: Bacillota bacterium (assembly GCA_023380285.1). Next base: position 13,450 of record JAMCRA010000023.1, read on the forward strand.
CGGGAGATCCTGGATAAAGAGTCCATGTCCGGAGACTCTGGGAAACCAATCTCCAAAAGAAGGCGGTCGGACGGTTTTTCTTTTTCAGACCTGTCATCGGCATTTCCCGGGCCGGAAGGGATCCAGCCGGTGCCAGACTTTCCGGTTCCTTCGGCCAGCAACTGTTCAAACCATCCGGAAAGCTTTGGGGGAGCAAACAACAAAACCTTGTCCCGTCCCGTCCGATAACCGGCACCAAGGAAAACGGCAAGGCTCAGTCCTCGTCCATCATACCCGTTTTTCTGGAGAGCTTCGTAGGCCACGCGACTCGCGTTCATGGCCTGATCCAGACCCTGCGGTCCCTTTAACAGGGAAGCGGCCAGTAAAACAGGCACAGAGAAAGCGGAAAACCGGCCAGGAATCCCCGGAGTATTCCGGATAATCCGGCCAAACTTTTCTCGCATAGCAAGAGACTCCAGGGCAGAAGAAGGATCGGTTAGCGCCCAGAAATATTCTCCTGCTGCCCGTACTCCTTTTTTTTCAAGAAGTGCACGGAAGTAGGAGTATAAACTCGACACTTCCAGGGTCGATCCAGACTGAGAGGAGACAACAATGCGCAAAGGAGGTGGAGCACCGCCTTCTCCGCCCAGTCCTGCCTCTTCTGCAAGCCGGACAATGGTTTCCGGATCAGTGGTGTCCACACCCAGAATGCAGACGTCCGGATCCGAAATAGATTCCGCAAGCGCCAGTGTCGAGAGAATCGAACCTCCCAGTTGGTGACCGAAGGGGTGAAAGATCTTCTTGGTCCGAATTTCTTCTCCCGCGGCCAGGAATTCACTCCGGCGTTCCGTCAGACGGTCAATATCGGACAAAAATCCCATCGCCTTGGCGTTTTTTTCGGAGTCGCCCTGAAAGAGGGAGGGATCCTCTGCCAGGAGCCTTTCCAGAACTCTGTCCCGCTGCCAGTCGGACTTCAGCGTCGCTGCTTCCTCTAAAAACCTTTTGTCCTGGATAAAGAGGCCCGGCAGGCCTGATGCTCCTCCCGATCCCTTCAGGGACCGGGCTTTTTCTTCGAGCGCATTCGTCAGCGTGACAAAAGACTGGTCAAAGGCTTTCACCCCTTCGGTCACCAACTGGGAAAAAACATCTTCCATCCGGATTCCCATGGCTTCCAGTTTCCGGAAAGTTTCCCCTGGATCTTTGGAAACAGACCGTGCGGCAGGGTCGATCGCCAATTGCACCGAACCGTGATCGAGATAGAAATTGAGGGTGGATTCCGGAACCGTGTTGACCGTTTCCGGAGCCGTCAGGGAATCCACATAAAGAACGTCCGAGTATGCGGGATTTTTTGTCCCCGTCGAAGCCCAGAGAGGCCTCTGGACATGTCCCCCCCGCAGAGCCATTTCCGCAAAACGGTTCGAGTGGAAAAGGTCCCGGAAGATTTCATAAATTACGCGGCTGTTATCGATTCCGGCCCGTCCCAGAAGGGATTTGGGATCGTTTTGGAGGTCTTTTCCCGGAGATGACAAAAGGGCCTCGAGTTTTTTGTCCACCAGTGTGTCGATGCGGCTCACAAAAACGCTGGCCACGCTATGGACGCGGGAAGGGTCTCCCCCTTTGGCCACAAAGGCTTCGAGCCCACGAATGTAGGCTTCCGCCGCATTTTGATAGGCGCGGGGAGAGAAAAGAAGTGTGACATTGATGGACATCCCGATCGCCGTCAGGGCCTCAATGGCCGGCATCCCTTCGGGCGTTCCCGGGACCTTGACCATCAGATTCGGTCGGTTGACCAGACGATGGAGCAGCCGGGCCTCGGCAATGGTCTCTTCGGTTTTGTGCGCAAGGAGAGGGTTGACTTCGATGGAAACGAATCCATCGGTCCCCTGGGTTTCCTGATGGACAGGACGAAAAAAATCGCATGCACGCTGAATGTCCCTCACCATCAGAACGCGGAGAATCTGCTGGGGGGTATACCCCCTTTTGGCCAAAAAAGCGATCTCACCATCATAAGCGGGGCTGCCATTAATCGCTTTTTCAAAGATGGTTGGGTTGGAGGTCATTCCGCGGATCCCGACCACGCGAATCAGGTGGTCCAGTTTCCCGGAATCCATCAGATCCCGACTGATGCTGTCCAGCCAGATACTTTGTCCCAGAGCTGCCAGCTCCTTGACGCGGGATGGGGTGTCGGCCCCCGTCGGATTGGAAGGGGAGGACATTGTCGTTTCTCCTTATAAGATTGGAGTGGAATTCGTTTTCTCGCCCGACGAAACAGGGTCAGTGAAAGGATCCCCCCGGCCACTGTTTGTCGATCCTGGACAAAACAGCGACCGGGGTAAAACCGAACGCCTCCATCAGTCGTTCTGCCGGGGCGCTGGCACCGAATGTTTCCATTCCGATGACCAGATCTCCTGGCCTCACCAACGGATACCAACCCATCGGATGAGCCGCTTCCACAAGAACGCGCGGCCGATCTGCAGGGAAAATCCGGGCCATCGTTTCGGGAGTCTGTCGTCTGAGACGGCTGATCGAGGGAACGGACACAAGACGGGTCGCAACCTTTCGTTCCTCCAGTAGATCCTGAACCTGCCACAAAAGTCCCAGCTCGGAACCCGAGGCCACCAGAACAAGCGAGGGATTTTCTCCGGTTTCCCGGACAATGTAACCTCCGGCTTCGACCCCTTTCCGGACGGTTTCGGGAGCCACCGGGAGCGTCGGAACTTTTTGCCTCGACAAAACCAGACAGGCCGGACCGGTGCGGTCCTCCAGAATGATGGAAAGGGCCTGGACGGTCTCGTTGGCATCCCCCGGCCGGTAAACGGTCATCCCCGGGATAGCCCGCAGCCCGGCAAGGTGTTCGACCGGCTGGTGGGTTGGCCCATCCTCTCCGAGGCCGATGCTGTCATGCGTCAAAACATAGAGGACGGGCTGGTGCATGAGAGCCGACAGTCTCATGGCGCCCCGCATATAATCGGAAAACACCAGAAACGTCCCTCCATAGGGGCGCACCATGCCGGTAAGAGACATGCCATTCAAGATTCCGCCCATCGCATGTTCCCGGACACCGAAATGCAGGTTTTTTCCCGTCGGGGTCCCTTTCTGGCAATCCACCTCCCCCTTGATCAGGGTGTTGTTGGAAGGAGCCAGATCCGCCGACCCTCCCCAAAGAGCAGGAAGCTCCTTCGAAGCGACCTGGAGGGCTTCTCCAAAGGCCTGACGCGTCGCCAGGCCCTTGGGGTCGGGCGAATACGGTGGGTATTTTTCGAGGACTTTTTTCCCCAGGGCATCACCGGACATCCATTCTTTCCAGAGGACAAGAAGGTCCGGGTAGGCTTCCCCATATTTTTTGAGTTCTTCCTGCCATCGGTTCTGTGCCCGGGTCTTTTCCCTTGCAAGGGCATCAAAGTGTTCCCGGACGTCTTCCGGGACGAAAAAGTCGGGGGTTTCGGGCCATCCCAGATTCCTTTTGGTGTTGAGGACCTCTTCCGCCCCGAGGGCGCTTCCATGCGCATGCGCCGTATCCTGATATTTGGGGCTTCCGAACCCGATGTGTGTCCGGATCACGATCAGCTTTGGCGTGCCCGCCTCTTCCGCCATCTGAATTTCGGGATCTGTCGCCCAGGCGAGAGCGGCCCGCACCTCCTCCCGGTCATTTCCGTCCCTGACATACCGCACGGACCAGTTCAGCGCCAGGAAGCGGTCTCCGACTTCTTCGGTAAACGCAAGGCTCGTGGAACCATCGATCGAGATATGATTGTCGTCGTAGAGGCAGATCAGGTTGGAAAGCCCCTGATGACCGGCCAGGGAAGCCGCTTCATTTGAGATCCCTTCCATCATGTCGCCATCACCGGCCACGACAAAGACGCGAGGATCGAGAATGGTATGCCCCGGACGGTTGAAAATTCCACCGGCATAACGCAACGCCAGTGCCATCCCGACAGCGTTTGCAAAACCCTGCCCAAGGGGTCCGGTGGTTGTCTCCACACCCGCCGTATGCCCGTACTCCGGATGTCCTGGAGTCCGGCTTCCCCACTGGCGAAAATTTCGGAGATCTTCTATTTCAAGACCGGTGCCAAAAAGGTGGAGCAATCCATACAAAAGCATCGACGCATGGCCCGCCGACAGGACAAAGCGATCCCGGTTGGGCCAGGCCGGATCCTTCGGATTGAACCGGAGAAATTCCGACCACAGGACATAGGCCGGCGAAGCAAATCCCATCGGCGTTCCCGGATGACCGGAGTTGGCCTTCTGGACAGCATCCAGAGCCAGCATGCGAATCGTATTGATGGCGCGATCGTCAATGTTTGACATTCTGAAAATCTCCTTTATAGGAATGGCCAGTCTCGTTCACCTCATCCCCCGGGTGTCGGGCGAGACCGGTGATTCAAGCATCCGGCGGGAAAAAGAAGGGTCGTCGGCCTCCCTGTCGATCCAGAATTCAGGATGATGGCCGTTTTCAAACGAAAGGGTCAAAAGTTTCTGAACCGGACAATCTTTCATCTCGACCAGGATTTCCTGCAGGATATCCCTCTTTTTCCGTCCCGGGGCAAGAAAAACAATCTGTTGGGCATGCGCAAGAAGACGGTAGCCGAGGGAGATTCTGGGAAGACGATCTCCCTTCCGGGAGACAGGCAGCACGAGACGACGATGTTCATCGGACGGGTCCGACCCCGGAAAAAGACTGGCCGTATGACCATCTTCGCCGACACCGAGGAATGCCCAGTCAAAGGAAGGAACGTGCAGCCCCGTCGTCTTGAACCGGTCGAGCAGCAAATGTTCATAACGGAGGGCTTCCTCTTCCAAAGAGGGAGATTCCCCCCGAATCCGTTCGAAGGACGAATCCGGAAATGCTCCTCCGGAAAAAAGGGTCTCCCGGATCATCCGGCTGTTGCTCTGTGGATCATCCGGGGCCACCATCCGTTCGTCTCCGGGCACGAAGAAGATTTTTTCAAGCTGCGCCTTCGGCCATTCGGAAAAGAGAGCTCCGGCTTCCTTGTAGAGGAGACGGGGGGAACCCCCTCCCGCCAGGATCACAGATGCATGCCCCTGGGCCAGGACCCGCTCCCGGATCCGGGCAACAAAAAGAGCGGCACCTTCCCGGGCCAATGCCAACTCATCCGGGAAAACCCGGAGGCGCGGAAGAGACGGATTCAAATGTTCTTCAGCACGGGACATCATTCAACACCCTTCCAAGAATTCAGAGAGCAGCGCGGGCATGCTGCCGGCCAACACGCTTTTGGAAGCTTCTCTTCTTTTTTCCCCTCATCTTTGCCTGATTGGCCAGTCACTTTCAAGCCGCTCCCAAAAGGGGGGCCTCTTTAAACTGGCATTCTCAGCATCGCCTCATACGCCGCCCCCCACAGAGGGGTCTCTTCCTGAAGAAGCACTCCCACAGGAATCGTATCGAGGAGTTCCCGGTAGCGTCCTTTCTGGGCCATGCGTTCAAGGAAAGACGATTCTTTCAAAAAGGTCAGGATCTTGACCGGAATTCCTCCCCCCAGAAACACCCCTCCGGTCGCAAGAGCCTTGAGAGCCATGTTCCCCGCTTCCTGGGCAAGAATCTCGACAAACAATCCGAGCGTGGGGGGGGAACAGGGATCGGTCCCATCCAAAGCCGCCTGGGTAATATGTTCGGGAAGGTGTTCTTCGGGAATTCCCCTGTCGAGAAGTGTCGGAGCCGGAAATCCTTGCGAGACGAAGCGGTAGATATTGAGAAGTCCGGGACCGGACAAAAGGCGTTCAGAGCTCACGTGATCAAATTGCGTCCACAAAAACTGCAGAAGCCTCACCTGCTCGGGGTTGAAGGGAGCCCAGTCGGTATGTCCCCCTTCGGACGGCCAGGGACGCAGGCTTCCGTGATCCTCTTCCAGCAGGGCTTCTCCCAAACCGGTCCCCGGTGCCACCAGAACCGCATTGCCTCTTTTGTCGGAACCTTCTGCCCGAAGCCAGTGAACCCCCCCGGAACTCCGGACGACGTTGATCCCCCATCCCATGGCCACCAGGTCGTTGACCAAATGAACCGTCCCCTGTTTCCATCCAAAATTTTTTTCGAGAACCTCTCCTTCAATGACCCAGGGAAGATTGGTCGTTTGACAACGGTTTTCCAGAACCGGCCCCGCAACACCAAAGGTCGCCCAAATCGGATATCCGTTCAGGATGGAGCGATTTTTTTTCAGAAAGGTCTCGACGATCGGAATCAGGCCCGAAAACTCCTGGCTCGGATAGCGTTCGGAAACGCGCGCTTGCGGGAGACTCCTGGAGTGTATCGATTTTTGAAGGTCTTCTGGAGAGAAGAGACCCAGTGCTGTTTTTGTCCCGCCGATATCGCCGGCCAGAATCCAGCCATCGCTCATGTCCGCTCCTCCCGCGAGGCAAGACGATTGAAATTTATCCCGCCTTCCAATGAGTCCGATCGTAAAAGGGACAAAAGGGTCTTTCCGGAAAACCATCGACGGGAACTGACGCACATGCACGGCCCTATCCGGCCATTTTTCCGAATTCGGACGAGCCGCCGCACGGGATCTCTTGTTTGGAGGGGAGCCCGGAAAATCCCTTTTTGATTTCGCCCTCTTCCAATGTAGGCCATTTTTACGGGGTTGGAAAGACCGACCGGAGAGTCGGAGAAAAGCCCTGAAAAAAGGAGATTATGTCTCCAGGAGGTTCAGGATTGGGCTCTTTCAGCACGGGAAGAGAAAAGGAAGTGTCCACACAAAAGAAAAGGCATCTCCCAAATTCAGAAATAGGTGCTCAGGGTTTCTCCCGCATCAGCCGTTTTGAAGAGCAACCCCGGGAGGGAAATCTGCCTATAACCAATCAGGTCATGACCCGATCGTAACACATTTGCTTCCCCGATCCGGTCATGACCCTGATGGAATGGTTTCAAAAAACAATTTGAGGGGCACACTCACTCTTCCGACAGACGTTTTTCGATTTCGACATCCACAAGATTTCTGGCAAATTCGGACAGCGTGTCGTGGCAAACCCAGAAACAGGAATCCACCTTGCTCACGGCCCCCGCCCAAACGGTACGGCCCGTGCGGGTGGAAATCATTTTCCAGGTGAAACCGACGATAGGCTCGGTCGACAGACCGGAACGATATTCATATTCCGTCACATTTCCGAAAAGGACGGCATCGATATGCTGCCGTGCCAGAGGTTCCAGAATATTTTCAGGAAGTGTTCCGGACTCCGCCATTTTCGCCAGTTCTTTCGTTGTGCCGGTGTCAGAAGAGCTCAGATACATCGCCCGATGCACCGTGATGGATGAGACAAACAAAGCAGAAATGGCTTTTCCGGCGTTTGGCGTGGACGTGAGGTTTTTAAACGGCAATAAAAGAACAAACAGATGGTCGATCGGGTCCGAATTCTCGGATCGGACGGTCGAACACCCTGCCTGAAAAAACGTTCCACACACCAAAAGAACAGCCATCAGAGTTTTCCAAGGGGAGGATTTCGAAATCACAGGGTTTATCCTTTCTCAGAATAAAAAGTTTAGTCCCAGCATCAATTCTTCCGAAGGTCCCGAATAAAGCGTTGATTCTTCAAAATACAGGGCGTTTCCATACAGCGACCAGTGAAGGGAAACAGGGTAACGTATTCCCAGAGAGCCTTCCCCTGAGGCGATGTGGTTGTAAAAGTCGTCATAACCTCCGATTTGGCCGCTCAGCAAGAGACCGTTGTCATATTGCTTCATCGCGTTCAGTGCAACCAGGAGGTATTGCTGACGCATGATTTCCGGGACAAGCCCTGCGGTCTGGGGTGAACTCGCCATGATTGTCCAGTCATCGTACCCAACCAGGACATCCAGCTCCGGATCCGAGGTCAGCTGATAGTCCAGAAACCCGAAAGCGTTGTGCAAATTCCCGTAAGGGAGGCTTCCATCGTCAAGCGTGTACTCGTAATACCAGTAGTTCAAGCCCATCGATAGACGATTCGTAAGTTGCAGGCTGCCGGAGACAGTGACTCCGCTCTCCAGACCGTTCAGCTGGATCGCCTGACCAAAATCTCCCCAGATCATGTTGTTGACACCCTGAACATCCACCGTCAAAATTCCGGGATTATAAAATAAGTGCGCATACAGGCCTGCACGTTCTAAAGAGTTGTCCCCAGCATCGACCTGCAAATCCGCATGCTCGCCGAACCGAGTGTCAATTCCGGCATACGTCCAGCTGTTCAAACCATTCCCTTGTCCGGAAACAAATCCCATATACTCGGTCCGCCCGGCGAGAAAGCGGAGACCTCCGGCCATCGGAGACTCAAACTGTGCATCTCCTACAAAAGCAGCTCCTCCGGAGTAATTGATACCCAAAGCGGAGATATTCAGGTTCCAGCGGGGCAAAGAGGCGGTCAGAAACTGGTCGGGACGAAAAGGGGACTGGATCTCTCCCAGAGAAAAAAGATGCTGATCCATGATAGGAATATTGGCATCATAACCCGTCGGAAAATAGGTCTTGACCAGATCTTTCTGAAGGACTGTGTTCTCCGGATGAGTTTTCTGAAAATGCAAGAGAAGGACTCTGGCCTTTCTGAGGTGCCCTTGCTGGATAAGAATCTCGGCCTCCAGAATTCCAAGGTCGATATTTTCCGGAGCAATTTTTCGCCCTTTCTCCACTGTTAAATACCCCCTTCGCAGAAAATGAGCCTTTTTCTCGATATAGGCCAGAAGGTAAATTGCATTCAGGTCCTCAGGGTATGCTTTCTGGAACCGGCGGGCCAGATGATAGGCTTCCGGATATCGGCGGGCCCGGATCAATTGTTCGATTTTTTCCTGTTCCAGATTCTTGTTCATTGCAGGAGATGCCGGGTCCAGATTCGCCGGATGCGTCTGGCCTGGAGGCAAGAAAGAGGGATCTTGGGCAAAAGCAAGAACGGGAAAGAAAAAAAAAGAGAGGACCATCACAAAAACATGCTTTTCCCGTCTACCATGAAAACGGGTTCGGAAAAAGCGAAAAACAATTTGCTTCCTCATGAAGTTCACATCTCCTGACAAGCGGTTAAAACAAGAATGGACACCGCCGGCAAGCTGTATTTTCGTTTTCCGTTGTCGGGCCAGGGAATGGACATGATCACACCATCAGGAGGGGGAACCCCTCCTGATGATCGGTGTGCGAAAAAGTTATTTCTTGTCCACCGGATGGTGCACGACGGGATGGACAACCGGACGGGCTCCGGCACGGAGGGAGTGGCTTGCTCCGGATTGAAGATCAAGTGCTGCCAGAACATGGGTATTGGCTGAAGCACTTGTTGTGGAGACCGATTTAGACAAGTCTGCCTTGTAAGCTGCCTCATCTTTGGCAATCGTCGAAACCAGCGCCTTTCGAGCAGAAACGTCTTTCTTGATATCGGATCTCAGGAGTGTTGTGATATCTTTCTGCTCCTTTGCCAGGTCCGTCATCGCATTTTTAACGCTGGCGATGGCTGCCTTGTCCTCTGATACAGCAGCGGTGTTCCCGGATTTCAGGCCGGAGTCCATATCGGCCACAAGCCTTTTAAGCATGTCGCGCATCGCGTCGCTCTTTCTTAATGAGCGCTGAAGGGCCAACCTGTATTTCAGGATATGGATTTCAAGGCCCATCGAATCTTTCTGATCCGCAGCGATGATTTTTTTCAATGCAGACGCAGCAGCGCTGCTGGAAGCCACTGTTGTCACCGATGACGAACCGCTCGAAGCCGTCTTCGCAGGTGAAGAAGCAGAAGACGACGAACTGGACGAAGCGCTACTGGACGGGTTTCCGCTGACAGAGGGTGAGGGCGAAGACGCAGTATTGCCCGACTTTGTTGTCGTGCTTGTCCCCGTGCTGCTTGCCACCCTCGTTCCGACTGCATTGGAAGAGGTCGACGCGGTAGATGACGGGCTTGTGCTGGCAGACGATGAAGATGAAGTCGATGTCGTGCTCGGCTTCGTTGCTGCACTTGTTCCCGTGCTGCTTGCCGTCTTCGTTCCGGTTGAAGTGGAACTGGTTGGAGCGGTGCTCGAAGATGCTGCAGAGGAAGTCTTGGATGAAGATGCAGTAGCTTTGGCCAGATCGGTCTTATAGGTCTTTTCGTCCAGAGCGATTGTCTTTACCAACGCTTTCCGTTTGGCGACATCTTTTTTAATATCAGAACGAAGAAGCGTGACAATATCTTTTTGCTCTTTTTTCAGATCTGCCAGCGCCGACTGAATGGATTTCAAGGCTGCCTTGTCGGCGGCAACAGCCGCACTGTTTCCGGATTTTTCCTCTGCCCGGATGTCTGCCTCGATCTTCCGGAGCATGTCGCGCATTCTGTCTTCTTTATTCAGATCGCGTTGAAGAGTGAGACGATATTTCAAAATATCGATTCGCAGACTTGTCGATTCATTTTCGTCCGCCGTCATGGTCTTGCTCAATGAAGCCAGTGTCGTGCTCGAAGTTGTTGAACTGGCACCTGAGGTGCTTGAAGCAGTCGGTGTGGCAGTGCTCGTTCCGGTTGCCGAAAAAGCGATAGCATTTCCGGACACAAGAAGTCCCACGAAAACTGCAGCCATTCCCACGCGTCCAATCGCCATCGAAATGGTCTTTCCAGGCCCTTTTTGCATTGTTCGAACTCCTTTGATGAAAGTGATAGTTATTCCGGATCTTCACCACGCTTTCTTGTTCAAGGAGAAACTCCCTGAAAAGCTAATCCGTAGCGCTGTTTCCAGCGTGCCTATACCTTACAGCAACAATTCAGGCCGTTTCTGTACTCCGCATCAAGGAAAACTGGCTCCCCCATTACAGGATTCGTTGACCCGGGTCACACCATCGATCTTCCAAAAAAACATAAATCCAATACAAAAAACATTTTTTTAAATACACGACAAAACTCTGCCAAACCGGAGGACTATCAGGAATATTTTCATGAGGGCGGGGAGATCGCGGAGAATAGAGAGAGTCTAGAGTCGTATGCTTGCGGAGACGAGGCGAAACCGTGTCCGTGTCAGGGAATCGGTGAAATTCGGGAAACAACCTCGAGGCAATCTTCCAGAATCGAAGACAATCGTTCGGGACGGAGGCCCAGGTAGTCCAGGGAATGCAGCAGAACCGGTTCCACAAACAGGTAGTCCCCA
>JAMCRA010000024.1 GCA_023380285.1 Bacillota bacterium
GTCTGAAAGACGCGGTCATAGATCATATGATTGCCGTTTCTGTTCAAAAATATTCCATTGCAAATCAGGAATGATACCCAGAGCCCTGGCGATAGGTGTCATACGGTCATCCGCATTATGATGGCGGATAAAAAGCCTGTTTTCCGCCCGGGATGTAAACATCCGATAAGGTTCGTCGACTCCTTGAGAAACCAGATCATCTACCATGACCCCGATATAAGAGATTGTACGGTCCGGAATCCACGGCTGATCCCCCCTAACCATCAACCCCGCATTGATTCCCGCTACAAGCCCCTGTCCGGCTGCTTCTTCATATCCGGTAGTCCCGTTGATCTGACCGGCGAGGAAGACGTTATCCAGATGTGAAACCTTCAGGGAGTGGTCCAGTTGGTCCGGAAAAACAAAATCGTATTCGACAGCATACCCGGGACGAGTGATCTGGGCATTTTCAAGACCAGCAATAGAATGAACGAACGATTCCTGAACATCCACGGGGAGACTTGTCGAAATACCGTTTGGATAAAATTCATCGACACCCAGACCTTCCGGCTCAATAAAAACATGGTGAGTTTCACGATCTGGAAATTTGACAATCTTGTCTTCGATCGACGGACAATATCGCGGTCCAATTCCTTTAATCTTTCCGGAATAAAGGGGAGAGCGGGACAAATTGGACCGGATGATATCAGCTGTATGAATATTCGTGGTTGTCAGATGGCATGGATATTGGTCACCGCCGAAAAAAAGTTGATGTTTCAACGGATCATGCGAAAAAAAACTTGGAGGGGAGTCACCGGGTTGAATTTCCATGCGGGAAAAATCGATTGTTTTGCCGGAAAGTCGAGGAGGGGTTCCGGTTTTAAGGCGGCCAACAGAAAGACCCATTTCACCCTGAAGCCGGGAAGAAAGATGGGAGGCATTTTTTTCCCCGCCCCGCCCGCCATCGACAAGATGATTCCCAACATGTAATTTTCCGGAAAGGAACGTTCCTGACGTCAGAACAAAGGAGTGGGCAAAGACTTCCGTCTCGTCATGCAACAAAATAGAATGCACGTGTGAACCTTTGAGATTCCATCCAACAACTTCTCCTTGCCGGAAAAAGAGATTCGGAAAGCTCTCGAGGTACATACGGGCCTGTTGTCGGTACCTGTAGCGGTCACACTGTACGCGCAAAGCTTGAACAGCATAGCCTTTTCGGGTATTCAACATTTTGAACTGAAGACCGGATGCATCCGCTAATTTGGACATAGCTCCGCCCATGGCTTCAATCTCGGAGACAATATGTCCTTTACCAATCCCTCCCACCGAAGGATTGCAAGACATTTGTCCGATGAGATCAAGATGCATTGTGACCAGCAACGTCTGGAGGCCCATGCGCGAAGACGCACAGGCAGCTTCTATGCCAGCATGCCCTCCTCCGATAATGAGAACATCCCAAATTTTCACAGGACAAGAAACCTTTCTATTTTCCGATGCAAAATGTCTGAAAGACGCGGTCATAGATCATATGATGGGTCACCATTCCCGTGGCCAACTGCATTTCCTGATTATAACGCTCGAGGTCGTGCAACAAAATTTCCCAGGATCGATGATCGAGTAAATCCTTTAAGTTTGCCAGATGTTTCGCCAGTCGCTCGAGGAACAGAAACTGCCTGTGACTGGAAAGAACGCCTTCAGAGCGATCGTCTTTCTCGATCTCCTCCAGGTAATACGTACGAGCCTTTTCTTCCAAAAATTGGTAGAGGCTGGAAATACCTTTGCGCGTGCGAGAAGAAATCTCAAAATCGGACTGCCCTAAAGGCGACGGGCGAACATCACATTTGTTCCAGATCCGGACAAGACCCTCTTTCCGAACTCCCAATATAGAACCCGGATCAGTATTGATATCCGGTGAATTGACCCAAAGAACCAAGGAAACCTTCCGAGCTTCCTCCAAAGCTCGCCGAATCCCCTGTTTTTCAATCTTGTCCCCCGTCTTGCGAATACCAGCTGAGTCAAGAAGGATAATATCACCGTGCTCAGAAGAGATTCTCCCTTCCAGAAGATCTCTCGTTGTACCCGGAATGTCTGACACAAGTGCGCGTGCATCCCCGAGAAGCTTATTGAAAAGGGAAGATTTCCCGGAGTTGACAGGACCCGTTATCAGGACTGAAAAACCGTTCCAACGCTTTTTCGAACGTCTGTAATCATCACGATAACTTCGAATTGTCTTCAAAAGATCCTCTATATGGCGGAAGATAACATCTTTTTCAAGACGTCCGACATCCTCATCCCCATGGTCTAGAACCACATAAAATAACGCCAGCAAGTCCATCCATTTCTGTCTCAATATGGTAAGAGGAGACTGGACCTCACCGGAATATTCTTTAAATCGGGAGCGGTAATCTTCAAAAGACGGAGCTTGTATCAGCCTGTTGAGAGATTCTGCCTTGAGAAGAGATATTTTGTGATGAAGGTAGGCTCGATAGAGAAACTCACCAGGACGCGATTGCCGGGCCCCCAGATGAATGGCATGAGCGATCACTTTACGTAGACTATGAGGGTTCCCGTGAAGTTGCAACTCAAGAACATCTTCCCCTGTAAGACTATGAGGAGACCGGAAATACAGGAGAAGACCATCGTCTATGATACTGCCATCGATGTCCCCCACCCGAATCCGGTAAACCTTACGAGGTTCCGGCTCCTTTAAAGGGGGCACCATCAAGGCTGAAAAGGACGGAAAAAGATCTTTTCCCGAAAGTCGAACGATGCCGACCGGTTGAGAGATCAAACGTGTTGCCGCGGAAACAATCGGGTCCATAATGACCCTCAGTTTAAGCCTTTCTAGCTTTTATCAGATAATTTACAGTCAGATATTGTTGACCAATAGTCAAAACGTTATTAACAAGCCAGTACAGCACAAGACCCGCCGGGAAGTTTAGAAAGAAAAACGTCATCACAACCGGTACAAACATCATGACCTTCTGCTGGACGGGATCGGGTGATGACGGGTTTAACTTGTACTGAAGAATCATAGTTATTCCCATGACGATCGGTAACACATAATAAGGGTCTTTTAGCGACAAGTCATGAATCCAGAAAATAAAGGGTGACTGTCGTAGCTCGACAGTGTTGTTCAGAATATTATATAACGCAACGAAAACAGGGATCTGGACGAGCATAGGAAGACATCCGCCCAACGGGTTGACTCGCCTTTCTTTGTACAACTCCATAAGTGCCTGATTCAGCGCGGCCTTGTCTTCCTTGAATTTAGCCTGAAGCTTTTTAATATCTGGCTGCAAGCTTTGCATTTCATGAATACTCTTGTAACTCATATAGGCCAAGGGAGAGAAGATGATCTTTATCAGAATTGTTACCAGAATAATTGCAACTCCATAGTTATGAACAATTCCTACAAGATAAGACATGAGAAGAAAAATCGGTTTTGCCAAAAAACTGATCAGAAGAATCCGTCCGAACATAAACCAGCCAAAATCAATAGTGTCGATTAAGCCGGCATCCTGTTCCTTTAACAAACTATAACGTTTGGGTTCACCGTATATTTTGAAATCCATCGAATTTTTTGACAACATCTGAAACCAGCTGGATGAGCCATTTTTTTTGATCTCGACAGATAAATCTGCTGACTTCGGCGCAACATATCCAATGAAATATTTGTCTTCGTTCCCGACCCATTTCATCCCGGTATCAAAGAAAAGAGATCCGTCTTTTTTCATTTCCTGAAATTTTCCGGTGGACTCATAAACGGGACCTTGAAATTCGGTCCCATAAGTCTGTTTTAAGGCAGAAACGCCAAAATTGAGACCGGAACCGAAAACCACGTTTACGTGAGATGGATTGTCCAGATGAGACGATACGAGGTATCCGGCAGGAAGAAAGGAATAATGCAACGTGAGAAACTTCCCGTGGACATTATATCTCTCGACCAGATGTCCTCCAGTGGAAGGAACCTTCACAGCACCCGAATGGCCCGGAGAATTTTCCCATACAATACTTTCAGGTATCAGAGGGACGAGGGTTCCGCTATCCCTTGAAAAAAGGCCCATGCCGGCATAGCCTTTTTGTGTGTCCAGAAGGGAGAGGTGTTCGTGATTTGAGGAATGATGGTAATCAAGAAGTGTCCACTTCCAGATTTGACCGGTCCGCATGGATATCGACCAACGAACGTCTTTATTATTGATAAGAAGGGATTGATCATAAGCATCATTGACCATAGGCAGGGAGAGGGCGGAGACTGTCTGCTTAATGTTCGAGGAAACTTTCTGACGATTTTGTGGACCCCAGAAATAATAGATAATCAGATTGAAGGAGATCACAATCAGAGCGATCGGAAGTAGACGCTTCCACATAATCTCTCGGACCTTTCAGAATTTTGAGAAAATATTAAAATGGTCATGGTGGATCGAATCCACCCGGATGAAAGGGGTGGCATTTCAGAATTCGCTTGACTGAACGGAAAAAAGCGCGGTGAAAAGGATAGTTTAGAAAAGATATCCGGACATACTCAGAGCAGGTAGGTGTAAAACGGCAGGATGGCGGAAGGAATGGTGATATCCATCGCTGATAGGACCTGACTATTGAGGCGACCGGATTTCCCACGCACTAGCCTTCAAAATTCCTTCACGAACGTATCGTTTCAGCTGTTCAAACTCTGAGTTCTTTGCCGGAAATCGGCCTATAATTACCCATAGGCCTGATACGGGATTTCCCGCCAATCGCACAGCCTCCCGCAACCTGCGACGAATTCGGTTACGGTCATGTGCCTTGCCTAGTTTGCGACCAACCAGAAATGAGACCTTCAAATCCTGAGAAGGCTGATAGAAAATGATACATACTGGCAAGGTAATTTTTTGAGCCGGACGGGCAATCAGGTTTTGAATCTGCCCTCTGGTAAGAGGAACCCATTTCAAAACAAAAACCGACTGGTCAAACTGTTAGACGATGTCGACCTTTCGCACGTCGTCTTTTTATAACAGCCCTACCCTGAGGGGTCGACATTCTTTTGAGAAAACCATGAGTGCGCTTACGTCTGAGATTACTGGGCTTGAAAGTTAAAGACATCATAAACTCCAAACATTAAATTTTCTCTCGACAGAACCAGAATACATGAACCAAGCAGTCCTGAAATTGAGTGGACAAAAAAGGGAACTATTCAGATACAACAATGACTTTTGTCGAACACTTCAAGCCCGACTCAAGACGAACTTCAATCTCGAATGTTCCCAACTCTCGAATGGGGATTTCAAGATGGATCTGCTTTCGATCAAGGACGATTCCTGCTTGACCAAAGGCTTCGGCAATATCGTGAGCCGTCACTGAGCCAAAAAGTTTCTGGCCCGAACCAACCTTGACCGGGACGGTCACTTCTGTAGCGGATATCCGACTTGAAATCTCTTCCATTTCTTGACGATGGCGGGAAATCCCGTA
>JAMCRA010000025.1:0-3250 GCA_023380285.1 Bacillota bacterium
TTGGCAAATATTTCTCAAGCTCTTGGATTTTCTTTTTCGCTTTTTCAGGTGACAAACCGATATACTCAGCATTCACCTCACTGACTTTAGGAAATAATTTTCCACGAACGGATTTATCAGCATAAGCACCTTCCATAATATCGCGAACGGCTTTTTTGATACTTGTAGGTGTCAAACCATGCTTAATATTATACTCATGTTGTTTTTGCCTTCGACGTTCGGTTTCTTGTATCGCGCGCTGCATCGAGCCTGTAATACGATCTGCATATAAAATAGCTTTACCATTTACATTTCGCGCCACACGTCCGATAGTTTGTATGAGTGACGTTTCAGATCGCAAAAATCCTTCTTTATCAGCATCCAAAATTGCAACTAAGGAGACTTCCGGAATATCTAAACCTTCTCGCAATAAATTAATTCCAACTAATACATCAAATGTTCCTAATCGCAGATTACGTAATATTTCCACTCTCTCCACTGTATCAATATCGGAATGAAGATATCGCACACTAACTTGGTGCTCACTTAAATATTCCGTTAAATCTTCTGCCATTCGTTTTGTTAATGTCGTAATTAATACTCTTTCTTTTTTAGCAACACGCTTGTTAATTTCAGATAACACATCATCGACTTGTGTTGATGCTTTTCTGACTTCAACTTCTGGATCTAATAATCCAGTAGGTCTTACGACTTGCTCCACAATCGCTGATGAATGCTTTTTTTCATAGTCTGCGGGTGTCGCTGAAACAAAAATCGTTTGAGGTTGTCTTCTTTCAAATTCATCAAATCGTAAAGGTCGATTATCTAATGCAGAGGGTAAACGAAATCCATATTCGACTAAGGTTTCTTTGCGAGCCCTGTCGCCACGATACATGCCGCTTAACTGTGGCACAGTGACATGCGATTCATCAATCACTAATAATGCATCCGCCGGTAAATAATCAAATAATGTCGGCGGTGGCTCGCCTGGTTTTCTACCCGATAAATACCGTGAATAATTTTCGATTCCCGGACAATAACCTAATTCATTCATTAATTCGATGTCATACTGGGTACGTTGTTCTAAACGTTGTGCTTCGACTAATTTATTTAAACTGCGTAATTGGGCTAACCGTTCCTTCAATTCAATTTTGATATCATCTATAGCATGCAATACCGTTTCTCTTGCTGTCACATAATGCGACTTGGGATAGATCGTTAACCGCGGCACTTTTCTTGTAATTTCACCCGTTAACGGATCAAAATAACTGAGATTTTCAATGACATCATCAAATAATTCAATTCGCACTGCATCTTTATCTGATTCTGCTGGATAAACATCAATGACATCGCCGCGGACACGATATGTTGCACGATGCAAGTCAATATCATTTCTTGTATATTGTAATTCCGCTAAACGTCGCAGAAGATGTCGTTGATCAATTCTATCCCCTCGATCAAGATGCATGACCATACTTAAATACATACGCGGATCACCTAACCCATAAATCGCAGAAACCGTGGCGACAATAACGGTATCACGTCTTTCTAATAATGCTTTTGTTGCTGACAAGCGCATTTGTTCAATATGATCATTGATAGAGGCATCTTTTGCGATATAAGTATCAGAAGAAGGCACATACGCTTCGGGCTGGTAATAATCATAATAAGAGACAAAATATTCCACTGCACTGTGAGGAAAAAATTCTTGCATCTCTCCATAAAGTTGCGCAGCAAGCGTTTTATTTGGCGCAAGAACGAGAGTTGGCCGCTCTACGTTCTGGATGACATTTGCAATGGTATAGGTTTTTCCGGACCCCGTGACACCAAGCAGTGACTGATACATGAGGCCCTGCTGAATACCGAGAGAAAGCTGCTCGATCGCTTGAGGTTGATCTCCTGCTGGTTTGAAATCAGCACGTAATTGAAACAGTTCTGACATAGTATTCGAATCTCTTAAAATTGATGAAAGCCATAGCCCATTTTGCTCTATCGCATTATAATCCATATTTAACCTTGATAGAAAATGGAGTGATAATTAAATTATGCTCAAAGAACTTGCTCATCGCGTTCAACGCATCAAACCCTCCCAAACGCTTGCTGTTGCAGCACGTGCTGAGGAACTCACTGCCTCCGGTAAAGACATTATCAGCTTAAGCGTTGGCGAACCTGATTTTGATACTCCCGATTTTATTAAACAAGCAGCAATTGAAGCGATCAATCAAGGCTTAACAAAATATACCGCCGTCGATGGAACGGCGGGCTTAAAAAGAGCTATTATTCAAAAGCTTGCGCGTGATAATCAACTTCACTTTGAGGCCAATCAAATTCTTGTTTCCTGTGGTGCAAAACACAGTTTGTACAACTTATTTGCTGCCATTCTTAACCCAAGCGATGAAGTGATTATTCCAGCCCCCTACTGGGTCTCCTATCCTGATATTGCAAAATTGGTGGATGCTGAACCTGTTATCATTAAAGCAGATGCCAGCCAGTCTTTTAAGATTTCTCCTGCACAGTTGGATGCTGCGATAACACCTGCTACTCGTCTTGTGGTATTAAACTCCCCCTGCAATCCAACGGGTATGGCTTATACCAAGGCCGAATTACAAGCCCTGGGTGCAGTTCTTGCTAAACATCCTAATGTTATGATTGTAAGTGATGATATTTATGAGCATACCCTCTGGAGCAAAGAACCTTTTTGCAATATCGTAATGGCTTGCCCTGATCTCTATGACAGAACAATTATCGTGAATGGCGTTTCGAAATCCTATGCCATGACAGGGTGGCGAATTGGTTATGCTGCTGGTAATGCAAAAATCATTGCTGCCATGAAAAAAATTCAATCGCAAAGCACCTCCAATGCTTGCAGTATCTCACAAGCTGCTGCCGAAGCCGCCTTGAATGGTGATCAAACTTGCAGCAAAGAAATGACCCTTGCGTACAAAGAAAGACATGATTACATCATCGAAGCTTGCAAATCTATCCCTGGAATTCAGTGCATGCCCTGCGATGGAACGTTTTATCTCTTTTTGGGTGTCGAAGAATTAATCAAAAATACGAGTATCACTAATGATATCGATTTTGCAGAATTTTTATTAGCCAACGCTGAAATTGCAGTGGTGCCGGGTACTGCGTTTGGTGCACCGAATTATATTCGGATTTCTTACGCGACTAGCATGGAAAAAATCAAAGAAGCGATGAAGCGTATGAAGAAGGCAATTAGCGAAATTCGATAAGTGAAAAAAAATCATAATGAATATTTTAAAGCAAT
>JAMCRA010000025.1:3272-3562 GCA_023380285.1 Bacillota bacterium
GCTCTGGTAGCAAAAAATCATATAAAATATTGACGTAGGGTGAAAGCAATATTAGTATTCACCCACTTACCGAAATATTCCCCGGTAGCTCAGTCGGTAGAGCAAATGACTGTTAATCATTGGGTCGCTGGTTCGAGTCCGGCCCGGGGAGCCAGTTTTTTAATCACTAATGCGTATCGATAGCATCTACCAATAATCGCGCCGCAGATACTGTCTTTAGTGTCAATATAATTTAAGCAATTTTCGTATTAAAAGGCAGATTATTTTTTAATACCCCAAAAAGTAAATGG
>JAMCRA010000026.1 GCA_023380285.1 Bacillota bacterium
AAAGAATAATTCATTTCTGGGAATTAACAGACGTAAGGACGAGGCATATGAGACACAAAATGCAAGGACGTCAATTTGGCAGGGACTCACGTCATCGACAAGCGATGTTCCGTTCGATGATCACCTCCTTTTTTGAACATGAAAAGATTGAAACAACCACAATGAAGGCTAAAGAGCTTAAGCCGATGATCGAAAAGATGATCACTAAAGCCAGAGTGAAGAATATCAACATCCTTCGAGATTTGCTGAAGACTATTCGTGATAAGGACGTTGCCTTTCATCTTCTTGACGAAATTGCCCCACGGTTTTCTACAAGGCCAGGTGGATACACCCGGATTATCAAGACTCGAAGAAGAATTGGTGATGGAGCCGAAATGGCAATTCTTGAGCTTGTAGAGTCTGGTCGCTCGCTTTCTGATAAAAGAAAGTCGGAACTTGCAGCACAGAAACCAAAGAAAAAATCTTCAGAAGAGACTAAGAGTAATGATAAGGAAGTAGCAGCAAAATCCTGACATATCTTTCCTGGGGATGACTTGGAATCCAATATTCAAAAGCAACTCCAGACAATTTGGATATTGTTGGGATTGACTTTTCTGGGTATTATCATAGCTTTGGTTCTTGTCCGCAAATCCCTTAATTCTCAGAATCTTCTCTATAGTCGTGAGGCCTACATTCTTGATGCAAAAGGCCTCACACCAGGTCAGATCAAAGAGAAGACAGTTGAAGAAGAGTACCGACTTAGAAACAGCGAACTTCTTTACCGAGGAAATGGACTCTTCGAACTTCATGCTCCTCCTACAATCCGTTTAATCCTGATCAAAAACGCCTCTCATGAAAATCAGGGTAAAATGGATTCCATTAAAGTATTGCCCCATTATGTCCGTTACCGGTTTCATCTTAGAAATGCTCCTCCCATAACAGTTGTGACAAACGGGGGAACATTTATTTTCAAAAAACTTCCTCAATAAAATTTTTTTTAAGATTTGGACTGGTCTGTCAGAAAGCTCCCATTTTACCGGAGATAGAATGAAGATTGGGATTATCGGAACCCGCGGACAGCTGGGAGCAGATCTTTGTTTGAAAATTTCCTCTAATGACACAGTGAAGAGTCTTGATCGTCCAGATTTCGATATTGAAAACCCGGAACATCTGAGTAAATTGGACGAGCTCTCACTCGATGTCCTGATTAATACTGCCGCCTATAATGATGTTGACAGAGCGGAAGATGAGATTGGACAGGCACTTCGCCTGAATGCCGAAGCACCTGCAAGACTTGCCGCATATTGTCAAAAAAAAGCTATCCGCTTCATTACTTTTTCAACAGATTATGTGTTTGGTGAGTTGGAAAAACCGAGATTCTCCGGGCCATTTCAGGAGTCTGATGAAGCACTCCCTCTTTCCGTTTATGGGGCATCCAAGTGGGCGGGTGAGCGAATGGTCCTGAACAGGAATCCAGATGCTCTTGTCATAAGAACGTGTGGTCTCTATGGTCACCATCGAGGTGCCCATCTCAAGAAAAATTTTGTTGATTTGATGCTGCAGTTAGGGCGTGGAGACAAAACCCTCCGTGTTGTTTCGGATCAGATCGTGACACCTACGTCGACATGGGAGCTTTCCGAAAATACTCTCAAACTGATTCGGAGTTCTCCGGAAGGAGGACTCTACCACATGACAAACGAAGAGCAATGCTCATGGTTTGAATTTGCCGAGACTATTTTCCATATTGCGGGTATCACCCCTGATCTCCGTCCAGTTCTTCAAAAAGACTACGGAGCTAAAGCGAGGAGACCATCCTATTCGGTCTTGTCGAAAGAAAAAATCGGAAGATATGGCATTCACTTTCAATCCTGGAAATCCGCTTTAATGGAATACCTCTCAACATCTTCACTCTAAGGACTTCAATCGGGAATATTCCAGGAGCTCTCCAGCCATTCCCAGACCTGATCCGGGGAAGAAAGCCGAAAGGGATGAGGAGCAGTCGTATCGGGAAGAGTCTGTCCGACCCAAATCCCTACACCGCCAAGATCAATGGCTGATTTGATAGCATTCCAGTCCGTTGTGTCGTCCCCAATCATGACAGGATAAAGACCGGTGCCGGATGAGGTTCCGGGTCCGTTTTCTTCATTCATACGCTGGAGAAACCATTTTAAAGCGGATTCCTTGTTAATTTGGGAATGCCGAAATTCAAAAACACATTTTCCAGGACGCATTTCAATATCTTCAAGGTGAGCCTGGCGGAATGTCTTTTCCAAAAGAGAGAAAAAAGCTTCCTGACTTTCAATTGCCAGCTGTCGATAATGCATCGACAGACTAAATTGTTTCCGTTCAAGGTATACTCCCGGCCATTCCTCTGTCATTTTTTCAAGGACGGTTGCGAAAGGAAGGATCTGGTTTCGGGCATTTTCTGCATTTGGCTCAATAGAGGCCATTCCTCTGTATATTCTGGAAGCGCCGTGATCCCCCGAAACACCAGCCAGCTCATCAAGAGGGAGTCTTTTCATGAGATCGGGAATCGATCTTCCCGACAAGATAAAGACTGGAATATGTAAGGAGAGTGTTTTGAGAGATTTGAGACGGTGTTCTGGCAGGTGAACAAAATCAGGTTTTTCCTGAATCGGGGCCAATGTTCCATCAAAGTCGAGGAAGAGGACTGCGTTTTTTGGATTCTCTAAAAAAAATCTCCGAATAATTCTTCGATTGATATCAGGTCTCCTGACTCTCCTAAAGATTTTCGAATAACCGGAAAACCCATTCATACAGATTCATTTGTTCGATTTGTCGAGCGAGTCCCTTGTTTCTCTGGCTTCTTTTCCCCAAAGACTCTGACAAGCCGGTGTTCAATTGACGGGCGGAGAAGACCGGATGAAAAGGGTCGATCTGAAGAGCATCCTGAAGCAAAAATGCGGAGCCGGTATGGCGGCTCAGAAAGAGGACCCCGTCCCCATTTCCTTGACAAGAGAGAAACTCCTGGGCAACCAGGTTCATACCGTCATTCGTGGAAGTGATCAGTGCTCCGGAAGCCATTTTATAGAGTGCCGAAAGATGTGTTTGAGGAAGGGTCGTCTCGACGGAATAAAGAGGGAGCCAGTCTGTTGTCATCCATTTTTGATTGAAGGTCTTGATGCGTTTGCGCAAGACAGTTTGATATTGTTTGTACATTTTTTGTCCCGATCGCGTGGGAACGGCAATCTGGACAAAAGATATCTTGTTTTTCCATTGAGGATAGATGGTAAAAAAACGATCCAGAATATCGATCCGTTCAAAAAGTCCTTTGGTGTAGTCCATGCGGTCGACAGAGATGACGAAAGGGATGTTGGATGGTACTCCCGCATCTTCAAGGAATTTTTTAGCTGCA
>JAMCRA010000027.1 GCA_023380285.1 Bacillota bacterium
GTCCCACACTAAAAGGGATGGAAGACAAAGATGAAGAGAGTAGAAGAAAAACAGGAGACAAAATGCCAAGAGTACAACTCCCAGAACTCATCGAATCAGGTGCACATTTCGGTCACTTAACACGCCGTTGGAATCCAAAGATGAAACCTTTCATCTTCATGGAAAAAAACGGAATTCATATAATTGATTTGAAAAAAACACAAGAATCAATTGAATCGGCAGCTCAGGCAATGACTGAAATTGTTTCTCAAGGCAAACGCCCGCTTTTTGTTGGGACTAAAAAGCAAGCCAAAGGAACTGTTGCCAACGAAGCAAGAAGATCGGAAAGCAACTGGGTTAGCGAAAGATGGTTAGGCGGAATGCTTACCAATTTTTCCACGATCAGAAAAAGCATTAAGCGTTTACAAAATATTGAAAAGATGGAAAGCGACGGCACGTTCGAAAAGATTACAAAAAAAGAGAGACTCGTACTGACGCGTGAAAAAGACAAACTTCGTAAAGTATTAGACGGAGTTGAGACAATGTCTAAAATGCCCGGCGCTTTGTTCATCGTTGATATTAAAAAAGAATCGATTGCTGTTAACGAAGCATTACGCCTCAACATTCCTATCTTCGCAATCGTTGATACGAATTGCGATCCGGATCCGATTGATTACGTTATTCCGGCAAATGACGACGCATCGCGCGCCGTTGAAGTGATAACAAGAGTTATAGCCGATGCAGTTATTGAAGGCAACGCAAAAGCTAAAGAACTTAGAGCTCACGAAGCCGCTGAAAAGGAAAAAGAAAAGAAAGTTTCAGGAGAAGAACATGAAACTGAAAAAAAAGGATTCAAAAGGAAAGGTAAGAAGGGTAAGACTCGAAGGTAAAGATGATAGGAGACCGGAACGCAGAGATCATAGAGATAAACCGGCTAACAGAGACCACAGAGAAAGATCGGATAGAGATGCCGGCAAGAAAGTAGAAAAACCGGAAGAGAAAAAAGCGGAAGCTCCTTCGCAACCAAAAACAGAATCTTCTCAAGAAGAAAAATCGAATTAAAATTTAAATTTTTGAAAATAGTGAGGTGAAACAAGTTATGGCGATAAGTGCAAATCAGGTAAAAGAGTTAAGAGAAAAAACCGGCGCCGGAATGATGGATTGCAAGAAAGCAATGGAGGAAGCTAATGGTGATTTCGAGAAAGCGATTGAGATTCTAAGAAAGAAAGGTGCATCTGTTGCTGCTAAACGTGCCGAAAGAACTGCTAATGAAGGACTTGTGTTGACCAAGATTTTTAATAATGGTAAGTCCGCTGTAATTCTGGAAGTTAATTGTGAAACTGACTTCGTTGCCAACAGCGAAGATTTTATAAAGTTCGCAAACTTTGCTTTAGATATTATTGTTGCCGACAAACCGAAAGATGTTGCGACGCTTCTGGAATTATCCAAAGACGGCAAGAAAGTTGCCGACGAGTTGAATGCGCTCATTGGAAAGATCGGCGAGAAGATTGAGATTTCCCGATTTGCATTGGATAATGCAGAGAACGGTTTATTGGTAGATTACATTCATCACGGTTCAAAACTTGGAGTTGTCATTCAAGCTGATAATGTTCCGGCTGATAAATCCGCCGAATTTCAACCTGTCTTGAAAGATATTGCAATGCAAGTTGCGGCTATGCGTCCGATTTCAATTTATCGTGACGAAGTTGATAAATCTGTTATTGAAAAAGAACTCGATATTTACAAAGAACTTGCTCGCAAAGAAGGTAAACCGGAACAGATCCTCGAAAAAATTGCAACCGGGAAACTGAATAAATTCTACGAAGAAAATTGTTTGTTCGAGCAGGCATTCGTAAAGGACAACACGAAAAAAGTTGGTGCGCTGGTTGATGAGTTCAATAAAAACAATTCGTCGCAAGTGAAACTAGTCAAATTCAGAAGATTTCATCTAAGTGATGAAAAGAAGTGATTTGAAAAGGTCTTATTTCTAAATAAGACCTTTTTTTTTATATTGGAAAATAAATATGAGCCAAACAATAAAATACAAAAGAATTCTTCTTAAGCTGAGCGGCGAATCTCTTGCCGGCGAAAACGAAATAGGTATCGATTCAAAGATTCTAAATTTCTTTGCATCGGAAATTAAGAAAGTTCACGAGCTTGGCGTTCAAGTCGGGATTGTTATCGGCGGAGGAAATATCTACCGCGGACTCGATGCCGATGGTCAAGGCATCGATCGCGTAACCGGCGACCAGATGGGAATGCTGGCAACTGTAATAAATTCGTTGGCGCTGCAAAATGCTTGCGAAAACACCGGCATGTTCACGCGTTTAATGACGGCAATAAACATGGAAGCTTTTGCCGAGCCTTACATTCGCCGAAGAGCAATCCGCCATCTTGAAAAAGGGAGAGTTGTAATATTTGGCGCCGGCACAGGACATCCTTACTTCAGCACCGATACTGCCGCTTCTTTACGCGCCGTTGAAATAGAAGCGGATGCAATTTTGAAGGGCACTCGCGTCGAGGGAATTTTTGATTCCGATCCGGAAAAAAATCCGGATGCGTTACGCTTTGAAGAAATCTCTTACCTCGATGTTCTTCAGAAAAATTTACGCGTGATGGATATGACGGCAATTAGTTTGTGCAAAGAAAATAATCTCCCGATCATAGTTTTCAATATGGATAAACCCGACAACCTGCTGAAAGTCGTCACTGGAAAAAATGTTGGAACTTCTGTCGGAAATTTTGCGCAGGCAACTAAAAATTAAAATAAAATTGTGAGGATCTTATGGTAAATCATCCGCAAGTAAAAGATGCTCGACAAAGGATGGATAAAACCATTGAAGCTTTCAGAACTGAAATTGCAAAAATAAGAACAGGCAAAGCAACCACAGCTCTGCTTGACGGAATTAAAGTGGACTACTATGGTAACCAAAGTCCATTAAATCAAGTAGGAAATGTTTCCGTCCTCGACGCCCACACGATATCAATTACGCCGTGGGATAAAAACATGGTGCAGGTAATTGATAAAGCTATTCTTGCGTCTGATCTGGGATTGAATCCCATCAGCGACGGAACAAACATTAAAATTCCGATTCCGCCCTTAACGGAAGAAAGAAGAAAAGAACTTGTAAAGCTGGTGAAGAAATTCGGCGAGGAAGCAAAAGTTGCATTA
>JAMCRA010000028.1 GCA_023380285.1 Bacillota bacterium
CAATGAGAGCACCCAAGGTTGATCTGGCGAAGTTGTCCGGACTGGTGGAAAAATACAAAAAGCAGGCGAAAGGGATCCGGCAGGAAGCCAAATCGTTTGAAGAAAAGCGTGACGAATTGAATGACGAATCTGAAAAAGCCCTGAAGCACCATCATGCATTTGCGATCAGTGTCGTCTGCTTTCAGGTCAGCATTGTGTTATCCTCTATGGCAGTCATGCTTCGACGCTCTATGTTATGGTATGTCAGTATAGGGCTCGGTGCATTGGGGCTCGTCAGTTTTTCCAACGGGTATTTCTTGTTTCTCGGTTAGATTTGTGTTTTGTAGGTGGAAGCTCAAGTGATGAATAAAAATGTCTGTCCGAAGTTCTTGACGGTTTTGGGCGTGGTTGTTTTTGTCTTTTTTTTCTCCGCTTGCACCAAGGCAAATACGGATAATAGGCACTCTGTAACCTCAAAGGATCATCCCCAATCTGGATCCGGTACATTGTTGCAGAAAAAGGCAAAAGATGGTTTTGTTCCGTATGAAAACCGCCCGCCGTTTGGAACTCCCGTTGAAACACACTGATCGACGCAGGTCGACCTTGCATGATAGTCTGAATCAAGTGTTTTATTGATT
Organism: Bacillota bacterium; assembly: GCA_023380285.1. The sequence goes on from JAMCRA010000028.1 coordinate 618, forward strand.
TTGACTTTAGGAGCATGTTAAATAGATATGATTTCTTCTTTGGATTTTAGAATGCGTTTTGAAAAGGAACTCGACCATATTCTGACTCCCTTGGGACTCAGTCTGCATGACCTTGTCCTTCCGGGCAAAAGCGGGGGAGTGTTCAAGGTTTTCGTGGATCACCCCCAAGGAGTCGGTCTTGATCAGCTGGAAGCAGTCAGTCGCCGCATCAGCGATCTCCTCGATGTCCTGGATCCTTTCCCTGGCAAATATCGGCTTGAAGTCAGTTCTCCCGGTCTTGATCGGGTACTTCGTATACCGGAAGACCTGTTGCTCCATGTCGGGAAACACATCAAAGTCAAAATGAAGGAACCCTTCCAAGGACAAAGAGTCTTTCGGGGGACGATTGGGAGTCTTGAAGCCGGTGTGCTTCTGATTTCTTCTGTTGAGGGAAAAAAACAGCTTAAGCATTCAATTCCTCTGGATCTTGTTGCGGAGGTCAGAGCTGAGTTCTGGCTAGATGCTCTCTCTGACAATTCCAGAAATCCGGACGCAGGTCCGGGGCCGACTCACTGAGAGGGGAAGCCCTCCGTGGGATTCTGAAAGGGTGATGGTGAATCAAGAACTTTTAAGCGTAATCGATCAACTTCATCGGGAAAAAGGGATTTCTCAGGAGACTCTTATTGTCGCCCTCGAATCGGCTCTGCTTGCCGCAGCACGCAAGAGATACGGTGGAGGGGACAATTTTCAGGTGGAAATCAACCCAAGGACTGGTGAAGTGCAGGTTCTCCAAATCCGGCGAATCGTTGAGCGGGTGGAGAGTCCTTCTGAAGAAATTTCTCTCGCCGAAGCCCTGGAGTCGGACCCTGAAGCAGAGGTGGGCGATGAAATCGGTTCCTACCTGGAAATTGATGATTTTGGGAGAATTGCGGCCCAGGCAGCGAAGCAGGTGATGTTCCAGAAGGTTCGAGAGGCGGAGTGGGATGTCGTCACCAAGGAATTCGGTGGTCGCCAGGGGGATATCGTCAACGGGGTAATCATCGGTCATGAAAGAAAAAACTACATCGTCGACTTGGGGAAAACGGAAGCCGTTCTCCCGCTTCGGGAGCAGATGCCGCGTGAAAGTTTTCGCAGAGGAGACCGGATCAAGGCACTTCTGCTCGATATGAGAACCACGAGTCGCGGTCCTCAGCTTGTGTTGTCCAGAACGCACCCGGATTTCGTTTCCCGTCTCTTTGAAAAAGAAGTTCCGGAAATTGCAGAAGGAATTCTGGAAGTTCGAAACGTTGTCCGTGAACCCGGGGAACGAGCAAAAATTGCGGTCTATTCCCGTGATCCCAATGTTGATCCGGTGGGTTCCTGTGTAGGGGTGAAGGGTGTTCGGGTTCAGGCGGTTGTCCGTGAACTTCATGGAGAAAAAGTCGATATCATCGAATGGAATTCGGACCCCGCTACTTTTATTGCCCGGGCCTTGAGTCCGGCAAAGGCGGTCAGGGTTTCCATAAAGGATATGGGGTCTGAAAAGGTCGCGACCGTGGTTGTTCAGGACTCCCAGCTTTCGTTGGCTATCGGAAGACGCGGACATAATGTTCGCCTTGCAGCAAAACTGACTGGCTGGAAAGTCGATATTTTTAGTGAAACCCAGATGCAGTCCGAGGCAGGATTGGATGAACGGGCTGAGAGGGTCGCCTCACTCGCAGAAACACTTGGCTCGCAAAGCGGCGATACAAGCCTTCTTCGTATCGAAGATCTGCCGGGTGTTGGTGGTAATATGGCTGAAATACTGCGGGATGCCGGCTTTGATACGCTTCAGGCCATTGCCCATGCTTCCGTCGAAGCTATTTCCGCGCTGCCGAAGTTTGGCCCCAAGACGGCAGCGAAACTAATACAAACGGCCCAGGATTTTTTGGGTGAGTCCAGTGGAGAGACTCCTGGTCTCATGGAACTTCCAAAAACGGATGAAACCTGATGTTGACATGATCTAACAAGGGAGCTTTTTCGCTTGATCAAAGTCTATGAGCTGGCAAGAGAACTGAAAATGGAGAGCAAAGCTCTTCTGGCGAAGCTTAAAGTATGGGGTGTTCATGCCCCCAACCATATGAGTGTGCTGGACGATAAAACTGTTGCTCAGATCAAAGTTCGACTCAAAAAAGGAGAAGAGCCTCCCCAGGAAAAAAGAAATCCATCCTGATCAAGAAAAAAGCCAGTTCTCTGCCCTCAACTACGGCGAGCGAAGCAGGGTCCTCTGAGCATGAGGACACTTCTCATTCTTTTGCCCAGGTCCAGGAAGATCAGGCAGAAGTTCTCCAACACGACCAACCGCATTCAGAAGAGTCCCTCCGACATAAAGAAGATAGTGTCCCCGGGATCCCATCACTGGAAAAGACCGCTTCTCCCCCACTGTTGGAAAAGCCCGTTCCTTCTCCAAAAAAAGAGATCTTGCAGGAAAAATCTGACGAGACTGTTTCAGATGTTGTCCAAAAAGAAGAAAAAAAAGGTCGCGACAAAGAAGGAAAGAATCTGTCTGAAAAAAAAGGCAAGTCGGTAAAGCCCGTAAAGGACAGAGCCCGCAAGCCAGACCGTCTCCTTATGATGGGGACAGAGGAACTGCTGGAGGCAGAAGATGTTGTGGAAGGAGAACCTGCTTCAGAGATTCCACAACCCAAGATGACTGCTCCTGTTTCCCGGATGCCGCAAGGGGCTGTTCTTCCGGGAATGCCTCCGAAAGAAGTCTCCCGTCCACAGGCGAATACGGGTTTTCGACAGTCAGGAAACAAAAAAAGTGGTTTTCACAAGAAAAAAGACCGCGGTTTTTCTCGCACTTCTCCTGTTGTGCCAGAAGGGACAAAAACGCGCAAAAAAAGTATCAAGATCGAAGAGGGAATTAGCGTCAAGGAGTATGCTGACCGTCTGGGACTTAAGGCCCAGGAGGTCATCATGAAACTGATGGGGATGGGTGTCATGGTCACCATCAATCAGCCGATTGATCCTGATGCAGCAGTCCTACTGGCGGAATCCCTTGGGATAGGGGTGGAGGTTCAGTCAGAGGAGTCTGAAGACGTACTGCTCGGGACCGAAGGTGAAGATTCCGGTCAGCTTGTTTCCCGTCCGCCGGTTGTTACGATTATGGGGCATACGGACCACGGAAAGACGACTCTGCTGGATGCGATTCGAAAATCGAAGATTGCGGAGGCGGAGGCTGGAGGAATCACACAGCATATTGGTGCCTATACCATTATGGAAAAAGACAGAAACATTACATTTTTGGACACCCCTGGTCACGAGGCTTTCACCGCCATGCGTGCCCGAGGTGCAAAGGTGACGGATGTTGTCATTCTTGTCGTCGCGGCAGATGATGGCGTGATGCCGCAGACGGTGGAGGCGATCAATCATTCAAAGGCTGCGAATGTGCCAATCATTGTGGCACTGAACAAGGTTGATAAGCCTGAAGCCAATCCGGATAGGGTGATGCAGGAGCTGTCTGGATTGGGACTGATCCCCGAAGAGTGGGGCGGTCAGACGATTTATTGTCCTGTTTCTGCCAAGAAAAGAACGGGGCTCGACCATCTTTTGGAAATGGTTCTTCTGCAGGCAGATGTCCTGGATCTTAAGGCGAATCCGGATCGTCGTTCGCAGGGGGTGGTCATTGAATCAAAGCTGGACAAGGGGCGTGGACCCGTGGCGACAGTGCTTGTTCAGAATGGAACCTTGCGTGTCGGGGACTTTCTTGTCGTCGGTGGGAACTTTGGTCGCGTCCGGAGCCTGATCAATGATCGGGGGCAAAGAGTTCAGGAGGTTCTGCCCTCGTTTCCGGCGGAAGTGATCGGGTTGGACGGAGTCCCTCAGCCCGGAGAGTCTTTTGTTGTGGTTGAAGATGAGAAAAGTGGCCGACAGGTTGCCCAGAGTCGCTCCCTGAAGCAGCGTTCTGCTCAAATGATTCGGCAGAAAAAGGTTTCTCTTGAAGATTTTTATACCCAGATGCAAGAAGGGGAAACAAAAGAGTTGAACCTGATTCTGAAGGTCGATGTGCAAGGCTCTCTTGAGCCTATCCGACATGCGTTGAGCAAGATCGGTACTTCTCAGGTGCGTGTCCGATTCATTCATGAGGGCGTCGGAGGTATCCGGGAAACGGATGTTCTTCTGGCACAAGCATCAAACGCTATTATCCTCGGGTTTAATGTCCGCCCGGATTCAAAGGCGGCAGTTCTTGCCGAAAAAGAAAAAGTCGATATCAAATTTTATTCTGTTATTTACGATGCGATTGAAGACGTGCGGAAGGCAATGGAAGGTCTTCTTGCGCCGACGATTCGGGAAAAGGTGCTTGGTCGTGTTGAGGTGCGAGAAGTCTATTTTATCAGTAAAGTTGGAACAGTGGCAGGCTGCTATGTGCTCGATGGGATTGTCCAGAAGAGTGGGGCGAATGTGCGGCTTCTTCGTGATGATGTTGTCGTATATACGGGAAAAATCAATCAGTTGAAGCGATTCAAGGATGATGTCAAGGAAGTTGCCGCCGGATATGAATGTGGTGTGTCTATCGAGAACTATCAGGATATCAAGCAGGGTGATATCATTGAGTGCTTTACGGAAGAGAGAATTGCCGCAAAACTGGAGGGATAGGTCAAGGATATGAGGGACGTTGGCAGGGAGTAGGCACAGTTCAATTGGTCATCTGATCCTTGTCCTTCATTTTCCGTATTCCCATTCTTTGAAGGAAAAGAGATTTCATCTTGCCGGATTGAAGAAGAAAATCCAGGACAGGTATCATGTTTCTATTGCCGAAACAGGTGATATGGACCTTTGGCAAAAATCTGTTCTTGAAGTTGTGTATGTCTCGGCAAACCATGCTCAGGTAGAAAAAACGTTATCTGCTGTTGTCTCTTTTGTCGTTTCCCATCCAGAAATTCAGGTTCTGGATGAAATCCAAGAGTTCATCTGATGAAACCAGTTTACCGCAGAGCTGACCGGGTTTCTTCTGAAATCAGGGAGATTGTTGCTCTCGTTCTCTCTCGCTTTTCGGCGGAGCCGGCTTTAGGGAGGCTGACAATTCTTTATGTCAATCTGCCCGATGACCTGAAAGTTGCGCGTATTCATTACTCCGTTTTTCCTGGGGAGGATCCACTCTATTATGGTCGATTGCTGACACGTCATAAAGGCCTTATTCGCAAAGAAGTCGGAAAACTGCTTCGTATGAAATGGATCCCGGATATCGAATTTCTACCTTCCCCCGAGATTGCTAATTCTGATTCGCAATCCGATTTTCTCGTTAGACAAACGGATAAAAATAAAAAGAATACGTCTTCTCTGATGGACGAACTTGAAGGTGAACAGTGAATCCACTGTCAATCAGCCCCCGGACCGAACGAACATCGGGTATGTTTCTTGTGGACAAGCCCGCCGGCATGACATCGCATGATGTGGTCGACAGTGTTCGTAAAAATCTTGGATTTATCCGTGTCGGACATGGTGGAACACTTGATCCAATGGCGACGGGTGTCCTTCCCGTTTTTGTCGGGAAATCCACGCGACTGGCAGAAATGATTCATGGATATGACAAAACATACCGGTTCGACGTTCGATTTGGTGTCACGACGGATACGGGGGATTCGGAGGGAAAGCCTCTGACTGAAATCAAGTTTGATCAACTGGACAGGAGCAAGCTCAAGAATCTGCTCCAGTCTTTTACAGGTGTGAGACTCCAAAAGCCGCCCATGTATTCGGCAGTCAAGAAAAATGGAACTCCTCTTTATCGACTTGCAAGAAAAGGGATTGAAATAGAGAGAGAAGCCCGTCGAATTGAAGTTTACTCCTTGGAAATGTTGACCGTTTTTCCGGACGGAAAGACTGCTTCTTTTCGGGTGAAGTGTTCAAAGGGAACCTTCGTCCGGACGATTGCAGAAGAAATCGGAGAGGCGATGGGGTTAGGTGGACACGTCGTATTCTTGCGCCGGGAAGAGTTCGGTCATTTTCGTGCTGAGGATGCTGTTTCCCTTGAAGACTTGATTTCCATGGACATGGACGAGGGTCTTTCCTCTTGTTTGTGGAGTCCCTCCAGAATCCTCGAGAGTTTTCCTGAAATCCGGATTTTAGATGCACATTTACCGGATATTCATCGAGGAGCCAGGATCCCGGCTTTTCAGATTTATCGGACGAGTGGATTGTTTAATTTGTCAGAAATGGTTAGAATATCTGATCGTAAAGGCAAATGTATCGCAGTGGGGAAGACTTCCGTGTCAAGCGTGGAGCTCGACAGGCTTCCAAAAGGTTTGCCCGTTGCCCAGGTCGATAAGTTGATCGACTGGCTCTGAAAGGCATGAAAACGGTTTCACAAGTGGAATCATCGTTCAATTGAAAGGTTTGTTGGCATGGCGTTATCTAAAGAAAAAAAACAGTCTGTTATTTCCAGTTTTCAGATCAACCCCAAGGATACGGGTTCTCCTGAAGTGCAAATTGCGATCCTGACAGAACGCATCAATCAATTGGGTGAACATTTCCGAAAGTTTCCAAAAGATAAACATTCTCGCCGTGGTCTTCTTCTGATGGTGAGTCTCAGGAGACGTCATCTGAATTATCTGCAGAGAGTCAATCTTACAAAATATCAGGACGTCATTACGCGTTTGGGGCTCAGGAAGTAAGGCTGTTTTGTCCAGGGCGGATTCAGACGGGCATTCAGGAGCTTTTCGAAGGCTCTTGTATGGCCATCTGAATACCGCCTTTTTTATTATTATATGAGGATTTGGATGTTGAAAGGATAAAGGATAAAAGAATGAACCCCATCTTTGTTGAAGCCGTTGTTGGTGGAAAAACGGTCCGGCTGGAAACTGGCCGCATGGCCAAGCAGGCAGACGGGTCAGTCGTCGTCTGGGCGGATGGTACCGTTGTCATCGCAACGGCTGTTGCCTCAAAGGTCAGTAAACCTGGCGTCGATTTTTTGCCTTTGACGGTCGATTATCAGGAGAGAGCTTATGCTGCAGGAAAAATTCCCGGCGGGTTCTTTAAACGTGAAGGAAAGCCGTCAGAACGCGAAATTCTGAACAGCCGACTGATCGATCGGCCATTGAGACCACTTTTTCCGGAAGGGTTTTTCTTTGATACCCAACTGATTGCAAGTGTTATTTCTATCGATCGCGGCGGAATTTCGGATGTGATGGCTGTTGTCGCATCCTCGGCAGCGCTTTATGTCTCGGATATCCCGTTCATGAATCCTGTTGCTGCGGTGAAGGTAGGGTGTGTAGACGGAACGTTTATCGTTAATCCGACACTGGATGAGCAAGAACGTTCAACCCTGGACCTTGTTGTTGCCGGCACTCGCGATGCCATTATGATGGTCGAGGGACAGGGAAATGAGATCTCGGAGGAAACATTTCTGTCTGCCATTGATTTGGCCCACAAATCTATTCTTCCCTTGATCGAAGCTCAGGAAAAGCTTCGGGCAATGGCAGGAAAAGAAAAAAGACCTCTCCCTGCTGTGCCGATTCCTCCAAAAGTGATGGATATGGTGGAGTCGATGGGAGCGCCAAGACTCCGTGAAGCCTTGAAAATTGCGGTGAAACAAGAGCGCCAGGAACAGACAGCACAAATTTTGGGAGATGTCCGGGAAAAGATTCTTCAGGAGTTTTCCGCAAGCAGTCCCGAAATGATTGTTGAAGAGCGTGAAATCTTTAACGCTTTCCACGAGCTGGAACGCCGAATCATGCGCGAAATGATCTTGGACCACAAAGTCCGGGCTGATGGCAGAGGACTCTCGGATATTCGCCCGATCACGATCGAGGTGGGAATCCTTCCCCGGACCCACGGATCGGCTTTGTTTACGAGAGGAGAAACCCAGAGCCTCTCTGTTGCGACCCTGGGAACATCCGACGATGAGCAAAGAATCGATGCTCTGGAAGGAGAATCTACAAAGCGGTTTATGCTTCATTATAATTTCCCTCCCTTTTCAGTCGGTGAAACAAAACCGATGAGAGGCCCCGGTCGCCGGGAAATCGGGCACGGCAATCTGGCTGAAAGAGCTTTGAAGCCGGTTCTTCCAGCCCGGGATTCTTTCCCTTATTCGATCCGTCTGGTTTCAGACATTCTTGAATCGAACGGATCGTCATCCATGGCAACGGTTTGTGGCGGATCTCTGGCGATGATGGATGCGGGTATCCCGATCAAGTCTGCCGTGGCAGGGATTGCGATGGGCCTCATCAAGGAAGGGGACAGGATTGCTATTTTGTCGGACATTCTTGGTCTGGAAGATCACCTCGGGGATATGGATTTCAAGGTGACGGGGACGGAAAATGGTATTACTGCTGTTCAGATGGATATCAAAATCACAGGAATTACCGTTGAACTGATGCGGGAAGCTTTGCAAAAAGCCAGGGAAGGTCGCCTTTACATCATGGAAAAAATGAAGATGGCCCTCCCGTCTTCCCGAAACAACATGTCCCCCTTTGCCCCGCGGATATTGACCCTTAAGATTAAACAGGACAAGATAAGGGAAGTTATCGGACCAGGCGGAAAGGTCATTCGGGGAATCACAGAAAAGACCGGCGCGAAAATTGAAATCGATGACTCTGGATTGATTCAGATTGCATCAACGGATGAGGTCGCCGCGCAAAAGGCGATTGATATGATCAACCAGATCGTTGAAGAGGTGCAGGTCGGCAAAATTTATCTCGGTCGAGTAAAAACAGTTGCAGACTATGGGGCATTTGTGGAATTATTTCCGGGTACAACCGGATTGTGCCATATCTCTCAGCTGGAAGATCGTCGAGTTGAAAAGGTTTCCGATGTCGTGTCCGAAGGAGACCTGATTCTCGTCAAGGCTCTGGAGGTAGATCGGCAGGGGAAAATCCGGCTTTCCCGGAAAGAGGCCATCGCTGAGGTGGGGGCCGATCGGGAGGTCCGGGTCGGCAGCGGGCGCTGAAGCCCGCTGACAAACAACGCGGAAAGGGGGGACTCTCCATGGATGTGAACAAGGGGGCTAACGGCCTCGTTGTAGTAGCCATCGTCCTTGGCCTGCTGTGGACTTGGTTGTTTACTTACGTGGGTTCGACACCGTTTTATCTTCCCAAGGGTGGGTAAAGCGATTCTCTTCCCCGGTCAGCTCTTATTTTTTCATTCTGAAAGGCCCGGTTTTCCGGGCCTTTTTTCTTTTTAGTGCCGCTCGAATAACCCACTTTTCGAGGTGGAATCCCTTCTCAGCTCTATCAGGTTCGTTTTTTCAGAGAGATCCTTCATGATATATTCATCCGGGTCGGGATCAATTTTAATGGATACCTTTTTCTGTCAGGAAAGAAAAAATGCCCTATAAGGAACATACTCTTGCAAATGGTGTGCGTGTTTACTGGGATCCAATGCCGGAAAGCCGGGCGGCATCCATTGGTGTCTGGGTCCGGACGGGGAGTCGTTTCGAGGCAGCGGAGGAAGGGGGAGTTACACATTTCCTTGAGCATATGTGCTTTAAGGGAACAACGACCCGAAGTGCCGAAGACATTGCCAATGAAATGCATTTTCTTGGTGGGGAGATGAATGCGTTCACCAGCCAGGAAGTGACTTCATTTTACGCCACTGTTCTGACAGAGAACTCCAGACAGGCAGGGAACCTTTTGGGGGATATCCTCACCAATTCGGTGTTTGATCCGGTGGAGCTGGAACGGGAACGGGGAGTCGTTTTGGAAGAACTTGCTGAATCGAAGGATGATCCGGAAGACCGGGTGATGGAAAATCTGTTTCGAATTTATTTTGGTGACCACCCTTTTGGAGCTCCGATTCTTGGGACTGAGGAATCCATCACCCGATTTTCCCGGCTGTCCGTCCGGGAGTATTTTAAAAAGCACTATCACCCGGGAAACCTTTTTGTCACGATTGCCGGCAATGTTCACTGGGATGAAGTGATTGACGCACTCGAAAATGCATTTCAGAACATCTCTGTCCGGAATCTCTCCTCTTCACCGTTGACAACGCCCGTTCCCACGTTTTCCCGAATGGAAGAGGAAGATGACTATGAACAGGTTCATCTCTGTCTCGGCCTTCGGGGGTTGCCGCAGCCTCATCCGCGCCAGACAGCATTGAGAGTTCTGACCACTCATCTTGGGGGAGGCATGAGTTCTCGCCTTTTTCAGGAAGTTCGGGAAAAAAGAGGATTGGCCTATTCTGTGTTCTCGAGTCCTCTCTCTTTCTCTGATGGGGGCATTGTCCGGATCTCCGCTTCCACCCGGCCGTCCCGTCGCGAAGAGCTGGCATCTGTCCTTGTGGAAGAACTCCGGAGACTGGAAAAGATTCCGTTGACGAGCAGCGAGCTCACACGCTCTAAAAACCAGCTGAAGTCATCGCTTCTTCTCGGTCTCGAATCAGCCGGAGGAAGGATGAGCAAGATGGGCAGAGATCTCTTGAACTGGGGGCGCGAAATTGCCGTGACCGAAATCGAGCAGTGGATCGATCAGGTGACTGCTGAGGATATCCTTCATCTTGCCCAAGAATTGAAGTGGGGGGAAGAACAAGCCATTTCTGTTCTGGGACCTCTCTCCGCAAAATGAAACAGTCCTTTCCTGAACTCGGAGTCAACATTGATCATGTGGCGACTCTTCGAAATTCACGCGCGGGTTTCGCCCCAGACCCCTTGTCTGCCGCGGTTCTTGTCAAAAGCGCCGGAGCGACCCAGCTGGTTTGTCATCTCCGGGAGGACCGGCGTCATATCCGCGATGCCGACTTGCGTCTTCTCAGAAGCTGGAACGGCCTCCCCGTCAATCTTGAAATGGCGATGACGGACGAAATGGTATCGATTGCGCTCGATGTTCGGCCGGCATTGGTCACGCTCGTTCCGGAAAGACGTGAAGAACGGACGACGGAAGGCGGTCTTGTTCTGGGGCGGGACATGTGTGAGAGAATTTCTGTTTTTCTGAAAAAATGCCGGGACAACGGGATCAGGCTTTCCCTTTTTTTGGCTCCTGTTTCCGGAGATATGGAACGGGCGGTGGAATTGGGTGTCGACCAGGTTGAGTTGCATACCGGAGAATATGCGAACGCCATGGATCCCTCTCTCAGGGAAAAAGAACTTGAGCGCCTTTTTTCAGCGGCAGCCTGCATTTCCGGCAGTCCGGTTCGTCTTGCCGCCGGGCATGGTCTTGATCGCGAAAACCTTCTTCCTGTGTTGTCCATTGAAAACCTGAGGGAAGTCAATATCGGACACAGCATCATCGCCCGGAGTCTTTTTGTCGGGCTTGAAAAGGCCGTGCGCGAGATCCTGGAAACGATACGACGGGATGCGCCTCTCCTCCGACGCCCGGAGAGCTTTTTGTGAAAAAAAATTGGCCATCAATGTCTCTTGTTGGGATAGGCACGGATATCGTATCGATCAGACGGATTGAGGATTTGATCTGTCGGTTTGGTGAACGGTTTTTAGACAAGGTTTTCACCCGGGAGGAAGTGCGGGAATCCGGAGGAAAGCCACAATACCTGGCAGGTCGATTTGCTGTGAAGGAGTCGGTCCTGAAAGCTCTGGGAACCGGTTTGCAGGGTGGCGTCCGCTGGAAGGACATCGAGACACTGACATTGCCAAACGGGATGCCTTATATCCGTTCCCAGGGGAGAGTCCAGAGTTTGGCTGAATCCAGAGGCGCGGGAGAGTTCTGGGTTTCGCTCACACATGACCGGGAGCAGGCCATCGCCTTTGTGGTATTGACAGGAGAGTCCGATTGATCATTCTTTCTCCCGCCCAGATGAAACATGCGGAAAGCTACGCGATGGAACTTCTCTCCCTGCCGGAAGAAATCTTGATGGAACGGGCAGGTATGGCGGTGGCCCGCAGTATACGCCGTTTCTTCCCGGCAGCGAGAAAGATCGTGGCTCTTGCCGGAAAAGGGAATAATGGTGGGGATGCCCTTGTGGCCCTAAGGGATCTGGTCGGAGGGCAAAACAAACTGGAAGTGGTTCTGCTCTTCCCTGAAGACCAGTGCGGTGCATCCGTGAGAAGGGAACTCCTTCGTCTCAGGGGGCTCGGCATCCAGTCCAGTGTCATGGGATCCCAGTCTTCATGGCATAAAATCCAGCATGCGGACCTTTTGATCGACGGGTTTCTGGGGACAGGCCTTTCCGGTGAGTTGCCCGTTAACCTGCAAGACGCTTTTGAGCGGATCAACCGGATGGACAAGGTCGTGGTTTCCGTTGATATTCCGTCGGGGGTCAACGGAGAGACAGGTCATGTTGTTCCTCTGGCCATGCAGGCCCGGATGACTGTCACGTTGGGATTCCCGAAATGGGGTCTCTTTCTTGATCCGGGCCACCGCTTTTGCGGAGCAATTCTTCTGGCTCCCATCGGCCTTCCGGATGTGTCCCGATTCCCGGAGGGCTCGATCGAGCTCTCCGGCGTTCTTCTTACTCCCTGGGAAGCCAGAAATCTTTTACCGGAGAGAGTCCCGTCGATGCATAAAGGATCGGCCGGGCATGTCGGCGTATGGGGCGGGGGCCCCGGAAAACGGGGATCCGCAGAACTCGTTTCTTTGGGGGCCCTGCGCGCGGGGTCGGGTTTGGCAACCATATACTGGTCGGAAGCAGAACGTGAAATTCTCCCTCGAAATCCAGAAATCATGGTTGCATCCGGTTCATCTCCCAAAGAGGCAATTTTTGGCCGGTCGGATGTTTTGGCTATCGGGCCGGGTTGGGACCCCTCCCGGATTTCGTTGCCCTTTGTGCGATCGGTTCTCGACGAATTTGAGGGTCCGGTTGTAGCGGATGCCGGGATTTTTGATGTTTTTCAGAAAAAACCTGAAGAGCTGAGGAGAAAAAACGGTCTTCCCCTGGTTCTCACCCCCCATCCGGGAGAGATGTCCCGTCTGCTCGGATTAACCGTTCCGGAGATTCTGTCGTCTCCTCGAAGGATTGCTCTTGAAACGGCTCGACTCACGGAAGCAATCGTTCTTCTGAAAGGGTGGAGAACGATTGTTGCTGCACCGGATGGCCGGACGGCGGTCAATCCGACAGGAGCCCCGAATATGGCGACCGCTGGAATGGGAGATGTTCTGACGGGAATCATCGCAAGTTTTCTCGGTCAAGGGAGAGATGCCTATTCGTCCACCCTCTCCGGAGCGTATATCCATGGCCTGGCCGGTGAAATCGCCTGGAGGCGTGGTGTTCGGGCAGGGTTACTGGCACACGAGCTGGCGCTTCATATTCCGGAAGCCCGAAAGACTCTTGAAGACGTGCAGGTCTCTTCCACCGGGGAGGACCTGTTTCTTTTCGATCCGCTTCATTAGGGTCTTGCGGGTCCTTTTTGGCGAGACGGGAGAGCGGTGAGCCCTCACCCCGCTTGGAAGGGGTATCTAACATGGAGTTCTCATTGGATGACATCTCGCCTTACCTGAGATATCTCGGTCGTCATGCCCCATCTTTTTATTTCCTCTCCTCCGGAGAAGCGTCCATATCTCCAGGGAAGAAGCTGGAGAACGTTCCAGAGGCAGCGATGTCCAGTTTTCCGGAAGATATTGACGGTCTGGAACGGTTTGTCCGGACCTGTCAAATCTGTTCTCTTTCCGAAACACGCAATCAGGTTGTTTTCGGAGAAGGGCGCGGGACGTCCGGACTGATGTTCGTCGGAGAAGGCCCCGGGGCGGACGAGGATCGGACCGGCAGACCCTTCGTCGGACGAGCAGGAGAGCTTCTGACAAAGATGATTCAAGCCATGGGACTTTCGAGAGAAGAGGTCTATATTGCCAATACAGTCAAATGTCGTCCTCCCGGAAACAGGGTTCCTTCCCCAGAAGAGAGAAATGCATGCTTCCCTTTTCTTGAAGCACAGATCCGGCTTCTGAAGCCGAAATATATGATCCTTCTCGGCCAGACAGCCACCCAGGTCATCCTCAAGCAGTCGGAAGGGATCACACGGATTCGCGGCAGGTGTTTTGAGATGCCGGAATATCCGGGCATAAAAATGATGCCGACCTATCATCCGGCCTACCTTCTTCGGAACCCGTCCGCGAAGAAAGATGTCTGGTCGGATTTGCAGACCGTCATGGGATGGATGGGACTCTCCCGCCCAGGGCAGAAGGAGGGGAAATGAGGGCTGTATTCTGGGTCGCTGTTGTCGCGGCTGGTCTTCTCTTCCTTTTGGAGAATGACCAGCAGACCGTTATCCTGCGTATCCCTTTCTGGATCGGAACTCCACCTTTGCCTGTCGGGATTGTCGTTATTCTCTCCATTCTGACGGGAATCGTTTTGGCGTTTTTGTCGGATTTGTTGAAAAAAACACGGGCCCGTCTGGGGAAATTGAGACAACCCTCTCTTCCTCCGACGGATTCAGATCATCATGGGTGATGCTCTTCAGAAAGAACCGGCGGCTATTTTTCCGGATACCCCCCTCTTTCGCCAATACCAAAGTCTCCTTTCTGAAGTCGGGCATTCTCTTCTCTTGTTCCGGCTGGGAGATTTTTACGAACTCTTTGGGGAGCAGGCGGAGACTGTCTCGCGCGTCCTGGGGTTGACGCTGACCACGCGGGACCGGAACCGTCCGAATCCTTTGCCGATGTGCGGTATACCGGCGCGGTCCCTGGACCTCTATCTCCCTCGTCTGGTTTATGAAGGTTTTTCTGTTGCGATCGCCGAACAGGTTGCAACGCAGGGGGACACGGAAGGACTCTTTCCCCGCCAGATTGTCCGCGTCGTGACCCGTGCGACACTGATCGAGGACCCGTCATTGTCGGGCGGAAACATGAAAAACGCTCTTGCTGTCGCCCGGGAGGGGGGGCGATGGTCGGGAGCCTGTCTTGATCTGACAGACGGAACCCTGAGTGTGTTCGAGCCGGAAAACTCTCCGCCATCAGACCTCCCCCCGGATCCGCTTGTGGATTGGGTCAGCCGGAAAAATCCGGAAGAGGTCCTGGTGGAGGATCCCTCTCTCCTCTCTTCTTTCGCTCACTTTCAGGGGGCTTCTGTGAAGCGAGAGCAGCAAGAAGGATGGCGGGACTTTCTCCCCGTTTCTTTCCGGATGCCGGAACTTGCCCCCCAGAGCCTGAAAGCCTTGTCCATGCTTGTGGGTTATGTGGCATGGCATCAGAAATCGATTCTTCCGCATCTCACGGGAGTCGTTCTGGAAAATGACTCTGGCAATCTTGTCCTGGATCGTTCATCCCTTCGCCATCTCGACCTGTTTCCTTTCGGCGAGGAAAAAAAGAAACCCGGCAGTCTGTTTGAAGTTCTGGATCGCGCCAGAACCGCCATGGGATCACGAACACTGCGTCGATGGCTTCTTTCCCCCGATGCGACAGGGGGCAGGATTGCCGTCCGTCATTCCGTCCAGAGGTACTTTTCCGATCATCCCCGCTTTTTTGACGAAACCATCGCGCAGCTCAGAAATGTCGGGGACCTGGAACGAATGCTCGGCCGGGTAGGATTGAAAGGACGGGTGCCAAGGGATATTGCGGGGATCCGGGACAGTCTGGAGTGGTCGATGGAAATTGCATTGCGGCCGGAATGGCAGGACTTTTTTCCTCACTCCCTCTCAACAGCCCTTCTGTCAGAGCTGTCCGGTCTCCGGGATCTGCTGAAGGAGGCCCTGGTCGAAGAACCGGCGATCACTCTTGGTGAAGGGCCGGTTATTTCTGATACGTTTGACTCTGAACTGCGTCGTCTGAGAAGCATGGAGCAGACGGGAGACCAGGAACTTCTTGCTTTGGAAAATCAGGAAAAAGAGCGAACAGGAATCGAAAACCTGAGGGTTCGTTACAATCAGGTGTCGGGGTATTTTATCGAAATTTCGAAAGGGCAGGTGAAAAAGGTTCCCGCCCATTATTTCCGGAAACAGATCCTGACCAATGTGGAACGCTTCACCATTCCTGAACTGATTTCTTTTGAGGATCGTATCCACCAGGCCCGCCAGGCAGTTCTTCTCCGCGAAGGGGAGCTTCTGGATTCCCTTCGGAGCCGAATTCTGGAACAGGCCGAAAACCTGCAAATCCTGTCCCGTCTTGTCGGAGAAATCGATGCCCTTCATGCATTCCATCTCGTGGGCAAAACATTCGGGTATTGTTTGCCAGAAATCACGACGGAAGGGTCCCTTCAGATTCTCGGAGGTCGTCATCCTGTTCTGGAAAGGCGGATCCCTCCCGCCAGTTTTGTCCCGAATGATGTGGATGTCGGGCAAGGGGAATTTATTATTCTGACCGGTCCAAATATGGCGGGAAAGTCGACATACATGCGGATGATTGCGCTGATTCAGATCATGGCGCAAGCCGGTGCTCCTGTCCCGGCGGATCGGGCAAGGGTCCCCCTGGTGGATCGTATTCTCACGCGCGTGGGGGCCAGCGATCATATTCTGGAAGGGGAATCCACCTTTATGGTGGAAATGAACGAGATGTCCCGTATCCTGAATGAAGCGTCTTCCAGGAGCCTTGTTCTTCTCGATGAGGTCGGACGAGGAACCTCCACGTTTGACGGGATGGCTCTGGCATGGTCGATTTCAGAGTTCATTCATGACCGGATCCGTTGTCGAACCCTGTTTGCAACGCATTATCACGAACTGCACCAGCTGGCGACAAAGCGTTCCCGGGTAAGGAATCTGCATGTGTCTGTTGCGGTCCGGGATCGCAAAATCATCTTTCATCACCGGATCTCTCCAGGACATACCAGCCGGTCCTATGGGGTGGACGTGGCTCGGCTGGCAGGTATTCCTGAAGTTGTGGTCGAGCGGGCTTTCGATATCCTGAGGTTTTGGGACAAACAGAAGCTGTTTCGATCTATACCGGAAGATGAGGGATGGGAACCGCCGGAACAGGATTTTCGGTTGCCTCTTTTTACCTGGAACCGATCTTCCGACCAATCCTCCGAACCGACCGATTCTTGAAGAAGAGGTCGAAACAGCGTAGTATGTCGTTCGTTTTTCAATGGGACCGTTGTTTCAAGGCGGATGTCTGCCGGTCGCGGCGCGGTCGGTTCAATCGAGAGAGGTCAATCCAACGATGGACGAGGTAGAAAACATCCGGTTCCCCGACCCCGATGGAGCTGTGTCCGCTGCAAAGAGGCTCGGCCTCATTCTGGAAAAAGGGCATCCGGATGAAGTTCTGGAGGATGAGGAGACTGATCAGGCCCTCACAGAATCTCTGATTGAAATTTTTGAAGAGGATGCACTCCCTCTTCTGGGAGAGGTCCCCGCCATGACTCCGGACTGGTCTCTCTATATACGCCGATTTCTTGAAGCATATTCGGAAGAGGCGGAAATCGAGAATCCCCTGGTCCTTCCAGACAATGAAAACGGAAGTTATCTTTACGGATTTGGGCTTTTGGCAGATGGCGTGGTGAGTTCGCCCGACCTGCTCTCAGCAGAAGCCTGCCGTCAGATCGAGGAACAAATCGAGGCGCTGTTCGCATCGCCGGATGATCGCGGGTTAAAGGTGCAGATTCATCCGGAATGGGCAGACGTTTCTGATCTCTATCGCTTCTCGTTTGCCGAAAGAAGGATCTTTCTGGAATCGATGTTTCCCCCTGTCTCCGCGGAGGGATTGACAGGATTTCTGAAAGCGGAAGCCTGGGGGTTCTCGGGGGCATCGGGATTTCCGGAGGGAAGCCCTGTGCTGTCAGGGTTTCAGGGGAATGCCGGGGAGGAAGACCGCACCCTTCCTCCGATGGCCCTCCTCGGGGCCATCTTTTCCCGTTGTCCTCCCGAAGCGGGGAATGTTCGGGAGCGGATCGAGCGGTTTCCGGATGACAGGGTCTTCCAGTCCCGTCTGATGGACATTTCCGGAATGCTTTTTCCGGAAACAAAAGGGTCCAACGATGTTTCCCTCTCCATCGTCCCCTGGTCGTATCTTCTTCCAATGGCAGTCTCTCTTGCCTCTGTCCAGAAAATTGTCACCTTTCTTGAGCGGGCCAGGCCCAAGGGGCGTGAAACATTGGAACTTGTTCCTTTCTGGGAAAAAGGATTCCTCTGGTTGCATGTTTCTCTCAAAGGCGGGACACAGACAGAAGAACTCCTTCTGATCGACGAATATGTCTGGGAGTTCGTTTCGGAGCTGGTCCCGACCCTCCTGGAAAGCCACCTCCCGATAAGGACGAAATGGTATCCGTTGCCATCTGAAAACCGTGAACTTTCCCTGGGATTGCTTTAGGCGAAGCGTCGACCTTTCATGAAAACCTACTTCGCTGTTCTCCTTGTGTCGCTTCTTTCCTTCACCACCAGTCTGGAAGCGGCTTCTGTCCCGCCTGTTACTCCGGCCCTTTCCGTAAAGGAACCAATGGAAAGTGATCCCGAAAAGGGCCACTTTCAGACTGTTTTCGAGCACGCGTTTCCATTTCAGAAGATCCGGACAGCCCTGGACCTTTCGGATAACTGGCTGTTTTTGACCCTGTATCGGGACCGGGAAGTTGCCCATATCGATCTGACAACCGGAAAACAGGTCGGAGTGGATGCGCATCTGCGGGATCCCGTCTTCGTCTCGTTTGACCCAGAAACGAAGAACCTCCTGATCGCACAGGGGAACTCCCGCGATTATTATGTTGTTCCTGTGGGAAGAAGTGGCCCCCCCCTTTCTGTCAGGACGGGGCTGAATCCTTCCTGGGTTGGGGGGGACCCTTCTCTTGGGTATTATGTTCTTGCGGGTGCCGTTCATCTCTTTTACCGGCTGGACAAACGGGAGGGAAGACCCCTCGACTGGACGGCCCTGGGAGATCGTGTCCGGCATGTGACGCTGGACACGGAAAATAAGAGGGCTCTCTTTCCCCTTTACCGGAAAGAGCAGTTGATTGCAGTCTCCCTTCCCTCTTTCCATCGGCAAACCGATGTGGACTTGGGGAACTGCGACCATCCCAGACAGATTTTGTCCGGGGGGAGGGCTCCGGAAGCAGAAGTCCTGGTTCTTTGCAGGGATGGGATCTACTCTGGAAAACAGGCGCTCGAGGATTTCCATCGATTGTCCCGTTTCCGGAAAAGCTCAGGAATGATGGTGCGGATCGGGAAGACAAACTTGCTGGCCATTTCTTTTCCGAAAAGCCGGATGATTCGGCTCTGGTCGGAAAAAACCCATCATTTTATTCAGACCGTGCATCTCGACGGAAGGCCCGTCTTTTTGCAGGAGGTTCCGGGAACGCTCGATTTTCTTTTGGTCCTGGACAGTCCTCTCGCTCGGGAAAGCCGTGTAAGCCGGATGCGATGGGTCCCGGAAGGCAGCGTGAATCTCCTCCCTCCACCATCCGGGACAGGAGGGCTCTCCGGTTCCTCTGTGAAAGCTGCTGAGTCCCCGAGAACTTCCGGCACAGAAAACAAAGGGAAAAACCCGCTTCCCTCAAACGTCCGGAACTGACGTCCGAGGCAAGTCTTTATCAGAACAGGGAGGAATGATGCATCTACTGGAAGGAAAAAGGTTTCTTGTGACGGGAGTGGCAAACCGATGGTCCATCGCCTGGTCAGTGGCAACGGCCATTATTCGCGAAGGAGGTCTGGTGACCTTTACTTACCAGGGGGAAACCCAGCTCGCCAACCTCGAGAAAATGCTGGGGGAACTTCCGTCGAAGGAAACTCCCCTTCTGGTTCCTCTGGATGTTCAAAGTGACTCTTCTGTCGAAGAGGCGGTACGGCGGGCGGAATCGGGAGGAAGACGCTACGATGGACTGGTACACAGCATTGCTTTTGCAAAAAGGGAAGAGCTTGACGGAGCCTTTCTGGATACAAGCCGCGACGGATTTCTTCTGGCCCAGGAAGTGAGTGCCTATTCACTTGTTCTGCTTTGCCGCGCCTTTTCCAGGCTTCTGAACGATGGTTCGTCGATCGTGGCCATGACCTATCTGGGTTCCGAAAGGGTTGTCCCCCACTATAATGTGATGGGGGCTGCAAAAGCGGCCCTGGAAGCTTCGGTGCGCTATCTTGCCTTCGACCTCGGCCAGCGTTCCATTCGTGTCAATGCATTGTCCGCCGGCCCGGTCAAAACAGCATCCGGCAGGGCAATCAAGGGGTTTACCGATATGCAGAAAGCGGTTTCCGGGCAGGCGCCTCTCAAAAAATCGCTGACAACAGAGGATGTGGGGGATGTTACGGTTTGCCTGCTCTCAGACCTGTTTCGCGCAGTTACGGGAGAGCTGATCCATGTCGACATGGGGTACCATGCATTGGGGATGGTCCTCCCCCTCGAGCAGGGTTAGGGGGAACGTCCGAAGGGAGGAAAGAGAGCGGACAATTTAGAAAAGGGGGATTCATGCGGCAGGAAGTCACCTTTCGTATGGGCATTCCAGTCCAGAATGCCTCGGGGCAAGTCATCGGTACTCTGGAAAAGCTCGTTTTTCTGGAGACCGAAAAAAAAATTACGGAGATTGTCGTCCGGGATCTTTCCGGGCTCAAGCGCGTTCCTCTCAGCTGGGTTCGGGAAATATCCGAACACGTTCTGGTGCTCAATCACCCCGGTCATCTTGAGGACTTGCCCGTCTTCGATATTTCCCAGTTCGAGGAGGTCCCCACATGGTTCTATCCGCCGGGATACCGGCTCGAACTGGGATCGCTATTGACCCTCAAACCGTGCGACGAACGATTTCTCGGGGAGGAGGAAGCCCTGTCCCGGAGGGATTTTATGGCAAGGAGCACCGTTCTCGTTGCCACTCTGATCGGGATCAGCCTGGTCGTCCCTATTGGCGGTTATGTGCTGGCGGCGGCGAAAACAAAGCTGTCCGATCATTGGACCACGCTCACGGTTCGCATTGATCAGTTGCCGATGGACGAACCCGTCTCACACACGTTCAATGCGATGTCTGTGAGCGGATGGATGCGTGTGCCGGTGGTCCGGACGGTGTGGCTCATCCGCCATTCCGGCGCGGCGGATCCCATGTCTCGTTCAGAAGATCTGGTTTTGGGCCTTGATTCTCCATTGGAGAAAAAGGATTCTTCACCTCTCCTGACGGTTCTCTCCCCCATCTGCCCTCATTTGGGCTGCTCTCCTCAATGGTTTTCCGATAAAAAACTGTTTATCTGTCCCTGCCATCACTCGATTTATGAATTGAATGGCAAACGTATCGGGGGCCCGGCGCCTCGTCCGATGGACCAGTTGCCCGTCCGGATTAAAAAAAGCGGAGAGATCTCCATCCTCTATGAAGAGTTTCAGGTCGGAACCCCTCAAAAAATCCGTTTGTCCTGATCGCAATCCGGAGGCCCGTCATGAAAAAATCCCATTCCGACAGTCGGATCATGCAATATCTCGATGAGCGCATTCGTTTGCGGTCACTGCTCCGTTTTCTTCTCGAAGAGCCCATGCCTGGAGGGGCCCGCTGGGCTTATGTGTTCGGGAGTATGGTTCTCTTTACGCTCATCCTGCAATTTGTCACCGGCGTCATGCTGGCTTTTTATTATGGTGGCACTCCCGATCATGCCTGGGACAGCGTCAACTATATTGATCACCTTCACTACGGAACCCTGGATGTGGGACGACTGATCCGGGGGTTTCATTACTGGGGTGCTTCGATCATGGTTGTGCTGGTGGGGGCGCATCTTCTCCAGGTGTTTTTATGGGGAGCCTACAAAAGGCCCAGGGAAATCATGTGGCTGGTTGGCGTCATCCTCCTGGCCCTGACCATGACGGCCGCTTTTACCGGGTATCTTCTTCCCTGGGACGAGCGGGCCTATTGGGGAACGATCGTCGGAACAAACATGATTGGTCTCGTCCCGGTCGTGGGACCACTTCTGAAAAGTGCCATCCGTGGAGGAAGTGGTCTGGGAGCCTTGACACTCTCCCATTTCTTTGCCATTCACACCATGATGCTTCCATCGTTGTTTATCCTGTTCGTCGTGTTTCATCTGGTCATTTTTCGACGTGTCGGACCGGCGGGGCCTTTCCGGGGGTCCTCCTCCACTCTGGAAGCGCAAAAAGAGTATTTTTACCCCAGACAGGTGCTGATGGATGCTCTCGCCATGCTGGCCGTATTTGTCTTGATCGCCAGTCTGTCTGTTCTCTTCCCGCCCGGTCTGGAAGCGATGGCCAATCCGGCCAACTCTTCCTACAGTCCGACTCCGGCGTGGTATTTTGACTGGATCTTCGAGCTTCTGAAAATGATTCGTCCGGAGATTCTGGGTGTTATTGGACTGCCGGCAATCATCGCCCTGGTTCTCTTGATGCTGCCTTTTGTGGATCAACGACCGGAGCGCTCTCCTTTTCATCGTCCGGTCGCCGTCTTGTCCATGCTTTTGGTTCTGGGGAGTATGCTGGGATTGTCGATCGCCGCGGAAGCAGGCTTCAAAAAGCTCGTGCCCCTTGATCCGGCAGCAGTGAAGAGGGGAAAACTTGTGTTCGAGCATTCGGGATGCATGGGGTGCCATACGGTGATGGGAAAGGGGGGACATATCGGCCCCGACCTATCAGAAGAAGGGCTTGTTGGTCATTCGGAGCACTGGCTGATCGTTCAGTTTGTTAACTCTTCGGCCCACTTTCCGGGTTCTCCAATGCCGCCCTTTACCTTTCTGACACCTGAACAGAGACATGATCTGGCCCAGTATGTCTCCTCTTTGGGCCGGACCGGATGGCCGGATACGACGCGCTAGGTCTTTTCTGAAAAAGGGGACGGTCTTTTTACTTAAGCGTTTTCAGGAGGTGAATGGCCCGGGATTTTTCAGGCTTGCCGACAAAATACACCCTTCCGTTGACAAGGGTGGTCGGAACCGACTGAATGGAGTGACGTTGAGCCAGTTCTTTTCCCCGTTCGGAATCGATGTTGATTTCCTCATACTGAAAGGGAATATCGTTTCTCAGGGATTTCCAGAAAGATTTTGTTGCCGGACAACTTGAACACCAGTCGGCATAGAGGACCGAAACCTTGGCCATTTGGGTTGCTCCTTATTGAACGGGTAACATCATTCAAGGGTTCAGGAAGAGACCCGGGACAAGAAACGAGCGGTGCCGGGGACTTTTTTTTCATGATACAATGAGCCCTCTGGCGCGACAAGATCCCTATTGTCCAACAAGGAGGACACGTGCACGTTCATTTTCAGGCCATTTTTGCCGGAGCCGCAGTCGGGGCGGCATTCGGCTTTTTCCTTTCTGTCTGGAACCGCCGTCAGGCAGCATGTGGAGAGGTGTGCCGGCTGAATGGCGATCCCCGTGTTGCGACGTTGGCTTATGCCTTGATTGGCGCTTTCCTCGGAGGCACCTTTGAATTCTGATCATCAGGGGGCGGGGTTTCCCAAGCCGGTTGGTCCATATTCG
The DNA here is from genome assembly GCA_023380285.1 of Bacillota bacterium. The sequence goes on from JAMCRA010000028.1 coordinate 23,738, forward strand.
ATTTTCCGTGAGGCGGAGGGATGGATCTTCCTGTCGGGGCAGATTGGGCTGGATCCGTCCACGGGAAAGATCGTCGAAGGGGGTGTGGAAGCGGAAACCCGGCGGATTTTGTCCAACATGGAGGGTATTTTTTTGCAAGCGGGCATCGGTTGGGAAAACTGCCTGAAAATGACAATTTATCTGGTTGATATGCAAGATTTTGAGAAGGTCAATGAAGTTTATGGAAGAACTTTAAGGGAGCCGTTTCCCGCCCGGTCGACTGTGGGAGTGAGTGCCTTGCCGAAAGGGGCCAGGATCGAAATGGAAGCGATCGCGAGAAAGCCGGCTCCCTAAAAATCCTGGATTCCTGACTTTCCCGCAATGGGTTTTCTGTCAGAGCGCTTTTTTGATGCTTCCGGAGCGGATGCAACGGGTACAAACGCGTATGCGTCTTGCCTGGCCATTCACCAGAGCACGGACATTCTGAAGGTTGGGCTTGAAAATTCTTTTGGTTACCCGGTGGGAATGGCTGATCTGGTTGCCAACGACTTTCGTTTTCCCACATACTGCACATGAATCTGCCACTTGTTCTCCCCCTTATGAAAAAGTCGTAAAACAGGAAAATTCTAAAGGGAAACGCATTCAAAATCAATTGCTTCCCCGAGAGAGAGTTCAGGGATGCCAGAAGCGATGATTTTCGAATAGACGTGAATGAATGGATCCGGGGAGTACTGATGGATAAGCCCGTTCTCTCTCTCGTCTCTCCCTTGCATGTCGTTCCCGATATCGGGAAGAAGAGAGCCGAAAAACTGGAATTGGCAGGGTATCGGACCGTCCTCGATCTCCTCTACTGTTTTCCGTTTCGGTACGAAGACCGTCGGGCCGCTCCATCGATTCGGCAGCTTGTCACGGGAAAACCGTCCGGATTTGTGGCACGGGTCAGAGACATCCGGAAGAAAGCTCTGCGGAATTTTCGGGTTCCTGTGATTGAGGCGGACCTCGAAGACGGTTCGGGAGAAGTCCGGGCTGTCTGGTTCGGTCAGGAGTATTTGCTCAAGACTTTGCCCCCCGGATCCATGGGATTCTTTTATGGCAAGCCGGAAATCTCGGACTACGACGGCCTTTTGACGCTTCGGTCTCCCGTCGTTGAGAAAATGGATGAAGAGAAGAAGGGGCAAAAAAGCTTTCATGTCAACCGGATTGTGCCGGTCTATCATGAATCCCATGGCCTCTCCTCGTCCTTCTTTCGTAAAACCATCGGAGTTGTTCTGACAGCTCTCTGGGGGAATGTTTTCGAGCCATTGCCGCATGCGGTTCTCACCAGTCTTGGGATCATGGGGTGGTTCCCGTCGATTGTCGGGATGCACTTTCCCAGGACTCTTCCCGTGGAGGGAGACATCGATTCCCTCCTCCTCCCCGAATATCCTCCCCGCAGGCGCTTTATTTTTGAGGAGCTTTTTTTCCTTGAGTTTCTGATGGGGTACAAGAAGAAAGAAATCCGGCTCTCTTCCCGTTCCCGGAACCGGCAGACGCCCGACAACGCAGAAACGGCATTTAGCGAAAGTCTTCCGTATGTTCTGACGGAAGCACAGAAGCGAGCCTGTCGGGAGATCGCTTCGGATATGTCAAAGTCTTCTCCCATGAATCGCCTTCTTCTCGGGGATGTCGGCTCTGGAAAGACTGTTGTCGCGGCCTGGGGTGTCTATCTGTCTTTTCGCGGGGGGATGCAGTCCGCCCTGATGGCACCAACGGAGGTTCTGGCGCAGCAACACTATGCTTCGATCACTTCCCTCCTGAAGCCGCACGGTATCCGGATCGCCCTTTTGACACAGTCTGTGAAAAAATCGGAGAAACGGGCCCTGATGGAAGCCGTGCACCGGGGTGACGTGGATTGTGTCGTCGGAACCCATGCCCTGATCCAGGATGCCCTTGTTTTTTCCTCTCTTGGATATATCGTCGTGGATGAGCAGCACAAGTTTGGTGTTGAGCAAAGGAAAACTCTTATCCAGAAAGGGGAAAATCCCGATGTTCTCGTGATGACCGCGACACCGATCCCGCGTTCCCTTGCCCTTTCCTACTTTGGAGATCTGGACCTCTCTGTTCTGGATGAACGACCTCCCGGAAGGCAACCGGTGAAGACGGAAATTGTCACAAAAAACCGCAGGGAGTGTTTTTGGGACGAATCTGTCGCTCCGGCTCTTGACAGGGGTGAACAGGTGTTCGTCGTCTATCCTCTCATTGAAGAATCCCAAGAGGAAAATATCCGGGATGCCACTTCCATGTTCGCTGTCCTTTCGCAGAAATGGCCTTCTGTATCGACAGGGCTTTTGACGGGAAAAATGCCATGGGAGGAAAAAGCGGCCGTCATGGAAGCTTTTCGGTCGGGCAAAATTCGCCTTCTGGTATCGACGACAGTTGTGGAAGTCGGAGTGGACATTCCGGGCGCGACAGTCATGGTCGTGGAAAACGCCGAACGGTTTGGACTGGCACAGCTCCATCAATTACGGGGAAGAATCGGGCGGGGAAGTTTGCCGGGTACCTGCTATCTGATTCCCGGACCCGACGCCTCGCGGGAATCCGTCGGGCGTCTTGAAATACTCGTCCGGACAGAGGATGGGTTTACGGTAGCCGAAGAAGATCTCCGTCTCAGGGGACCGGGAGAGTTTATCGGGACCCGACAATCCGGTTTGCCGATGTTTCAGGTGGCCAGTCTTGTTCGGGATGTCGACATCTTGCTTCTGGCTCGCGAACAGGCTTCAATGTTTCTTGAGCCGTCGTCCGGAGAACTGGTTGAACATTCCTGGGAATGGACGACGCTGATGAACTTTATCCAGAATCGCTATCCGGGAGTCCAGGAATGGCTCATGATCCGTTAACTCCCGCTTCGTCTGAAGAGGAGCAGGAGGATCTTCTGCTTGCTGCCAGACAAGGATGGAACCTTTCTGTCCCTGCGGGTATCCGATTTCTGAAATGGTTTTTCCGTCTTGATGACGCACTCCGTGAAATCCTGACCCGATTTCAGAACGAAACCCGTCTGAGAAGAGCCTATCGGGAAGTGGGAGATTTCCTGTATTCTAAGAGGAATCAGAGTGAACTGGATGAAGCGGATCTGGTCGAACTGGATTTGCTTTTGGGGACGGTTTCGGAGTGTCAGAACAAGGCGGGGGCGGTGAACGAAAGATCCTCTTCCGCGCATGGAAATCAGAGAGGTTTTTAGCATTGGATGTCCGAAAGGTGTGTGTCATTGACGTAGGGACCAACTCCGTCCGGATGATGGTCGCCAGGAGTTCCGGTCAGAGGATTCAGGAGGTTCTCTTTACGGAGGGGCGCATCACGCGTCTGGGGGAGGGGTTAAAACAAACCGGCACGATCAGCCCCGGTCCCCTGGAGAGAACCGTCCGTGTCCTGAATGACTTTCTGGAGAGAGGCAGGGCGTTTGCTCCGGAAAGAATTCGGATTGTGGCGACGAGCGCTGTCCGCCAATCTTCCAATCGCGATGCGGTTGTGAAGGAAGTCCTGCAAAGGACAGGCGTTCCGATGGAGGTGATCGACGGAGAGACGGAAGCCCGTCTGACCTATCTTGGCGCGCTTCAGGACATGGAGGGGTTGACTCCCCCGTATCTCGTCCTGGATATCGGAGGAGGGTCGACGGAACTGATCTTTGGAGAGTCCCGCCAGGATTGTTTGAAGGCTTTTTCCATCGAAGTGGGAGTCGTGACCTTGACGGAAGGGTTCTTGCGGGGGAACCCGCCTTCCCGGAAGGAAATTTCGGAAGCAGAGGCCTTTGTCCGGAGATCCCTCCAACCGGTTTTTTCCCAGCTTCTTCCCTATGTGACATCGAGCATCACGACCGTAGGAACGGCTGGCAGTGTCACCACGCTCCTTGCGATGGCTCTGGGGATGAAAGTTTACAATCCTTCGCTGATTCACCGAAAGGGACTGTCAAGGGGCACCGTTCAGGATCTGTTTGATGAGCTTTCCGGAAAGACCCTGGAAGCGAGGCTTCAGATCCCCGGGGTTGAAAAAGGGAGGGAGGACATTATTTTCGCAGGAGCGCTCATCCTGCTTTCGGTGATGCACGCGCTTTCACAGGCAGGACTCGTCGTTTCCGATTCCGGGCTGCGGGAAGGTGTTCTTCTTCAGACCGCTGGAGAGACGCTCTTCTGACCGGAAAAGGGAGGCAGGCCGTCCCGTCCCGAAAGGTCGGGGTGGTAATGGCAGAAAAGCTCATAGAGAGAGACGTCGTTTGGATGGACCGTCATCGCCTTCATCAAAATTTCAGGTGCCTTGTGACGATTTTCTGTCCGAAGGGCCCATTCATGAAGGACCCGGTAGAACCCCGGCCGTGAGGAATAGTGGGCGAGAAAGGACTCCAGCATTTGTTCGAGGACGGCGAAGCTATCCCCTCCCCGTGTCCGGACGCGGGCCATGGTATGGAAGAGCGTGACGGGTTCACGGGTACTGTGGAGAATGCGTCCATACCATGTCAAGGCAGCTTCCTTGTTCCCTCTTTCTTCCTCCAGAAGTCCCAGCATCCAGTAGAGAACTTCGCTCAGGGGATCGGCGAGAACGGCCTGCTCGAGAAGGGGGAAGGCCGCTTCCCTGTTTCCCGCAAAGTACAGAGAGAGTGCCCGGATGGCGAGACTTTCCGCTGGAGTCAGGGGAAAGTCCTGATCCTCCTTCCAGCGCGAAAGAAGCTTGTCTGTCAGAAATTTTTTTTCAATTTTATCCGGGAACAGAATTTCCATCCACGCCAGCGTTTCAAAAAACAGAAACCAGTCCTTTCTGGAAGACAAAAGCTTCAGAAGAAGAAGACCCGTCCGGGGATCGGGATCCTTTTCGAAAGCGGTCATGTAGGCAGTGATAGCCTTGTTTGAGGATTTTTTCCGGAGGTAGAGGTCTCCGAGAGACCGGAAGGGAAAGGCCTCTTCGAGAGACTGAAAGGCTGTGAAGGCTTTGTCAGGTTCCCCGAGGTCAATATATAGGAGTCCAAGAAGTGTCTCGTATTCCGGGTTGTCCGGTTCCATCGAGAGCGCCCTTTTGATGGCTTCGATGCCGGCCAGCGGTTTTCCGCTGGCCTTGTAGGCCATCGCAATAAAATAGTGCGTTTCGGCGGACTCCCCGGCAGATTCCATGGACAAGCGCAAAGAATCAATGGATCGGGTATGTTCGTTCAGATTCAGGAGCAGCCTTCCGATCTCCTTCAGAAGGACCGGATTTTTGGGGTTTGTTTTCAGAAGGGTTCGAACATGCTTGATGGCTTTGCGGATCTGATTGTTTCTTTCAAGTGCACGGGCATAAAGAATCTGGTGTTCTGTGATGGCAGGATCCTGCTCGACCAGTTTTTCATAGAGTGGAATCAGTTCGGGAAGGAGATCCGCAAAAGAAAGACGTTCCAGAAGAGCGCCATAAGCAAGCATGTTTTGTGTTTTCGAGGGTTGGTCCACAAACGCTTTTCGGATACGTCGAAAGGCGAGCCACCATTGACCGAGAAGGCCATTCTGGATGCCGGCCTCTCTCAGAAGGTCGTTGTTTTCGGGAAAGAGGGAAAGCCCTTCTTCCAGAAACCAGAGAGCCTTTTCCGGTTCTCCGGAAACATGTCGCACCTGCGCGAGGGAAAGGAAGGATTCCGGAACAGGGGAAAAAGGTTCTTTCAGGGATCGCCAGTAACATCCTTCGGCTTTCTCCCATTGCCGCATGGACTCAAACGCTTTCCCCTGCAGGACCAAAAGGGGCGAAGAGACGGGGAAAAGACGCAATCCTTCATCAAGAAGGTCGAGCGCAGCCGATGTTTTTTCTTCCCCCAGCAATGTTTGCACTCGGGCGATATAGGAGTTTTCCTGGCTTTTGGCGTCCAGTTCGGACGGTATTGGAGCCGGCGATGCCATGTGATCCTTCATCATCTCATTTCTCCGGGATTCAGGAGTATTCTACCTGAATTTCGGGTTTTCCGGAAAGTGTCTCCGCATTTTCCTTTTATCCGGGGCCTCTTATGAGAATCCCTCTTTCAGGCATGCCATTCTGGCGCTCTTTTTTCCGGAGAATCCCCAGGCTTCCCGGGCGGAAGGCCTATGTCGTCGGGGGGTGGGTCCGGGATATGTTGATGTTGAGAAGGCCAACACGTCCGGAGATCGATCTTGCCCTTGAGGGAGATGCTGTGCAATGGGGAGAGGCGATTGCCGAATCTTTTGGTGTCCGGATTGGCAGGGTATCGGAATTCAGAACATGCAAAATCGATGTCCTGCATGACAAAGTTCCTGTCCGGATCGATATTGCCTCCTGCCGCACGGATGACTATCCGGTTCCGGGCGGAATGCCTGTCGTGACTCCTTCCTCCATTTACGAGGATCTTTACCGTCGGGACTTCTCTGTGAACGCCATGGCGTTTCCTCTTGAGGAACCTTTCCAGAACAGTTTTCTTTTGAGCAAACCCTGAACGCCATATGAGGATTTAGTCCGCAAAGAATTGCGGATCTTGTCCCCTGCGTCGTTCGAGGACGATCCGGTCCGTATTTTTCGTCTTTTTCGTTTCCAGGAGCGACTGGGTTTCACTCCTGATCTTCGGACATCCCGGGCTTTGGAGAGCGCTCGCCTCAACGGGGCATTTCTGAGGTCTTCAAAAAGTCGGTTGTGGGATGAAATTCAAGCCGCGATTCGCGAGGAGTCGCGATGTGCGATCGTTTTTCGCTGGTTGCTCGAGAAACCCTGGGAAAATGCCTTGCCCTCCTTGAAGATGTCTTCTCCAAGGAGGAAAAGAGTGTTTGCATGGGATCGCCTGACCGTTCATGAAAGTGTCTTCTCCCCATTGGGGCGCTTCTGGAGAGAGATGCTCCTGCTTCTTGCCCTGTTTTATGGGCTTCCCCGGCAGGAGTGTGACAGAGGGCTTCGACTTCTCGGTGTTCCAGAGAAAAGAGCGAGAGTTGTACGGGAGTCTCTGTTCCCGGTTCCCTCCGAAAACGGAAGGGAAAAGACAGCACAGTCGGATATCCTCCCCAACCTCTCCCCACAAATGATTTTTCTGAATCTTGTTCGCGGGGGACCGGAAACTTTTGCCTCATTCGAAAAAGCTCTTGCTGATAGGGATCAGCAACCCCTTGGTGAGATGTCTTTGACCGGGAGAGACCTTATAAAAGAGGGAATCGAGCCTTCTCCGGAAATGGGAAATCTTTTGATAGAAATCCGGGAGCTTCGGGAAAAAGGGATTTTAAATTCACGTCAGGAGGAACTCGATTGGGTCCGGGCCTGGGTAAGATCGAGAAGACAGAAATCGTGAGGCTTCCATCAATGGCATCTGTAAATGATCGAAGGCTTTTGAGGGGTAAGAGACGAGACGTGCGGGCGGAATCGCCCTTCTCTTACCGGACCAGTTTTTTGATCATGACGTTCAGTGAGTCATAGCTTGCATCTCCCGGAATCACATTGGCGATGGTGCCTTCCCGGTTGATCAGGGCCACCCAGGGCTCTCCGTGTACCCGCCAGTCATGAACGGTCGCTTGTTCGGAGTCCTCATAGTCGTCGATATGGACGAACGCCATCCGGGAATGGTAGATGTCCATAAGTCCCTTGATCAGCCGGTCTTCATGCACGCATGGGGTGCAGTGAACCGGCGCTCCAAAGAAGATGAGAAAGGGACGATGGTGAAAAACAGCGTGGCTGATGCTTTCCCGATGAAGGTGGTCTGGAACATTCATGGTACAAAGGTCGGTATATCGTTCTCCGATCTTCAGGACCGGGTTGTGGCTGATCGGGGCTCGGGTCCCTTGCTCGGGAAAACTCAAAAACCAGTTACAGGAAGCCGTCGTCAATAAAAGCAGGATCATGGCGGCTCCGCCCGCGAAAATCCGAAATCTCGACATCTCTTTTGTTCCTCCCTTCCTGGCGTTCAGGGTTTGCTCAAAATCAAAGCTTTGTTATTATTATGCGCCCAACGTTCAGCTTTGAAAATCCTTTCTTCCTTCGACCACAGGACCAATGAGGTGACCTCGCGCGCATGTTTTTATCAAATCTGGCATTAAAACGTCCTGTTTTTGTCGGGATGATGCTTTTGGCTCTGGTCATTTCCGGAGCTGTTTCCTATCTTCGTCTCGGGGAGGATCTCTTTCCTTCCGTTTCCTTTCCCATTCTCTCTGTCACACTTCAGGAGCCGGGAACAAGTGCCCGCGTCATCGAACAGAAGGTGACTGTCCCCCTGGAAAATGCGCTTTCGACATTGCCAGGGATCCAGCATATCCATTCGGTCAGCGTTCCCGGGGCATCGTCCGTGACATTGATCTTCCCTGACTCGGTCCGGACTGGAAGAATGCTTGCCCGCGTTGAAGAAAAAGTCCAGCAGACGCGCCCTCTCTTGCCGAAGGATGTGACCCATCCGGTCATTTCCCGCGTGACCCCCACAGAAATGCCTCTTCTCTGGATTCTTTTCCCGCTTAAGGGATCCCGAAGCCCCTCTGACAGACAATGGTTGCGGATGCACCTTGTGAGTCCTCTCCGGGCTTTGGGAGGGGTATCGTCAGTCGTTTCCCTCTGGCCACCGGAAACGGTTCTTCATGTCTGGATCCGTCCAGGCGACCTCGGTCGATACAAAGGCACAATCGACCAGGTGATCGCCTCGATCAAGGCTGCCTCTCTTCTTGTTCCGACGGGAAAAGTCGTCCAGGGAAAGCAGGAACTTCTCGTGGAAACACGGGAAGACCGGTTGACGAAATCCTCTCTGGAAAATCTTCCCGTCATTCTGGGAGCCGGCCGGCAGATTCCCTTGTTCCGCATTGCATCTATCGATGAGTCTCCCGAACAGCCTGTTTCCATTTTGCGTCTGGACGGGAAGCTTGCGGTCGGTCTCAAGGTTTACAAGAAACATGATGCCAACGGGATTGAGGTATCAAAAGAAGTGCGACACCTTTTGGCGGATTTGAAATTTCCTTCCTCTTTCGGGGGAAGACCGATTATCCGGATGGATCTCTCGGGGTTTGTCGCAAAGAACGACAGGGAGTTGTTTGAGACGCTTTTTATTGGCGGATTTCTGACAGTTGTCGTCATTTTTCTTTTTCTCGGGTCCTGGTCGTCGACAATTATCGCCTCCCTGGCCATACCGGCTTCAGTCATATCAACGTTTGCCATTATGCGGCTGGCTCACTTCACCCTGAACACTCTGACAATGCTGGGACTTTCCCTTGTCGTCGGGATCCTGGTGGATGATGCCATTGTGGTTCTGGAGAATATCTCCCGACACCGGGAAATGGGTCAGGAACCATTAGTCGCTGCAAGGGAGGGGGTAGGCGAAATCGGACTGGCCGTCCTTGCAACAACATTTTGTATTGTTGCCGTCTTTGTGCCAGTGGCGTTCATGAAAGGAGTCTTTGGAAAATTTTTTCACGAATTTGGACTCACAGTCTCTTTTGCTGTCCTGATGTCCATGCTTGTTTCCCTGACGTTGACTCCTGTCCTTGCTGCCCGCATGGTGAGAGGAAACAGGGCCACAAGCAGAAAAGAGAAGAAAAACGGGGACCCGTCGGTGATCGAAAAAATGCGCGGGCGCTATCGGTTGCTTCTTGCCTGGTGTCTCGATCATCCCCGGGTCGTGCTTCTGACGACAGTCGGAACCCTTGCAGGCGTCGTTTTTCTGGTTCCGGGAATCGGGATTGATCTGGTGCCGGAAACAGATCAGGGGGTTTACCTGGTGAAGATGACGGCGGGGCTCTCCTCCTCTGCCGATTATGCCGATAAGCGATTTCTGTTTGTTTCTGACAAGATCCGGCAGATGAATGGCGTCTCTTCCGTTTTCTACCAGATCGGGGGAGATCCGGAAACGCCAATCAATCAAGGGTATCTCTATGTTTCTCTCAAGCCCCCAAAGGAGCGCTCGATAACGCAGAACGAGTCTATGGCCGAGGTTCGCCAATTTTTCACCGAAGATTCTGGAGACAAGGCTTCGGTTGACAGGGTTTCCCTGTTGGGGGGGAATTCACCGGAAATACCACTTCAGTTGATTCTGATGGGGCTTGATCAGAGAAGGCTTCTGTCTGTGGCCGATCAGGCTAGGGAGCGGTTGACCCGGATAAAAGGGCTGGTGGATGTGTCCTTTCAGGGAATGAGCCGTCAGGAAGTCTTGATTATTCACCCCCGGGAAAAGACTGTTCGGGATGGAGCGGTCAGTCCTTTTTCCCTCGCGCATACTCTCCGGCTGATGCTGAATGAGGAAAGTGTGGCGACCGTCAGCGGGGAAAGGGGGATCAGGAAAGTTCTGGTCGGAGTCGATCCCCGGGCATTGACAGATCCGTCGGGTCTTGCAAGGTTGCCTCTTTTGGCAAGCAATGGGAAGGTCGTTCCCTTGGGCAGTGTGGCAGAGCTGGATTACCGGAGTGAAGGTGAAAGAAGGATTCGGGATGACCGGATGCCATCTGTGGAGATCAACGCGAACCTGTCCGGAGAGAAGACGCTTGGGAAGGCCATAGAAGAAATCAAGACTGTTATTCGTCCCTTGTTTCCGCGGGGGTATTCTTACCGGTTCGGTGGCTCCGGGGATGTCCTTCAGCAAGCTGTGGGCCAGTTTGCCATGGCCATTCTTTTTTCGATTCTGGCTGTCTATATGGTTCTTGCCGCACAGTTTGAAAACTTTCTGACCCCCCTTGTCATCATGATTTCAATCCCGGTCAGCCTGGTGGGGGCGATCCTCGCACTCCGTCTGACGGGTACCTCGTTCAATTTAATGAGTGCAATGGGGGTGATTATCCTGTTTGGTTTGGTTGCCAAGAATGCAATTTTACTCGTGGATTATACAAACACTTTGCGTCGGCAAGGAATGAGTTGTCGCGCCGCCCTGATGGAGGCATGTCCTGTCCGTCTCAGGCCCGTTCTGATGACGACCGTGGCGATGATTGCGGGCATGCTTCCCATGTCATTCGGGTGGGGTGCGGGAGGTGCCCTGCGTGTTCCGATGGCTCTTGTCGTGATTGGTGGACTCCTTTCTTCAATGCTTCTCACTCTTGTGGTTGTTCCGGTTGTTTATGACAGAATGAATTCTTGGTATGATTCCCTGACTTTGCGCGGGCATCATCCCCGGCAGGGGAAAAACCCTTAGTGCTCCCTCCCCGGAGGGGACCACTTTCCTGGAGTTCATAGCAACGATCTGGAGGGTCAATGGACGTTCAAAAATGGAAGTCACGTTCTTCGCTCATCGGTATTTTTCTGTGTACTGTTTTGTTATCCTCCTGTACCACTGTGACGAAGAGGACGACCCTGTCGAACATCGGGCTGACTCCCGATGCAAGCCCCAGCGGGATCAATGTTCGGGTGATCAACCATTTTTTTAATCCGAAAACCCTTCCTTACGAACTGCCATACTCTCTTGAAATAGATGCCTCTCATCCGTTCGTGATCCGCTGTGAACACAACAGGGTCGTCCGGATTCCGGAAAAGTACAAAAAAGTGATTGTTCGATTTATCGGCCGAAGCAATGGATATATCCAGGCGATTGAGGTCAAGTGGGTGGACTGGGAAGACCACGTATATAGACGATATTTCTTCCACTCGGACATCGACCGTTTTATCAAGACCCTCTCCCCGGTTCCCGTGGATACCCGAAAAGGGTTCGGTCTTGGCGACTACATCAATGGCTGTACGGATCCGCTTTTGATTTCTTCCGTCTCGGCTTATCCAAAGGTCGTGAACGAATTCAATTTTCTGGGGGATTTTCTTCAGAAGGTTCTGTATCCCCAGAGTCCTCTCAAGGCTTTTTCTTTTCTCTACGTTTCCGGATAATTCCCTGCCGACCGTTTGACAGGGGAGAGAGAGACATCTGACAGGATTCTGTCAGAGTGAATTCTGAAAAAGGAAGTTCCATGTATACGTATCAGGAAATGCTGTCAATACTGAACAACGGCGGATACCGACTGACAGACCAGAGACTGTCCTTGCTGCAGGTTTTGGAGACCTTCGGAGGAAGTTTTTCAGCATTGGACTTTGAAAAAAAAGCGAACGAAATGGAACCTTCCATAGGACGGGCGACGTTGTTTCGGGCAATTGATCTGTTTCTCGAACAGGGGATTCTCGAGAAGATTCACAGGGAAAACGGGGATGATGTTTATATTGTGGGTTCGAAAGGACATCATCACCATATTATCTGCCGGGATTGCGGCGAAATTCGGGATATTGACGCCTGTCCGTTTGAAAAAGAGCTGGAAGAAGTGATTCAGAGGGAAGGGTTCTCTTCCACAATACACAGGATTGAGATTGAAGGGATCTGCGAAAGTTGTCGGAAGAAGGGAGAGGGCAAGAACTAACTATGGCCCCATTGCGTGAAAATGGGGCAATTCGGAAGAGACGTAGTATAATCCGGACAAAAGGAGAATCAAAAGACCGATGATAAGAAGAACCGGATTCTTGAACGATTTTTTGCGCGTCTCATTCATGAGAGGGATTCTAGGGGTCCGTACCCAAGGAGTCAAGGGTCTTTTTTGTCTTCCGGTATTTTCAGCATGGATTTTCGCTTTTTTCCTGATGCTTGCGGCAGGATGCCAGTCTGCCGAAACGGCTCACACGGCAGACCTGTCCGATGAAACGCCCACTCCGATCCGCTTCGACGCAAGACCGGTCCCAACGCTCCTTCCTCGAACGAATCTGTATCTTTTTTTCTCCTCCGACCGTCCCCTTTATTATCGTGAGGGAGAGTATTTTCAATACTGGCATAAACATTGGTTTGCTGCAGATGATCTGAGAGGACCCTGGAATCCGATCACTCCGTACCAGCTCCCGGATCTTCTACAAAGCGTTCCTCCCGATTATTATTATGACAATTTTCCTTACAAGCTTCGGAAGGAAAATTGAGATTTCTGAAAGACAAGGATTTTAAAGATAACGTCCCTCACCCCCTACGATACCGACGGGAATCCTGTCTCCGATTTTCACGTTTAGCCGGTTCGCGGCTGAATCTTCTCTGCTGAAAATTTCCAGCCACCGGGAACTATTGACTAGAACTCCCAACTCTCCGGGACGTATGTCCTGATATCTGCCTACAAATGGAATCTTTTCTCTGCCCAGGAGAATGTTGACCTCTGCAGGGTTTTTTTGGACATGGTAGCCAAGGAGAATGTTTCCGAAGTGGTCTGTGTTCCAGACGAGACAGTTTCCAGAGGATTGTTCCGGTATCGTCTTCAACTGCTCGGCCCTGATGGGTGAGGAGAAATCGAGAATCGGGGTTCCCTGTATCAGACGGATAAGAGCCGGTGCAAAAAAATCTCTTGCCTGAAATGTTGGAGAGGAATTTCCTTCCGGAAAAGAGCTTTTGTTCAGAAGATAAGCTTCCAGGGGACCCAGCCATTTAAGGAGTTGTTGGGGAAGTCCATTGTCAGGCAGGACAATCCATCCAAAGAAACCTCGCATAAGGATCCCTTGTCGCTCTGAGCCAACTCCCGGGTCGACAATGACCAGATGGTAAGAGTCTGCGGGAAACCACGGCAGCGAATCAAGCAGGAAGGGAAGCGCAAGGTCCGGTCGAAAAACGGGAAGATTGTGTGTAATGTCGACGATTCCTGGATTCTTGAGATGAGAGTACAAGACTCCTTTCAAAACTCCGACATAGGGATCGTTGTATCCAAAATCCGTTGCAAGGGTGATCAGAGGACTCTCTTTCAAGAGCGATCTCCTACGGGATGGGTTGGGAGGAAATCCGGAAATAAAGAAAAACGGCGCTCATCAGGATCAGAGAACCGAAAAATGCATACCAGAATGCCCGAACAGAAAGACTGATACCAAAAACGAAAAATCCCGTTCCGAAAGCAATATTGTAAAACTCTGAAAAGAAAATCTCTCTTTTTTTCTTTGCGATTTCCCGCAATCCGTCGTTTCGGAGAAACGTGAGGAATCCCTTTTTTGGCCAAAACCGGTTGATGGAGGAACCTTGTTGTCTCCCTACCACTGGTGTGTCAAGAATCGTCTCTTCCTGCCTGGCAAGATAGTATGTGAACAGTCCACCTGTGCTGAGAAGAAAAAGGGCCCCTTGAGGAGAACAAAGAGGAGCGAGGGAAAAAATGATCAAAAGAGAGCCGGTATAAACAGGATGCCGGATGTATCGGAATGGACCTGTTGTCTGGGTATTTTCTTTTCGGATCTTTGCTGACCAGATTTTTTGTCTTCCGATATAAGCTGTTCCAAGAAAACGGAAAAAAACTCCGGCAAGATAAACCCACCAACACAAGAGGACTCCGGCTTTCAGGGACAAAGTCCCTCTGATTGGCGATGCCAAGAGACGTGAAAGCAGTGGATATCCACCTGATTGATTCAATCTCCAGAGTATCAGGAAAATCAAAAGGTAAACGGGAATGCGTGCCTTATAGAGAAAATTGCCTTCCTGAATCTGTTCACCCGGAGGTTGAAGTGGATCGTTTCCTTGTGAATCCATGCAGGCTTTCTATCGATCCTATAACGATCCCTAGATTGACCGGTATTGGGCGACAAGATGTTTTTGTCGCTGACACAATCCTTAGTTGTTCGGAAATGGATGAAGTTCCCCCGATTCTTGCACAGTCCGAGAAAAGAGAACAAGGGTGAACAAAAACGGGATTCCCTCCAGCTTTTTTCGGCAAACTCATCCTGTATTACTGGATTGAAAGACTCCTCCGGGAACAG
>JAMCRA010000029.1 GCA_023380285.1 Bacillota bacterium
TTAATTATTACAAAATTGCACCACTTCTTTACTTGTGCCCGGATGTCCGACACCAATGCGTAGTCGATGAAATTGATTTGTACCCAGATGACGAATAATGTCTCTTAATCCATTGTGCCCACCATGTCCACCATCAAATTTTAATTTGATTTCACCTGCTGGCAAGTCAATTTCATCATGGGCAATTAAAATATGTTGTGGTGCAATTTTGTAATAATTAACGAGCGCACTGACAGATTGTCCGCTTAAATTCATATACGTCATAGGAATCAGTAATTGGCATTCGTTTCCGTGTAATGTGACAGCAGAATGCATGCCATGATATTTTTTTTCGTGACGGAGGGTGGTGTGTGTTTGATGAGCGAGTTGTAACACAAACCAAGCGCCAGCATTGTGTCTGGTTTCTTCATATTCTCGACCTGGATTTCCAAGGCCGACAATGAGTTGAATACCTGACGACAAGGCTGGCTCCTTAAGATAAGGTTACTCGGGTTTTTTGGTTTCAGTTGATTCTTCTGGTGTGCAAAACGCTGTTGCTTCGCCTTCTGCCCCTTCGGCAACGACTTCTTCAACGGCTTCGATAGGTTCTTCTTCCACCTGTGGTAGATGGATAGAGACAACCGGTAAATCATGTCCTTCTATGCCATGAGTCAATGCTACCAACTCTACCCCTTTCGGTAATTTGAGCTCTGATAAGTGAATCACTTGGTTCATTGCCATTTCAGAAACATCGACTTCAATATGTTCTGGCAAATCGGCAGGTAAACAAGAGACTTCAACGTCAGCCATGTTGTGAGTCACAATACCGCCATCTTTTACGCCAGGCGCATCTTCCGCACCCAGGAAGTGTAATGGAATATGCATATGTAATTTTTGATCTGCTCTCACACGTTGAAAGTCAATATGTTGAATGCGTGGTTTTGCAGGATGGCGTTGAATCGCTTTTAAGATCACTTTTTCATTTTTCTTATTCACTTTTAAGGTCAATATGTGTGAATAAAAAGCTTCGTGAGATAAAGCAACAGCGACTTTGTCGTGATTTAAGGTAAGCGAAACAGGTTTTTCACCTGCGCCATAAATAATCGCTGGCACTAAGTTAGCATGACGTAGGCGGCGGCTCGCACCTTTCCCTATGTCGTTGCGTGTTTCAGCGTCTAATTCAAAGGTTAAGTTTGACATTGGATTCTCCAAAAATAATTAAAACACCGCTCCTTGCGACCAGGAGCGGAAAGAGCGGCATATTTTACAGGAAAATTACAAAATGGCTAGCATTAATGAGGGTGAATTAGTCAACGAACATTCTACTCAGGGATCCCGCCCCGCTAATGCGTCGCATTGCTTCGGCAATCATATGACTGAGGGAAATAGAACGTATGCGAGAACATTTTTTGGCTGTTTCGTTAAGTGGAATGGTATCAGTCACGACAAGCTCATCAATGGGTGAAGATTCTATATTGCGAATTGCATTACCCGAAAGTACGGGATGAGTAATGTAAGCGACTACTTTTGCAGCGCCATGTTCTTTTAAGGCTTCAGCGGCTTTGGCAAGCGTGCCGGATGTATCCACAATATCATCGACGATAATGCATTCTCGTCCTTTGACATCACCAATGATATGCATGACTTGTGCTTCATTGGGCTGAGGCCGACGTTTATCAATAATCGCTAAATCAGCGCCAGATAATCGTTTTGCAATAGCACGCGCACGTATTACGCCACCCACATCGGGTGAAACCACCATGATATTCCCAAAACCATTTTTATCGATATCTTCAAGCATGATGGGCGTGCTATAGAGATTATCGACCGGCATGTAGAAAAAGCCTTGGATTTGATCAGCATGTAAATCCACCGTCACCAAGCGACTAATGCCCACCGAGGCCATCATGTCAGCGACAATTTTTGCTGTGATGGGGACGCGTGCTGAGCGTACGCGTCGATCTTGACGAGCATATCCAAAGTACGGCACAACTGCAGTGATTTTGGCTGCAGAAGCACGTCGCAGGGCGTCAGCCATAATGATTAATTCCATCAAGGTATCATTGGAAGGCGCGCAAGTTGATTGGATAATAAATACATCGCGCCCACGTACATTTTCTTCAATTTCTACCATGGTTTCACCATCACTGAATTTGCTAACGATGGCTTTTCCGAGAGGTAAATTTAAATGCTCGACAATACGTTTCGCGAGCCCTTGACTCGCATTGCCACTAAAAATCATTATCTCTGGCACGATAATTTTTCCATAATCAAGTTGTTAACAGTTGAATGATGTAGTGAATGGCTGGGGTGCTAGGATTCGAACCTAGGAATGCCGAGATCAAAACCCGGTGCCTTACCGCTTGGCTACACCCCAAAATGGATCATTTGAGGTCGCTATTTTGCTGATACAGAGGACGGGTGTCAATGGTTATGTGCTAAAAAATTTTGGCAAGCCGTGTCATTCATTCCATTGCTTAATCACTATTTTGACATGTAATGCAGGATTACTCAGGGATATCCTATCCGGAAGATCAAGCGCATGATGCGATGTGTAGTCTAAATACTGGACAACCCAACCTTGTTGCGAAAGTTGAATAAGATGATTGTACTGATCAAGTTGTTTGTCTGCTGGTAGATTTGGAACGGGCAAACCGCGTATCCAATAATAGAGATGAGAAACGGGTAAACGCCAATGGGTTTCTCTTGTGAGGAGTTCTTCAGGTGAATGTGCTGTATGGACTTTTCCATCAGGTGTAATGAGCGAGACTTGTCCGGGGCCGCCGATCAATTTCGCGGTACCGCTGCCTAAGGGTCCAAATATAAGAATAGTGTAATGTTGGTTGGTTTGTTGCCATTGGAGTGTTGCAGTGATATTTTGTGCCGGCGGCGTATAATTTTGTATTGCAATTAATGCGTTAACGTTCCATGTGGTAAGTCTGGATAGTGCTGTCACACGGTCATCCCACGGTTCCTTTTTGCTCTGTATCGGATGATGAGAAGACACAGTCACGCAACCTGTGAGTGAGACAGAGAGACCCATTGTGAGGAGCCAAAAGAGTAAGCGCATTAGAATAGTATATAGAAATTTTGATTTTTTGTACATTTCGCTTAGAATGAACAGTAGTTTTAAATTGAAAATAAATTTGAACACCTTATGCCAATTATTGCTTGCGGACTCAGTCATAAAACAGCCCCTGTTGCTTTACGTGAGCAAGTTGTTTTTGCATCTGATAAAATACCTTTCTATTTACAAGATTTAGTCATGAATGAAGGGGTAAAAGAAGCTGTCTTATTCTCAACGTGTAACCGGTCTGAGGTTTACTGTCATGCAACTGATGAAGAGCAAGTCATCGATTGGTTTTGCAGGCAGCATGCTCTTGAAAGAAAATTATTAGAACCCCTGCTCTATGTGTATCGTGAGGACAGAGCTGTTCAACATATCATGCAGGTTGCATGCGGATTAGATTCGATGGTGATGGGTGAGCCGCAAATTTTAGGGCAACTCAAGGACGCATTTTCTGAAAGTTGTGCTGCAGGGACAGTCGCTACCTTATTTCACCGTTTATTCCAAGAAGTGTTTGCAGTGGGGAAAGCCGTTCGTACCCATACGGCGATTGGTGCTTGTCCTGTTTCCATTTCTTCTTCTGCAATGAGTCTTCTCAAAGAACATTGTCAAGAAGCGATAACCACATCGACAGTATTATTGATAGGCGCAGGGGATGCAATACAGTTAGCGTTGCGTTATTTAAAAACATTACAGCCAGAGAGAATTATTATCGTCAATCGCAGTATCGAAAATGCAAGGCAATTGGCCAAACAATATCAAGCAGAAGTCGGTGAATTTAGAGAATTGCAATACTTGTTAACGAAAGCAGATGTCGTCATTTCTGCAACCGGGAGTGCGCGGCCGATTGTGACATATGACATGTTAAGCGAAAGACGTCATCCGCTTTTTATGATTGACATCGCAATTCCTCGTGATGTCGAAGAAAAAATTGGAGAAATAAAATCGATTACGTTGAAAACGATTGATGATTTGGTCACGGTGATTCAGCATAATCGTCATGGAAGAGAGCACGCAGCAGAAAAAGCTTATCAAATGATTAGCGAAAAAACACAAGAGTTTATGATATGGGGTCGTGCTTTGCATGAAGTCTCTGATACGATTCGAACTTACCGAAACCATGTCGAAGGTCTTTGTCAAATGGAGTTAAACAAAGCCAAAAAACAATTAGAACGAGGAGAAGATCCTGCGAGTGTATTATCGAGCTTTGCGTATGCACTTACGAATAAATTATTACATTATCCGAGTGTACATTTACGTCAAGCAGGAGTTGAGGGACGATTTGATTTGCTGGAGTTAACTCGTCAATTGTTTGCCACGTCCGAATTAAAATCTGAGTTAATATGAAACCATCTATCGAAAAAAAATTACAAGGTAGAGCCGAGCGCCATGAAGAATTGAGTGTGTTGCTTTCCGAACCTGAGGTCATCAATCAGCAAACGTTATTTCGTGAATATTCAAAAGAATATGCGCAATTAGAACCCATCGTGAAAGTGTTTCATGCCTATCAAGATTGTTTAGCTGCGATGAAAGGCGCTCGAGAATTACTGAAAGAAAATGATTCCGAGATGCAGTTATTAGCAAAAGCAGAATTGACGGAAAAAGAACACGAACTCGAAAAGATAGAAGCTGAATTGCAGGTGTTATTATTACCCCGTGATCCTCATGATAGTAGCAATATCTTTTTAGAAATTCGAGCAGGCGCTGGTGGTGATGAGGCGGCGATTTTTGCAGGTAATTTAGCGCGCATGTACACACGTTATGCGGAATCTAAAGGGTGGCAAGTAGAAGTCATTAATTCGAATGCCAGTGAGCAAGGCGGGTTTAAAGAAATTGTGTTGCGTCTTATTGGTGAAGGGGCTTATTCCATTTTGAAGTTCGAATCCGGTGTGCATCGCGTACAGCGTGTACCCGAAACAGAAGCGCAAGGAAGAGTGCATACTTCAACTTGTACGGTGGCCGTTTTGCCTGAAATTGATGAAATCGACGAAATAGAAATTAATCCAGCAGAGTTACGCATCGATACCTTTCGTGCTTCAGGTGCGGGTGGGCAGCATATTCAAAAAACAGATTCAGCGATTCGCATCACACACCTTCCCACGGGTTTAGTCATTGAATGTCAAGATGAGCGCTCGCAACATAAAAACCGAGCACGGGCGATGTCATTACTCAAGGCGAAATTGCTGGCGGCAGAACAAGACAAGCAACGTCAACATACTGCAGAAACAAGACGAAATTTGGTGGGTACAGGGGATCGCTCAGAACGTATTCGAACGTATAATTTTCCGCAGGGTCGATTAACCGATCATCGTATTAATCTTACCCTCTATCAATTGGATAAAATTATAGAAGGTGATCTTGCGCCTGTCGTGGATGCTTTAATTCATGAGCATCAGGCTGATCTTTTATCCGAGATGGGTGAGTGATGCAATTCAATGTTGCATCTCTCTTACTTCGAGCGAGTGAATTATTGAGTGCTGTCAGTGATTCGCCACGTCTAGATGCTGAACTCATGCTCGCGAATGTGATGCAGGTGTCACGCAGTTATTTATACGCTTATCCAGAAAAAAATATCAATGAACAAGTTCAAACACAATTTGAAAAAATGCTCCAACGTCGTTTGCAAGGTGAACCCGTTGCTTATATTGTAGGTTATCAGGAATTTTGGTCACTTCTTTTTAAAGTGACACCTCACACATTAATTCCGCGACCTGAAACAGAAGGTATTATCGAGTTTGTTTTGCAATATGTAACATCAGAAAAAGCCATCATTGCAGATTTAGGAACAGGATCGGGTGCCATTGCAATCGCTCTAGCGTATGAAAGGCCAGCATGGCAGATTCATGCGACAGATCAAAGTGAAGAAGCGCTTCTTGTTGCAAAAGAAAACGCAAATACATATCACTTACCCATCCATTTTCATTTAGGTCATTGGTGTGAGGTGCTACCGCCTATTCAGTTTGATGCGATTGTGAGTAATCCGCCTTACATCGCAGAACATGATTTCGCTTTTAGTGAGAAGACGCTCGCGTTCGAACCCAAGTCTGCTCTGGTGTCGAATGAAATGGGCTTTAGTGCATTAAAAATGATTATAGAAACAGCCTATCCTCATTTACAAAGAGGAGGCTGGCTTGTTCTTGAGCATGGATTTGATCAAGCGGCTTTAGTCCAAGAAATGATGAAAAAAAGAGGCTATTCTTCTGTATCCACATATCGTGATTATGCAGGAATTGAGCGTATTACAGTGGGTAAAATTTAGCCTTGGTAAACCTAAGGAATTTGTACTACACTTGATTAAGGAAAGAGAATAGGAGATACGCTCATGGCTACAAAAGACATCTTAGAACCCAGTTTAGAAATTCTTGGAATTACTCCTTATAAACAAAAAAAGACTGAGGAGTATATGAGCGCTGCCATGCGCGAACATTTTACTAAGATATTGACTTTATTAAGAAAACAAATAATGGAAGAAGCAGATCGCACCGTGCATCACATGCAAGATGATGCGATTAATTATGCCGATCCCAATGATAGAGCCAGCCAAGAAGAAGAGTTTCGGTTAGAGTTGCGTGCCCGCGATCGCGAACGTAAGCTATTAAAAAAGATTGAAGACTCACTGCAGCAGATTATTGACAAAGAATATGGATATTGCGAAGTGTGTGGTGTGGAAATTGGGTTACGTCGACTCGAGGCACGCCCTACCGCAACCCTTTGCATTGATTGCAAAATGCTAGATGAGATCAAAGAAAAACAACAAGGATAGTATTTTTACAGTAGAGATGTTGAGGATGTGACGTTATGCCGCCTCCACCGCAACAGCCGAGTGGCCAATCTGATGATTCAATGGGTATCTTATGGGCAATCGCGGCGATTTTCGCTGCATGTGCTGCTGTTTGGTATCTTTTTAAAAAGCAATTAGTTGCTTTTTTTATAAAAATCAAACTAGCTGAAATTAGCTTGATCAGCTACTTTACCCCCGCACTCGCGGATGTGCGAACGACAATCCTCGCTGCTGATCCAGAGAAAATGACATTTCTCGATGTGTCACAAATCGCGAGTGTTGTGGGTGTTTATTTACGCTATCCTGTGATTTTAGTGTTATTAATTTTTGCTGCATTAGTGTTTTTTGGCAGTAGCGTTCGAATCTACAAAAATATTTATACTATGCGTGACCTTTTGAAGCTCGAAAAAGATAATTGGCCGCAAATCACACCGGTTGTTCATCTCGATTTAATTAAAACCGACATTGATAAAGGCCCTTGGGCTATGGCGATGACGCCCATGCAATTTTGTAAGCGATATAATTTAGTCGAAGAAAGGCGGCGCACGCCAACCGAGGGAATGACGCGAAAAGAGCGTGTGCAGGTGGAAGCTATCTTGAAAAGAGGTGCCGCAAGTAAAATATTTATTGTGCAACTTGGTCCTGTATTCGAAAACATTAATAAATTACCGCTTCATACTCGAGCCCTTTTTAGCATCTTTGCTGCGCGTATTAACAATGATACACAAAGCGCTCAGAGTTTAT
>JAMCRA010000030.1 GCA_023380285.1 Bacillota bacterium
TATCCCCCTTGCCAACATCCAAGAGCAGAACAATAATAGCCGGCACAGTACCAAGCGTACGCTGTATGTTGGTGCTGCCGGTATTTCCGCTGCCGTACTGACGAATATCTATGCCGCGGAGAAGTTTGCCCGCCATCAGACCAAATGAAAGAGAACCGATTAAATAAGCGGCTATAAGCGCCACAATTATATTCATCAGCCTTCCTCCTTCTTCGTTTTCTTCCTCACCACAATCCTGATGGGTGTACCTTCAAAACCATATGATTCTCTTAGCTTATTCTCTAAGAAGCGCAGATAAGAAAAATGAGCCAGTTCCGGATCGTTTACGACCACGGCAAAAGTAGGCGGCTTTACACGTATTTGTGTCAGATAATAAATCTTTAATTGTTTGCCTTTTTTTGTGGGCGGCGGCACGACTGCTGTGGCGTCTGCCAACAGTTCGTTCAGGCGGGAAGTTTTTACGCGCATGGCATGCTGTTCTGCGACGTAATCAATCAATTCATAAAGCCGCTGAACCCGCTGACCTGTTAAAGCAGATATAAAAAGAATGGGAGCATAACTCAAATAAGCCAATTCTTTTCTGATTTTCTCACGAAAGACATCCATTGTCTTCTCATCTTTTTCTACTTTATCCCACTTGTTAACTACGAGAATTATCGCTCTTCCCGCTTCATGAGCAATCCCTGCAATCCTTTTATCCTGTTCAGATATTTCCTCGGCAGCATCAAGCAGCATGAGTACGACATCGGCGCTTTCTGCAGCACGGATTGAGCGCAGCACAGAATAATATTCAACCGCTTCTTCAACTTTATTTTTGCGCCGAATGCCGGCTGTGTCAACAAAAAGATAGCTGCGCCCATTCTGTTCAATTAATAAATCAATCGAGTCTCTGGTGGTGCCGGGGATATCGGTAACAATCACCCGCTCCGTACCGGCAATTTTATTAACCAAAGATGATTTCCCCACATTAGGTCTGCCGATAATCGCCACCCTGAGCAAATCTTCTCTTTCTTCGGCAACTTCTCCCGGCGGCAGGCACTTTTTAATTTCATCCAGCAGATCTCCGGTTCCTAAACCGTGCGACCCAGATGTGGGATATGGCTCACCTAGGCCGAGCGCATAAAATTCGGCTATGCTTGCGACTAGATCAGGCGATTCAGCCTTGTTGGCGACCAGGATAACCGGTTTTTCGTTTTTTCGCAACATCGCGGCGATTTCAAAATCGAGGAAGACCGGGCCGCTGCGGACATCTACCAAGAAGATAATCAGATTTGCCTCATCCAAGGCTAGTTTTACCTGCCGGTAAATTTCCTGGGAGATCTTGTCCTCCTCGAAAGTCAGCCCTCCGGTATCAATCAGCCAGAATTCGCTGCCTGTCCATTCCACACGTCCATAAATGCGGTCACGTGTTACGCCGGGAGTGCTTTCTTCAATTGCCACTCTTTTTTGAATCAAGCGGTTAAACATTGTTGATTTACCCACATTAGGTCGTCCCACAATTGCTACTACCGGTAAAGACAACTGGTCACCTCATTTCAGTCTCAAACAAATCGGCAAGAAACTGGTTTAGGTTTTCTACAACCCTGATGTCAGTCTCTAACGCCGAAGCGAGATCATTTATTGTATACCCGTCCAAAAAGTGTTCTTTGCCTTCCTTTAAGGTTACTGCCGGCAGATAAAGCCTCTCCTTAACATTCTCCTTGCTTAACTTTCTCATTATATCATGGTAAGTCAACAAACCGGTTACAGACACATGCCCGCCAAAAAAATGATTTTCCGGCGAAACCAGTGTTAATTGCACGCCATCAATCCTGTTTAGACAATCAATTATCGGTTGCAGATACTTTGCTGCAGATTCACCGGTTATGACAGTGGCAGAAATCTGTCTGCCTGCCTTAAGAGGCAGTCTATTTAACCAAGCATTCCAGTCGTCTAAAAGCAATCTCACTAATCCCACGCCGTTTGCCAATTGCGGATAGTCTTCGTAATATGCAGCAGCCGGAATCTCCTCGCCTGCTGTTACGAAAAATTCATCGGCAGCAAAAACAAAGCGCGTTGCTTGTTCAGCCAAGCACTTTTGCTGCCAGCGACTGATCTGCTCCAAGACATAAAGAGCTTGGCTCCGATCGATGGGAACTAAAGGATACAAACCATCCCGGTGACCGGTAAGACCCACGGGAACAACCGCCAAGCTTTTTATTGCTGGATAGAGCGAATAGAGATCCCTGATAGTTTTCTCTAACTCCTGCCTGTCATTCAATCCCGGACAAAGCACAACTTGAGTCTGAAAAGTAATACCGCTTTTTGCCAAGCGCGTGAGCAGCGGCAAAATCTCTCCCGCTTGAGAATGGTTCATGATTTTCCTGCGCAAATGAGGGTTTGTGGTATGTACAGAAACATACAGGGGAGCCAAATTTAAAGACTCAATCCGTTTAAGATCTTCTTCCTGCAGATTTGTTAGCGTAATATAGCTGCCGGACAAGAAAGACAGTCGATAGTCATCATCCTTAATGTAAAGTGTCTCGCGCATCGCTTCCGGCATTTGCTCTATAAAACAAAAAACACATCTGTTTTGGCAGGAGCGAATTCGATCAAGAGTAGGCAAGGAAAAAACAATTCCCAGCGGCTCATCGTAATCTTTTTCAATCTCATAAGCCGCAAGTTCGCCGCCAGCATGCCTAACAGTCAGCACAAGCTCCTCTGCGGATTCCGCCAGATGCCATTCCAGTATATCTTGCGGCTCTACATCGTCAACTGCAATAATTTCATCACCCGGGCCAATCTTTAGTTCTGCTGCAATAGAGCCGGCTTCAACCCTCTCGACCTGTTTACCCCGCAACATACCCACACCTTCTTTTACTCTGCTGTCATCATTATCCTATATCGCCGGAGGTCATGTCAAATAATAACCGCAAACCCTCATTTG